>LNDR01000397.1 GCA_001464755.1 Rhizobiales bacterium Ga0077524
GCCTACAAGAGCGCGGTCCGGTGTGGGTGATCGACCCGATCGACGGCACGCAGGCGTTCGCTGGCGGCGAGCCGGACTTCACGGTGATGATCGCATTGGTCGAGGACGGCCGCGCGACGGCCGGATGGATCTACGCGCCCGCGCTCGGCGAGATCGCCTATGGCGGCAAGGATCACGGCGTCTGGATGGGCCGCGACGGCAAGGCTGCGACGTCACGCACCCGCGCCGACGTTCCCGCTCGCGTCGGCGACATGATCGGCCTCCTCGGCAAGCGCAACCTGACCGATGCTCGCCGCGCCGAGCTGCAGGCGAAGGAAGCGAATTTCAAGGCGCTCGACGGCGTCATCTACGCCGGCATCGACTACATGCGGCTGTTGCGTTGCGAGTCCCATTTCGTGCTCTACGGCAAGTCCGAGC
>LNDR01000398.1 GCA_001464755.1 Rhizobiales bacterium Ga0077524
TCGTGGTCGGTTTCGCGGTCTTCGCTGTGATCGCCATGTGGGTTTTCCCCGAGGCGCAGGCAACCAAGAAAGACCTCGCCCAGAAACGCGGCAAATGACCCGCTACGGCCGCGGTTGACTCCGGTCCCCGCGGCTCGTTGGGCTTCACCCAACGGCGACGAGATCCATCGCTGCGCCCACGCCTGCAACGCGCCGCCCCCCGAGCAGATCAGTCTTGCCGGCTGCCTCCCAACCCTGACTTCGCGCGAGCATGGCCGTTGCCGCCGTTGTCAGCCCGCGCGTCGCCTCGGCCTTGTTGTGCTTCTCGAGCTTGGCCGCCAGATTCACTGCCTCTCCGATCACCGTGTACTCGAGCCGGTCGAGCGCGCCGACTACCGCGAACATGACAGGTCCCGCGACCACAGCGCCGTTGACCACGAGCCGCTCACCGAGCTCCGCCGCGGTCTCGTCCTCCCACGCCCGCGCCGCCGCAAGAACCGCCTCGAGCGCGATCAGCCCGTCCGCCGCCGCGCGTGTCGACGACCGCACGGCGCCGAACGTCACCATCACGCCGTCACCGAGAAATTTGTCGACGATGCCGTTGTGGGCTCGCACGAGCGGAATGATTCGCGCGTGCAGTCGTGTGAGCACCCCGACCACCTGCTGCGGCGTCAGCCGGGCCGAAAGCTGCGTGAACCCCCGGATGTCGAGCATCATGATCGCCGCGTCGCGCTCATGTGCCAATCCCGCGATGGCCTCGGCCTCTGCGCTGACGACTGTGTCGGAAACGCCTCGACCCAGAAAGCGCCTGAGATCGGCGACCGCCGCTTCACCGCGCACCGCAGCAACGAACAGACGCCTCCCTCGCACCACGGCGAGCCCAAGCACCCCCGTCACCAGCAGCAACGTCGCCACCTTGTCGACCTCGGCGCCGATCAGCACGCGGCTCTGCGACAGGTACTCGGTGAAGGAGCGCGTCACGAGTTCGTTTCCGCCACTCCAGAGCACAGCCAGCACCAACCCGATCCATCCGACAGCGGCAGCAAGCCCAGCAGCCAGAACGTATCGCGCATCGAACCGAAGAACCCGGATCGCGATGAAGACGAAGAGATAGACGAATGTCGGCACCTTCAGCGAGAAGGGCGCCGGTTGCCCGTACTGCGCGTGAAACGACCAGATCAGACCAATCAGCAAGCCGACGTCGGCCAGGATCGAGGCGAACAGAAGAGCTGCCGGCAACGGGCCTCGATACGCGAGCAGCAGACGACCGACCGTGAACACCAGATAGGCGGCGAGCGCCATCGGCACCGGCTCGCCGAGCATTGCCGCCGGCGCGTCGTTGGGCCGGGGCGCCGCGGCATAGAGCAGCCCCAGCAGCACAACGACGAGGAGTTGCACCCAGCCGATCAGCCGCTCGCTCTCCGCCTCCTGCGCATCGACGAGCCGTTGCACGCGCTGCGGCAGCTGCGGCAACGGCGTGCCTTTTCCACCTCGCCACTGGACGAGCCCAAGAATCGAGGCGAGGCGGCTCATGAACCCCTCCAGACCGACCAAGCATCGCACCGAGCCTCGACACCCCGCGAGGTGACGGTCGTGAGCACACGGCAAACAGATCTTCTCGTGAGCCGCGCTGTCATGTGCGACACGGCGATCCGTCTCCTCAGCGCGCGACGTAACCCATCTCGCTATCACGCTCGCGAGCCAGCGCCGGTCGCCGCTCCGGATCGCCGTACCCCCCGCCACCGGGCGTCTGGATCGTCACCACATCGCCGCGCTTGAGGAGATGCATCCGGCGCGTGTCGACGTCCTGTCCGTTGATGGCGACCCGCCCGGGCCCACCACTCTTTCCGCCGCCGATGCCGGGCGCCGCGATCTTCGTTCGCTCCGTCACGAACCAGGCGGAAAGCTCGCGCTCCGACAGGCACTCGATTTCGATCGACTGCCCGAGCCCGCCGCGCTTCTCGCCATCGCCTCCCGACCCACTCCTCAACGCCTTCTCGCGGAAGAAGAGGCGGCCCGAATGCTCGGCCACCTCGACCGGTGTCGACGAGATGTTCGACGGCCACGACAGCACCGAGACGCCGTCGCCAGCCGCTCGCCCGCCGAGGCCGCCATTGTAGAACAGCACCGTGGCGAACGGCTTGCCGTCTTCCGCCAGGCCCGCCAGCGTGAAGATCCAGAGCGGAGATCCGGGCGCAGCCATGACCTTCTCCGGGATCGCCTGATGCAGCGCCCCGAAGATCACCGCTGGCACATAGTGACCCGTCGCCGACCGCCCACCACATGACGCCGGAAAACGCGGGTTGAGCAGCGACCCCTCGGGCGCGATCACCTTGATCGGGCGGAGCACGCCCTCGTTGTTCGGCAGGTTTGGCAACAACGCGCATTTGATCGCGTAGGCCGTCATCGCGAAAGTATAGGCCATCACGCAATTGATGGCGCGCGCCTGTTGCGGTGAGGTGCCGGTGAAATCGAACGTCGCCTCGTCCCCGGAAATCGTCACCGCCACGCGGAACTCGAACGGCTCCTCGAGACCGTCCGTCAGCATGGCGTAGCGATACGTGCCCGGTTTGACAGTGCGGATCGCGGCCCGCATTGCCGCCTCGGAGCGCTGGAAGAGATCGGCTGCGAAGGCTTCGAGATCGTCCAGGCCATAGTCATTCATCGTGGCCACCAGACGTGCCTCGATCACGGAGAGTGCGCTCGCCTGCGCCCACACGTCGCCGAGTGTCTGATCCGGCGTCCTGACATTGGTCCGAAGCAGCCGGATCAAGGTATCATCGGGCTTGCCCTCGCGGATCAGATGCATCAGCGGAATATGAAAGCCTTCTTCGTAAAGTTCCCTGGGCTCCACCGAGCGCACCCGACCGCCGATATCCGGCACATGCGATGTCGAGGCCGCGAAGGCCACGAGGTGCTGTCCCCGGAAAATGGGCTTCACCAGCGTAATGTCGTTGAGATGGCCCGTCGCGTCCCAGGGATTGTTGGTGATCAGCACATCGCCGGGCCGCATTTCCTCGGTCCCCATCCGGGCCACAAAATGGCGCACGGTCGCGGGCAGACACGCGATGAACGACGGAATGCTTCCCGAGTTCTGGGCCAGCGATCCACCCTTTGCATCGGTCAGCACGCACGCGAAGTCGTTAGCCTCGTTCGATAGAGTCGAGAACGACGTTCGCACGATCACTTTCGCCGCCTCGTCCACCGCCGAGATCAGTCGTGTCCACACGATCTCCAACGTCACGGCATCGAGCAGCTTGGCATCGGGCATGGAGACCTCTGACGGCATCGGGTGGGTAGGTGCTGCGCCAGTATAGGCCGAGCCCGCTCCACCATCACAAGCGATCGTGCGCGTGGCTTCACGAGCCTTCCTTTGGCAGTGCCGACGCGAACACGCGGACGTTGCCGTCGCTCCCACCCGCCGCAATGCGCTGGCCGTCGGCCGAGACGGCGAGTGCACCGATCGAGCCGACGCCGGCACTGAGCGTGCGCACGGCCTTGCCCCGCTCTGAATCCCATATCCGAACCGTGCCGTCCTCACCCCCTGAAACCAGGTGCGTCCCATCCGGCGCGAACGCCAGCGCCGAGACGCGTCCCTCGTGACCTTTGAGCTGGCGTTTCAACCGCTTGGCATAGGTCGACCAGAGCCGTATCTGGCCGTCGACGCTGCCCGAGGCGAGAACGCGCCCCTTGCCATCGAACGCCACGGCAGCGACGAAGTCGCCGTGCCCACGATACGTGCGCACCAGTTCGCCCTTTTCGAGACTCCACAACTTGACGCTGGAATCCGCGGCACCCGTCGCGATGAAGGGACCGCGCGCCGCATAGGCGATCGCCTGCACGGCGCTCCCGTGGCCCTCGAGGAGCCGCGTCGGCGCTTGCGGCTTTCCCATGTCCCAAACCGTCACGGCCCAGTCGTGCGCGCCGGCCGCCACGCGGTCGGGGCTTCCGGCAAACGCCACAGCCCCGATCGATGCCGAATTGCGACGCAGCACCGCGAGCTTCGATGCCGTATCGATATCGAAGACCGCGATCGACCCATCCGCATGTCCGGTCACGGCATGCCGCCCTGCGAGCGCCATTGCAGTCGCGCCACCCGCGTCGAGTTCGAGCGTTCGTGCGAGGCTCCCTTTCGTCGCATTCCACACTTTCAGCGTCCCATCGGCAGACGCCGTGACGATCTGCTGGCCGTCGCTCGTAAAGGCCAGGCCCTTCACCGAACCGCGATGGCCCTTGAGCTCGGCAAGTGAGACATCGCCGTTCTCATGGCTCGTCAGAACCCCCTCGCCTTCACGTTGAAGATGAACGCGCGGAATTTGATCCTGCACCGCCACGACCGCGCCAGCGACGAACAACGCCAGCATCACATTGAGGACAAGCCCTCGCCACACTCCGCCGGAACGCTTTCGGATCGCTCGCGGCGCTGCCCGGCGCGCACCCGGCTCGTCAACCGTCGGCGCGCCTCTTCTTCGCCAAGCCAACAGCGATTGACGCTTCGGACGATCGGCGGCTGATGCCTGCGGCTCAGATCGGCCCCTCATGGCATCCGGTTCTGGCTTCGCGGGACGTTTCGCATCAGCCCGCAAGGATGCCGCGGGAGGCATCGGCTGCCGGGGTGTCGCAGGCGTGCCCTTGCGCCAGCCATCGAGAAACGCTGCCGCGAGGCCGCCGCCGGACGCGCTGCCTGATGCAGCCGCCTGCTCGGCCTTCAGCTCTGCTGGCGCGACAAGCTCTTCGGCTTTCTGCTTGGCCTTCGTCTTTGCCTTGACCGCCGCGACCGGTTCGGCCACGGACTTCGCCTCTGCGGCGCCCACCGGCTCGACCCGTTGCGGCGCCGGCGCGAGCAATTCCGCCCGCCAGTCGGCGACGGTCCGCGGCCGCTCCCCGATCTCCAGGCGCAGCCCCTTGTCGATCGCTGCGAGAAACCGGGGCCGGTAGGATGACAGCGCCGCGTCCGCAGGTGGAACCAACTCGTCGGCCACCATGCGCGTCGGCGCATCCTGCGGTCGACGGCCCGTCACGGCCTCATACAGTGTCGCGGCGAGCGAGTAGATGTCTGTCCACGGGCCCTGCTGCCGGCTCGTCGTAGCGTACTGCTCGTAGGGGCTGTAGCCCGGCTTCACCAGCGCCGAGATCGTCTTCGAATGCTTTGCGATGTCACCGCGCGCCGAGCCGAAGTCGATCAGAACCGGCTGGCCGTCCCGCCGGATCATGATGTTGTCGGGCGCGATGTCGCGGTGCAGGTAGTCGGCCTGATGCACCGTCTCCAGCGCGTCGAGTAGAGGGGCAATCAATCGGTCGAGCTCGGGTTGGCGCGGCGCGCGCCTCAAGCCCTTGAGCCACCCCTTCAGGCTCGCTCCATCCTCGAAGTGCAGCACGATGTAGCCAGTATTGCGGGCCTGGAAGAAGCGATAGACGCGCACGATGTTGGGGTGATTGAAACGGGCCAGCGTCTGTGCCTCGGCGAGGAAGCGATCCAACCCCCACGAATAGTCGCCCTCGCTTTCCCGCGAGCGCGGCACGACGTCCTCAGCGGCATCCCGCGCGGCGAAATCGACCGGAAAATACTCCTTGATCGTCACCTTACGCGCGAGGGCGATCTCCTCGGCGAGATACGTAATACCGAAGCCGCCTGCGCCGAGTGTCCGCTCGATGCGGTACTCGTCGGCGAGAATTGTCCCTGGCCGGAGTGCCACGAGATCGCTCATGGCGTTACGCCTGCGCGCTGGCGCTCCAAGACCGCTCGCCTTCCGGCGGCGTTCAATCCCGCTTTCAGGACCACGCAGCCCTCCCCGTGTCGCCACCGGCACACGACCGACCGGCGGCGCGCCGCCTCCCACGCCGCGCACTGTCGCCATCAATATGGCGAAAGCATGAGACGAAGCTCTCCTCGAGGGTCTGCGGCCATGTTCTGGCCGTCATCAAGGGACAGTTTGCGATTCGACGGAGGAGTCATGCCCGCGCTACGGCATCCAGGGAATTGCGCCTGTCAGGTTATGACCCGCCTGTCGATGACGCGCGCCTGCTTCGTCGCGATCCTGCTCATTGCGACCGTCGGATCCGCCGCCGCTGAAGGCCTTGGCGGGGTATCCGCTGCGGATCGGGCCTTGGCGATGCTGGACGTCCTGCAACGTGGCCTCGATCGCCACCCCAGCATCAGGCTCGCCGGCGCTGCGGCACTGATCGTTCCGGTCCTGGCTCTCGCCGCCGCGATTGGCCGCTTTGTCATCCGCCGAAGCCGCGCTATGAGCACGGCCACCCCCGGGTCAGCCGACGAGCCCGTTTCCCACGGCATCGCATGGATCGAGGTCGTCGACCGCCACGAGCCACCCATCGCGGTTGGCGAGCTCGTGCGGATCGGCAAGAGTGACGACTGCGACCTCGCGCTCGAGACCGATGGACCGGCTGGGATGCATGCCGTCATTCAGCGCACGCCCGACCGCGAATACATCCTGTTCGATGTCAGCTCGGGGACGCCGGGCCTCGCCGTCAATGGCGCACCCGCCCGCAGGTACCGCCTAAGCAACGGTGATCGCATCGAGATCGGCTCCACCTGTGTCGTTTTCAGAACCGGGCTTCCACGTGCCTCGATCGGTGAGCCGCTGGCGGCATGATCCGGTCCACGCCGTCAAAATTGGCCCAGGGTGGTTGCGTTTGCCCAGGGCGCTTGCGTTTGAGTGTCGTGCAACAGCTGTGATGGAGCGTTTGGGTTGCGATCTCGTGGTGGGGCGTTTTGGACTTTGATCCGAAATGGAGGAGCGAAATATGTCGAGCAAGATCGAGGACGATGCCATGGGCGGCAGCGAGCGGCGCCTTATGGGATCGCTGCGGGATGCACTGGCCGCTGCTGCGAGGAGTGAGGGATCGCCGGCGGCGAGTGCCGAGAAGGAACCGAAGGCACTTCCGCTGGCGCCTGCCCCTCCCATGCTGGCGCCGCCGATTCCAACAACCGAGCGAAAGACGGTCCCGAGTGCTTCCCAAGCCGCCGCCGAGGTGCGTGCCGCGAGCCAGTCCGCGAGTGAAGATACGCCCCAGACCCGCGTCATGCGCCCAGGGGTGTCTCGCCAAGCGGCGCCGGGCGGAGGCTCGAGAACCCAGCTCGTCCGTGGCAAGTCGCTGGTCAAACGGACGGAGTTCCAGCAGGATCCAGTCGTAGGCTGGCTGGTAATCATCGGCGGGCCAGGCCTCGGCGCCTTCCGCCCCATCTTCGAAGGCAACAACACCATTGGCCGCTCCTCGGCCCAGCGCATACCGATCGACTTCGGCGATGAGACGATCTCGAGCGAGGAGCAGGCGTATATCCGCTACGATTCGGTTGACCGCCGGTTCCTCCTCGTGCCCAATCTGGCTAAGACGAATATCGTTGCAGTCAATGACGGCAAGCCGACGTCCGCGATCGAGCTGACGGCGATGGATGTCATTACAATGGGCCATACCCAGTTGGTCTTCGTTCCATTCTGCGGGAACGACTTCGACTGGGCAGAGCTCTCCGAGATGAAGGGCTGATGCTGAAGTTCACGCACGCTAGTCGCGCAACCCAAGGAGCGCGATCATATCAGGAGGACGCCTCGGTCGTATGGCCGGGGTCGAGCGCCGTGACACCGCCCGGCGTTACGTCCCCCCCCGACGGCACTGCGCTCGTGGCGGTCCTCGCCGATGGCATGGGAGGGCATGCGGGTGGTGCGCTCGCGTCCTCGACGATCTGCAGCGCATTTCTCGCGCACTTCACGGCTGCTGGCGGCGAGGGCCGGTCGCGCCTGAAGCCATCCCTGGTCGCCGCCAACGACGCGATCGGCGACAAGGTCTCGGCCAATCCCCAGCTGGCTGGGATGGGCGCTACACTCGTCGGTGTTACGCTCGGCGAGACGGGCCTCAGCTGGATCAGCGTCGGCGACAGCCCGATGTACCTTTACCGCGACGGTGAGCTGGTCCAGCTGAACGAGGACCATT
Organism: Rhizobiales bacterium Ga0077524; assembly: GCA_001464755.1. Taxonomy (GTDB): domain Bacteria; phylum Pseudomonadota; class Alphaproteobacteria; order Rhizobiales; family Hyphomicrobiaceae. The sequence goes on from LNDR01000398.1 coordinate 7,930, forward strand.
CACTCGCTCCGGTCATCGATCGTTTGGTCGAGCAAGGCAAGATGAGCGCCGACGAGGCCCGCGCCGATCCCCGTCGCCACTATCTGCGCTCGGCGATCACCGGCGAGGACATCGAGCTCGTCGATGCCCCCGAACGGCCGTTGCAGCTCGCCGCAGGCGACATCGTGGTGGTAGCCAGCGATGGCATTCTCACGCTCGAGCCTGACACCATCCGAGACCTCGTCACGGGATATGCTCCGAACGGCCCGGATGCCATCGCCGAGGCCCTGATCAGGAGCGTCGTCGAGGCGGGCCATCCGCATCAGGACAATACCACCGTCATCGTCGTCATTGTCGGCGAAGAGGTTGCGTAGTCGAGATCCGCTCCCGCGGCCCAGCCGTAACCGGGCGGTGTGACGCGGCCAAGGATCGCCCTCATGACGGTGACGTCGACATACGCCGGCTTGCTGGCACTCCTGTTCATAGCTCTCGGCATCCGCGTCATTGCGGCCCGACGCAGCGCCGGCATAGCGCTCGGCGACGGTGGCGATCCGGCACTCCTGCGTCGCCAGCGCGTCCACGCCAACTTCGCCGAGTATGTCCCATTCGCGATCGTGCTCATGCTTCTCGCCGAGCAGGGCGGCGCTCCAGCGCCCATCATTCACGGCATGGGGCTGATGTTGATCGTCGGTCGGACGATCCACGCGGTCGGCGTCAGCGGCACACCGGAGCGGATGGCGTTGCGCGTCGCAGGGATGGCGCTGACGTTTGCGGCCCTCGGCACCGGTGCTCTCGTCAACTTGACGGGCGCAGGCCTTCTGGCCGGAGCGCTGGCGCGCTGAGACCACGATCAACCAATAAATCGGTAATGCCCGCCCCTGCCCACATCGCGACGAGCGCCAGCCAGGCCGTAACCGCGAACACCGCACCGCCCGCGACGCCCGCCCCGACTGCGCAGCCGCCAGCCAACATGCTGCCGAACCCCATCAGCATAGCGCCGACGATGTAGCGAATCATGCTGGCGCCACCCTCGTAGCCCTGCAGCTCGATCTCGCGCGTCGCCGCCGCGGCCAACAACGACCCGAGGAAAACGCCAGGGATCAACCCCGCATCAAAACTCAGCGGAATCGACGGCATGTTGATCAAAGCCATCAGCGTATCAGCCGAAGGCCCCGTGAAACTGATGCTCTTGACAGCGACCGGCTCGAATGAGGTTTGCGCAATCCAGAACGTCACGGCCCAGGCGCCGGCTACTGCCAGCCCGACGCCGATGGCTGCGATCGACCGCCAAGTCCCGACACTCTGTCGCCGCGAAAGCCACAGGCCCGGTATCAGCCACGCGAGACCGATCACGACGCCAGCCAGCGCGCTGCCTCCGAAGGGCGCCAGCAGGCTGCGTTGCACCCCACCCTCGACCATCCAGAGGTTTGCAAGCCATTCGCGCGCCGGCGATAGCGCGCCCCGGTAGGAGGCCTGGGCGACGAGCGTGACAATGAGCCCCGTCACAAGGGCCCGAAGATTGCCGGTCGCGGAAAGCACCAGAAGACGACTCGCACAACCCCGCGCCAGAACCATCCCCGCCCCGAACATCGCGCCGCCGAGCAGCGCCCCCGATACCGATCCGCGGGCAACGAGTTGCCGCGCATTCGAGACGTCGAGCAGACCGGCGAGAATCAAGCCTTGCGTAGCGACCACGGCAGCGCCGAACGCCACCAACCATATCGCGAGCTTCGGTCCCAAGGCGCCGCGCGACACCTCGACCGTCGCGGCCCTCAGGCAAAAGCGGCTTTGCTGCGCCAGCGCACCGAATGCCAAGCCGACCACCAGCCCGCCGAGTGCCAGCACAGCCCCGTCGCCCAGCTGCTCGACCACATCGCCAAGTGTCACCCTAGCACTCCCGCAAGGGCACCGAGGGTGATCGCCCTCGATCACCCTCGACAGCCTCGATTTGCACAGCTCGCGCGCCCCGCCGCCGAGCGAGCCGACCGCCTTCCTCTAACGGCTCAGGCCCGAGGCGGGCTTGATCTGTCTCAAGACCGGCGAAGCTCGGTCGACCGAGCTTCAGATCCGCCGCCCCGCCGTCTCCCAATACGGCTCTCGAAGACGCCGCTTGAAAATCTTCCCCGAGTCCTCCCGCGGCAGTCCGGTACGGATCTCGATGCGCCGAGGCACCTTGTATCCCGCGAGATGTGCCGCCAGGTGCCGGCGCACGGCCTCGGGCTCCAGCGTATTCCCCTCCTGCGGCTCGACCAGCATCAGCAGCGCCTCGCCGAACTCTTCGTCGGGGATGCCGAACACCGCGCAATCCTTGACACCAGGAATGCCGATGCCCACGGCCTCGATCTCGGCCGGGTAGATGTTCACACCGCCCGAGATCACCATGTCGCGCTTGCGATCACAGAGGAAAAGATAGCCCTGCGGGTCGAGATAGCCCATATCGCCACACGTGATGAGCCCGTTCCGCTCGACCTCGGCCCGCTTCCCCGGCAACTTGTTGTAGGTAAATTCCGGCACGCACCCGACCCGCGAGTAGACCTCGCCGATCTCACCCTCCGCCACTTCGCGCCCATCGTCGCCATAGACCTTCAGCGTGGTCCCCGGCGTCACTTTGCCGACTGATCCCGGCCGCTCGAGCCACTCCTTGCTCGAGATCATCGTGATCGCCCCGATCTCGGTCGCACCATAGAACTCCCAGACGATCGGCCCCCACCAGTCGATCATCGCCCGCTTGACGTCGGGTGGGCAGGGCGCCGCCGCGTGCATCACGAATTTCAGCGACGACACGTCGTAGCGCCGTCGAACGTTCTCGGGCAGCTTCAGCAGCCGCACGAACATCACGGGCACCATGAACAGCGTTGTGATCCTGTGCTGCTGGACCGCCGCCAGGAACGCTTCCGGCTCGAACCGGGGCAGCACCACGAGCAGATCGGCGACCCGCGCAGCTCGCAGCGCGAACGAGTTTGGCGCGGAATGGTAGAGCGGGCCCGGTAGCAAGGCCCTCACCCCCGGTTCGAGCCCGTTGATCAGCCGCCGTTGCTCGTCGAGGCCCTGCTGCTGCTCGGGCGTCGGCGGCGCCCGCCTTACGCCCTTCGGATGGCCCGTCGTGCCGGAGGTGTAAAGCATGCTCATCGTCTGGGGCACCACTGGCCCATCGTAGGGCTGGCTTGCTGCGAGCAGAGCCTCCCAGTCGTGGAACTCGCCACTGCGCGCCGTGCCTGCCTCGATCCGGTAGGTTGAACGGATGTCCTGCGACACCGCCACAGCGACCACCGCGGCGGCGGCCGGCAGGCGATTGCCCAGAGCGGCCAGCAGATCATCGTGCCCCACCACGACCCGCGCGTCGCAGTCGGCGAGCACGTACGCGACCTCCTCCGGGTGGAAGTGCCAGTTCACCGGCACCGCATAAGCGCCTATGCGCTGCGCCGCCAACGAGGCTTCGAGAAAGGCGATATCGTTGCGCAGCAGGATCGCAACGGATTGCCCCGGACCGGCGCCGAGCCTGGCAAACGCCGTCGCCGCCCGCGCTACCCGATCCTCGAACAGATCTTTCGAGAGATGCCGCTCTCCACTCGCAATTCCGTCGTGCCATCGCGCCGCGCCGACCATGCGTGCTCCCTCGTCAAGCTCCTGGCCGACAAATTCACACCGCCACAGCGCCTTGCACAAGGTCCCGCGCTTAGGTCCCGCGCTCAGTCGTCGAGCATCGAGAGCGCCGCGCGCCTGTCGCCGGGCTTCAATCTGAGAAAAACGGTGCGCGCCTGCTTGATGTCGCGCTCGAGGCCGCTCTCTGCGGCTGCACTCAACGCGGCCACGGCCGGGTGGTCATTGCCGCACACGAACGCCACGGCCTTGGCGAGCCGACCCATCGTTGCGCGGTCGATTTTAGTCTCGTCCATGCTTCCCTGCGCTCTTCGCTCGCTGCTTCGTCCGGACGCCGACTGGTCAACCTGTGCGCTTTGCTCCGCGCACGGCCCGAATGATCTCTGCCATCACCGAGACCGCGATCTCGGCCGGCGTCTGCGCACCGATATCGATACCGATCGGCGCGCGGATGCGACCGAGTTCGGCTTCCGTAATGCCCGCCGCCAGCAACCGCTCGCGCCGCTTGGCATGATTGCGCGAGGAGCCCAGCGCACCGACGTAGAGACAATCCGACTTCAGCGCGAGCTTCAACGCCTCGTCGTCGATGTGGCCGACGTGCGCCAGGGCCACCACTGCCGTGTACGGGTCGAGCCCGATCTTCGGTAGCACGTCTTGCGGCCACTCCGCATGGATCTTGACGCCTGGAAAGCGATCCGGAGCCGCGAAAGCCGTGCGCGGATCTACCACCTGCACCTCGTAGCCGGAGAGCCGGGCGATCTCCGCGAGGACCTGGCCGATATGCGATGCGCCGACGACGATGATCCGTGCCGGCGGCACCAGGGCGTGCAGGAAGACCTCGCCGTCGGGCGTGTCCTTGATGCTGCTCTTCGCGGTCGAGAACCTCTGTGCCACGTCTTCCGGCACGTTGGCGTCCTCGCGTGTGAACATGGATTTCGCGCCGTCCTTTAGCCTCGTCGCGATCACGAGCCCGCGCCGCGCTTGCTGCGCCTGGACCGCACGCTCGATCAGTTCCCGGCCACCGCCTTCGGCTTGCACTCGCTCGACATAGACTTTGACCTTGCCGCCGCACGGCAGGCCTGCCCGCCACGCCGTCTCATCGGCGACCCCGAACTCCAACAGCTTGGGTTTGCCAGACGCCAGGATATCGTCAGCCTCGGCGATCACGTCGCCCTCGATGCAACCGCCGGAAACCGAGCCTTTGAAGCGCCCGTCGGCCGCCACGGCCATTTGTCCGCCGATCGGCACCGGAGCCGATCCCCACGTATCCACCACTGTGGCAATCGCGACGGCACCGTCCCGGTCGAGCCAGTCGCGCGCAGCCTCGAGAACGCCGATCTCGTCACGGGCTGTATGGGGCGCTGGTGTGTCGGACATGGGGGTGCTCCGCTGAGGCATGTCGTTGCACCCTATCGGGTGGGGCCGTCCGCAGCAAACGCTAGCCGGGCCAGCCAACCGGCACGGCCTCATATAGAGGGCGGTTCGACAAGCAAACTCCGCGCCTCGGATGCGCGCTGGACGGGGCGCTGCGGTCGAATGCAGTGCAACGCCTCAGGCGCCAGGCTGCTGTCCCTTCACCATGCGCCCGGGCAGGGCACCGGTCGCCTCACCGTTGCGATACGTGACCTTTCCCGACACGATCGTCGCATCGTAGCCCTCGGCTTTTTGCAGCAGCCGCTTTCCGCCCGCCGGCAGATCGTAGGTGACATAGGGCCGGCCGAAGGAGATCCGATCATGATCGATGACATTGAGATCGGCCTTCTTGCCGACGGCGATGACACCACGGTCGAGCAACCCTGCGGCACGCGCCGTATCGGACGAAAGTCGCCGCACGATTTCCTCGGTCGTCAACAAGCCGCGCTCGCGCCCCCAATACGTGAACATCCATGTCGGGAACCCCGCATCCAGGATGAAGCCGACATGCGCGCCGCCATCGCTCAGCCCCATGATCGCGTTCTTGTTCTGTAACAGCGTCTCGGGGGCGGTCAGCTTGTAGCCCGCATAGTTGACGATCGGCGTATAGAGGAAGTTCCGCCCGCCATCCTCGATCAGAACGTCGTAGGCGACCTCCGCCGCCGTCCGCCCCTCACGAGAGGCGGTCGCCTCGATCGAATCCTCGCCCTTCGGCAGATAGTTCGGCGGATTGCCGAAGCGGAACATCTGCGCATAGCTCAAACGACGGATCAGCGGGAAAGTAGAACCGGCAATGGGGTCCTCCGAAAGGATCTTTGCGCGCACCTCGGGGCTCTGCATAGCCTTGACGCGCTCGGCGAGGGGCAAATGAGAAATCGACTTGTAGGTTGGCGTACCTGAGAACGGATTCTGGCTGCCCTCGAGTCCGAGCAGGATGCCGATCGCGCGTGGCGGGAAGACCGGCCGGATCGAGAGCCCGTCCTTCACGGCCTCATCCGCGTATTCCATCAATTCCCGCCAAACGCCCATCCGCTCCTTCTCATGGCGCTGCGCAAGCGAGAACACCGCCGGCCGGCCGCACGCCTCGACGACGCGCCGCAGCATGGCGAACTCGGATTTCGCATCCGGCTCGTTCCAATCGGAGACCATCTCGAGGAATCCCGACTTCGCATCCTTCATGCCGAGCGCGATGCCGGTCAGCTCCTCCTCGTTGGCACGCAGCGTCGGCGTGTATTCACCCGTCAGGCTCTTGTGGCTGATGGTGCGCGACGTCGAAACGCCGAAGGCACCGTCGCGAACAGCCTCAGCCGTGATTTTGCGCATGGCTGCGATGTCGGCGGGCGTCGCCTTCTCATGGCGTATCGCCCGCTCGCCCATCACGTAGACCCGCATCGCTGCATGCGGCAGAAGGGCGCAAAGGTCGATATCGCGCCGTTGCTTGTCCAGCACGTCGAAGTACTCGGCGAAGGTCTCCCATTGCCACTTGAGGCCCTCGTGCATGACGGGGCCGGGGATGTCCTCCACGCCTTCCATCAACTCGACGAGCTTCTCGCGATCCTCCGGCTTGCAGGGGGCAAAGCCGACGCCACAGTTCCCCATCACCGCCGTCGTCACGCCGTGCCATGCCGAAGGTGCGGTATGCTTGTCCCAAACCGCCTGACCGTCATAGTGCGTGTGGATGTCGACGAAGCCGGGGGTAACGATCCGACCCTTCGCGTCGACCTCCTCGCGGCCCCGCCCGAGCGACGTGCCGACTGCGCTGATGCGCCCGTTGTCCACTGCGACATCCGCTTCCCGCGCTGTCGCTCCGGTTCCGTCGATCACTGTGCCGCCGCGGATGACGAGATCGTGTGTGCCGGCCATGTCGCCTGCCTCCGGTTCGCTTCCTCGCGCGAGCGGCCCATTGCCCCGCGCGGATCAAGGATGCGTCAGCAAGCCACATCTGACAAGGCTCGCATTCTCGCAAGGTTCTGCGCCCTCGAGCTACGGGGGCAGCGGCGCGAGCCAATCCGCAAGTCGTCGAGATTGCCCTGTCAGCCGATAGCGCGCAGAAGTTCGTCGTCGCTCGGGAACCGACAGGTTGCCAGCTTCGAATAGGCGAGGCGCCCATCCACCCGCACCTCGAAGGCACCACCACCCGAGCGCCGCAAGCTCACTTCGGCCGACGGCTTGGCGTGCAGAATGATCTCCCGCGCCTCACGGGCGCGCGGCTCGTAGTTTCAAGCTCCGCAGTATTCGATCTCGATCTTCATACCTGCAGCCCTCCGTTTCGATGCCTGATGGCGATATCCGGCCCACTCTTCTCAAAGGCTCGAGTTCAAACGCAAATGATCCCGCCGATTGACGGACTGAACGTTGATCGTCTGCCGCGACCCGTCTCGCTCGACCAAGACTGGTACAACCACGCCTGCCTCCCCCCGCGCCCAGATCGCGCGATAGAGTTCTGCCAGGGACCGCGGGCGCTCTTCACCTATGCCGACAATTCGATCTCCCGCCTTGATGCCAGCCTTGTCAGCCGGTCCGGCCTCGGTTGCCCGCCGCACGACGAGAGTAGCACCCTTCTCGTCGGTCGTGAGCCCCAGCCACGGCTTCGCTCTGCCCGCGCCAGCCGCGCCAGCCATCAGATCTCCGAGGATTGGCGGCAGCAGATCGATAGGCACGAACATGTTGCCCGGAGTTCCCGCCCCCGTTCCCGATGCATCTCCCACGACCAGCGAGCCGACCCCGACGAGCCGCCCCTCCCGATTGATCAGCGCTGCCCCGCTCCAATCCTGATAGGGCGGCGTGGTGAAGATCGCCTCGGAAAGCAGATACTCCCAATAGCCCGCAAACTCGCGTTTCGCCGCGATCGACGCCGGGCCGAGCCGCTCTGCCCCTCCGCCCAGCGCCACGAGAACCTTGTCGCCCGCTTTCAGTGCCTCGGAGCTGCCGAGTGGCACGGGGCGGACATTGAGCGGCGCCGTCGCCCGGAGCAGGCCAAAGCCCGTGTCGTAGTCGTAGCCGACGATCTCCGCACCCACCTGACGGCCGTCGTTGAGAACGATCTCGCCAGCGTGCGCCTCGACCATAAGGTAGCCGATGGTGAGCACGAGACCGTCGCTATCGAGCACGATGCCGGTGCCCGACCTCTCTGAGCCGAGCGATCCAATCGTGCGGCCATCGGGATTGATGAAGGCCTTGATCCTGACAACGCCCGAAACGAGCTGATCAACCGGCGTTTGGGCAATCGAGGACGGTGCCGCGAGCGACAACGCCCCGATGAGCGCAATGAGACACGTCCTCACGGAAAACATCGACAGACGAGCATATGCCATTTCGGTACCCACGCTGTTTCGCACGCTGGCAGCGAGTGTGCCACGAATGAGGCGCACCGTTATCCGCCTCGCGCGAAATTGACCTTGAGCCACCAGCGGATATGGTCACGCGATCGACGATCGACGAGGACGGTTGCGGCCATGCAGGTTTTGGAAATCATCGAGACGTCGCAATCGGGCGAGGCCATGGCCAATCTCGCCCGCATGGCCGGCATCACCGAGTCTCAAGCCCGCGCTGTCGCCAAGGTGGTCGTTCCCGAACTCGCGCTCGCCCTCGAGAGGAATACGTTATCGCGCGGCGGCCTCGCCGATCTGGTCTACGCGCTCGGGCAAGGTCACCACGAGCAGATCCTCGAAACCCCGCGAGCCTGGTCCGATCCCCGTATCGCCGCCGACGGCCAGGCCGTTCTGACCCACATCCTCGGCTCCGAGGGAAAAGCCCGGGCACTATCGGCGCGCGCCGCTAAAGCGTCCGGCGTCGGCGGCGGCATCATCGAGATGCTGCTCCCGATCCTCGCCCAACTGCTAATGGGCGCCATTGCCAAGTATGCGAAGGGCGGCCTGGGCGACATCCTCTCTCGCCTCCCCATCCCAGGCGGCAGCAGCCCCGCGCCCGAGCGCCGCGACGGAGGCGGCTTCGATACCGGTGGCACCATGGACCATCGAGCCGGATACGAGTTGCCGAAGGTCGACCTCCCTAGAGGTGGTTTCCCCATGCCGCCGATGCCCGGTTCCCCGGAGACAAGCGGACGGGCGCCGCCATGGCCAACCAACGACGAGCCGGCCCGCCGCCCCGGCGGCTACGAGCTGCCATGGCCTGGCAGCGGTCGCGCTTCCGCGCCACCTGACCGCCGCAGCCGCACCGGGTTCGAGTTGCCCGAGACCGATGCCCCATCTCCGGGCGGTTATCCGATGCCGCCAATCCCGCCGTCGCCCGACACCGACCAGCCCCAACCGCGCGGCGAGACCGGCGGCGGCGGCTTTCCCTTACCGTTCCCCATGCCCGGGTCGGGCAATAGTGAACGCGGCAACAACCCCTACGGCGATCTTTCGGACATTCTGCGCCGCGGCGGCCGCGTCCCGGTCGAGGCCAATTCTGGCGGCGGCCTCTGGTCAATCGTGCGCAGCGTCATCGGCAGCGCGCTCGGCTTCGGCAACCGCGGCATCGTCGGCTGGTTGATACGCTTCGTTGTCATGCGCTGGGGCTGGCGCATCTTGCAGCGCATCCTCCTCGGCCGGCGCTGAGCGGTCCGCCACAGCCTCTCAGGCTCCTTCCGCGCTGGCCGTTTCTGCCACCACCCAAGCCAGGAAGTCCGCCGAGCCATCGGCGACAAGCAGGACGAGGGCAGCCGGGTTCGAATAGGGATGTGCCACGCGGATCCAACCGACGACGCGATTGGCTAGGCCCGCCCGCGTCTTGACTATCGCGATTACTTCCTCATCACGCTGGATCTCTCCGGCCCAGCGATAAATCGATCGCATCCCAGGAATGACGTTCACGCACGCCGCGAGCCCCGCCGTGACCAGCTCGCCGCCGATCTGCTCCGCCACCAACAAACTGGGGAAGGTTGCATAGATCACGACGACGCCTCCGCCGACGCAGCGAATTCCCTCTTCCGCCTCGACATTTACTCGCGTCGTGATTTCTGGCACTGCAATAAGTCTCCTCGCCGAGGAAGCGCCTGGTCAACCCGGGCAGATCCGGAAGCCGATCATGCCAAAGCCCAGCGCCAGGTTCGAGCGCATTTCCTTTGTCGCCAGCGATACGACGGAGGCGCGCCAGGCGCTTCAGCGAATGGCCGACCGCTACGAGAACGCAGACGTCGCCGTCGCTGACGTCATCGTGGCACTCGGCGGCGACGGCCTGATGCTCGAGACGCTGCAGCGCCACATGCACGATCAGATACCGATCTACGGCATGAATCGCGGCTCCGTCGGTTTCCTCATGAACGAATACCACGAGGACAATCTGCTCGAGCGCCTCGAGCGCGCCGAGCTGAGCCGAATCCATCCCCTGTCCATGACCGCGATCGACCAGACCGGCAAGACGCATACGGCACTCGCCATCAACGAGGTCTCGGTGTTCCGCGAGACTCACCAGGTCGCCAAGCTGCGCATTTCGGTCGACGGCAAGGTGCGACTGGACGAGCTGGCCTGCGATGGCCTTCTCGTCGCGACGCCGGCTGGCTCTACCGCCTACAACCTCTCGGCCTACGGCCCTATCCTGCCAATCAACGCCCGCCTGCTGGCGTTGACGCCCATTTCTGCATTCCGCCCGCGGCGCTGGCGCGGCGCGCTCCTGCCGGCCGCCGCCCGCATCGAGATCGAGGTGCTGGAGGCCGATAAACGCCCCGTCAGCGCCGTTGCCGACAACATCGAGACACGCTCTGTCGTCCGCGTCACTGTGGAGGAGGCGCGGCAGACCGAGATCCTCATGCTCTTCGATTCCGGCCACAACCTCGACGAGCGCATCCTGTCCGAGCAGTTCCGCTATTGAAACTGGTCCGCCGACGAGGCTTCGTCCCGGGCCTCTGGATAGCCGCGCGTTTCCGTTGTCAGCCACGGTGTGTAAGGTTAAGCAACATCTTGTGACGGTGGGCGAACGGTCAGTGGGGACCAGCGACTTTGAGCAGTAGCGGCATCGAGAGCTTCTTCGTCGGCATCGGCGCCCAGAAGTCTGGGACCACATGGCTCGCCCGCATGCTGGCCGGCCATCCCGACATCTTCGTAACCCCTGTGAAGGAGATCCACTACTTCGATCATATTCGGGGCCTGACTCAGCACCTCTCGCCGAAGAAGCGCCGCTCTCGCTACCGGAAGTATTACCAGCGGATGTGGACCCAGTGGAGCCACTTCGCCGAGCACCGCAGCCAGCGCCAGTGGTGGCGCGACTACATGGCCTCGCCCATCGACGACGACTGGTATCGCGGCCTGTTCCGGCATCGCGGCAGCGCAACGATCGCCGGTGAGATCACGCCCGAGTACGCCATTCTCGGCATCGACGGGCTCAACCACATCAAGCGGCTCGCACCAGACGCCCGCATCATTTTCATCATGCGCAACCCGGTGGACAGGCTCTGGAGTCAGGTTCTCCACCAGTGCCGATCGCGCGGCCTCGACGCCAACCGTCAATCGACCGAGGCCATCGCCGCCATGTTGGCCGAGCCGCGTTTCGGCGAGCTGGCCGACTACGCCCAGACGCTCGTCCTCTTCTACGAGGACATGCATTCCGACCGCCTCGCCGCTTTACGCCAGGTCTGCCGATTCATCGGAACCCACTTCGACGCGAGCTATTTCACCGAACTCGGCCGACGCTTCAACCGCAGCCAACAAGCCGCTCTCCCGGCGCCAGTCCGAGCCCACATGCGCCAGCTTTGTCGCGCCCAGGCCGAAGCCGTCCGTCAGCGGGTTGGCCGCATTCCCGAGGCATGGGAGCGCGAGTTCGACCTTGGGCCGGCCAAGGCCGGCTGAGAAGCTCAGCGGCGAATGCCGGGCGTCTCGATCGGAATGCCTCGTGCCCGCCACGCTAGGAAGAGTTCGAGCGACAGGTGCTCGGTCGAGCCGGGTTCGAATTCTGCCGCCCGCACACCCTGTTGGCATGCCTTCAACCTTCGATGCAGGCTCCCGAGACCCTGCCACGTCAACCGGTAGGCGGGATAGCCCACACCGAGCCCGCTCGATATGACATCGCCTCTGAGCTTGCGACCGACGTTCTGTTCGTGGCACTGGCTGCACGCGATATTGAGCTGGCCCTGCCGACTCTCGTAGACGGCACGTCCCTGCTCGAGGAAGCCTCTCGCCGCACCGTCCACCGCGACGCTCATGATCATCCCCTTCGACTGATGCGCAACGAGCGCCGTCAGCGCGAGCAGCTCTTCGGATTCATACGCGAGCGCCGGTAGCGATTGGTGCTGGACGCGGCAGCCGTTGATACGGCCCTCGATATTGACCAGCGCGCCCGTCTCACGGTTGATAGCCGGATAACGCGTTGCCACCCCGCGCATGCCGCCGGGCTGCCCATGGCACGACGCACAGGAACGGCCAGAGGGCACCGAGCCATCCTTCCAGAGGCGCTCTCCAAGCTCGACCCAAAGCATCCCCCGGTTGAGGGTCTCGTCGGCCTGTTCCGCCGCTAGCTCGAGCGAAAGGAATTCGCGCGCCGATCGCGCCTTCGGCTCCGCCTCGGCGGCGAACGGGGCAATCGCGGCGAATACAGCGGCAAGTGCACGGCGCAACGCCTTGCCCGCGACGCCGCGCCTCATGCGGGCGCCACCGTCAACAACCGCGTCTCGACAGCGGTTTCGCCCGTGTCGTCCATCCACGTGAAGACGACGTCGCCAGTGCGCGTCGCGACCGTGGTGAATGTCAGCAGCGGATTCGCCGCAATACCGGGGCCGAGTTCTGCCCGAAACACCTCAGCGCCGTCATAGTGCACATGGAACGTGTGCACGATCCGTCGCCCGCTGACTCCGGCACCGGCCGCGGTGTGCCCGGTGATCATCGGATGCAGGATCACCGTGCGAATCTCGATCACCTCGCCCGCCCTCGCGATCTCCGGCATGACAATGCGGCGCAAACGCATATCGGCCTCTCAGCTTCCGTCGAGACAGGCGGCGAGCAGCACCACCACCTCGGTGCTCGCTTCCCACAGCCCACCGTCGCTCGTCTCCGCGAGGGCGTGCACCAGTTGTGTCGTCGCCAAGCGGATATTCGTCTGCGCCTCCGCACGCCCCGATCTCGGACCGAATTGAAAACGCGCGATCAACGCCACCGGATTTTTCTCGGAAAGAATATGGATCGCGCGCACGTGATCCGCCTCTGTCATCGGACTTGCGACGGTCACCCTGAGCGCCACCGAGTTTCCACTTTCCGCCAGACGTGGAATGTCGAGCGCAACGCGTCCAATTCGGATTTCGCGCCCCGCGGCAATCTCGCGTCGCACCTTCTGATACTGGCCGCTGACACCGCCGTCTTCGGCCCACGCAGCACCAATACTTGGCGTCGCGATAAAGCCACCCACCGCCGCAATCAGGCGCCGGCGGTCGAGTCCGAGCATCCGCGGAGTTGCTGAAGTCTTGCGCTGCTGCACCAAACCGCCTCCTGCGTCACTTCAAGGTCACGAGCCACGCCACCACGTCCTCGATCTCCGCCGCCGTCAGCACCGGCCGCCCATCGAATTCCTTCGCCACCCGCGCGAGCCCCTCCACCCGATGGTAAGGCGGCATCAGCGTCTCCGCGTTGAGCCGCGATGCATCGATGAGGCGCAACCTTATCTGGGCCTCGGTCAAACGGCCCCCGATGCCACCGAGATCAGGCCCGAGATCGCCCTGGAACGGCTCGTCCGGCGCAGGCACCCGATGGCAGATCAGGCAATTTCCCCCCCGACGGTCGATAACGATGCTCCGGCCCCTCTCCGCATCACCAATGCGGCCATCGAGAGGTTTGGCGATAGAATCGCCTGATACCTCGAACGACGCCAAGCCACGCGGCTCACCAGCTGAGGTCGAGACGACGCTGGCGATGAGCAGCGCTGCACCGACCGCACGCCGCACCGCCTCATGCCCTGAGCTTTTGATCCTTGACCGGTAGCTCGCGTATCCTGACGCCGGTCGCAGCAGCGATGGCATTGAGCACTGCCGGCGCCGCAACGCCGATCGTCGGCTCGCCGACGCCGCCCCACCAACCGCCGGATGGCATGACGATCGTCTCCACCTTCGGCATCTCATCGAAACTCAATGGGGAGTAGGTATCGAAGTTCGTCTCGACGATGCGACCGTCCTTGACCGTGCACGACTGCTTGAGCGCCGCTCCAAGGCCGTAGACGAACGAGCCCTCGACCTGCATTTCGATAAGACGTGGATTGACGGCGTAGCCCGGGTCGGTCGCCGCGACGATCCGATGCATCTTCAGCTTGCCGGCAGTGCTGACCGAGACCTCGGCCATCGCCGCAGTATAGCTGCCGAACGACCGCAGCAGCGCCAGGCCACGGCCCTGCACACCGTCTGCCATCGGCTTGCCCCATCCGCCCTTTTCGGCGACCGCCTTCAGAACGGCGGCGGCTTTCGGCTGGTTACCGAGGAGGCGCATCCGGAACTCCAGCGGGTCGACCTTCGCCGCCGCCGCCAGCTCGTCCATGAAGCACTCGAGATAGACGGCGTTCTGGTTGACGTTGACGCCCCGCCAGAATCCGGGCGGCACATGCGGATTGCGCATGGCGTGATCGACCAGCAGGTTCGGCACGCCATAGCAGATCCCATGCTCGTTCGCCGTGGGTTTCTGCGGATCGTCCTTCGCGAGCCCCTGGAAGACGACTGGGTCCCGCCCGGCCTGCACCGCTTCCGGCCTGACCGAGGCGAGAATCGACTGTCCCGAGATCCTGATGTGCAACGCGACGAGATTTCCCTTGTCGTCGAGCGCACCCGTCGCCTTGGCCATGGTCACGGGATGATAGAACCCCTGCGCCATGTCCTCCTCGCGGCTCCAGATCATCTTGATCGGCACACCCGGCACCTGCTTGGCGATGAGGACCGCCTGCGTGACGTAGTCGTGGAAGGCTCCACGCCGACCAAATCCACCACCCAGATGAACCTTGTAGACATCGCATTTCTGCTGAGGCAGTCCCGCAGCCTTTGCCGCAGCCGCCAGCGCCGCCTCGCCGTTCTGCGTCGGACACCAGACTTCACACTTGTCGGCGGTCCACAGCGCCGTCGCGTTCATCGGCTCCAGCGTCGCATGGTTCTGGTGTGGGTAGCCGTAGACCGCCTCCACCTTGCGTGCAGCGCCCGCGATCGCCGCCGCTGCATCACCGTTGCTGTTGCCGACCGCCACGTCCTTGGTCGCCGTCAACCCGTCGCGCATCACCGCGGCGAAGCTGGTGCTTGAAGCCCCTTTGTGCGCGCCCTCGTCCCACGTGATGACGACAGCATCGAGCGCCGACTTGGCCTGCCACCACGTATCGGCCACCACCGCGACCGCAACCTCACCCACCGGCAGCACATGCCGCACACCAGGCATCGACTTGGCTGTGGCCGCGTCGAACGAGGCGACCTTGCCACCGAACACGGGACACGCCTTGATCGCGGCATTCAGCAGACCATCGAGCTTGATGTCCGTGCCATACACCTGCGAGCCGTCGACCTTGGGCGCCGTGTCGAGGCGCGCTACCGGCTTGCCGATCAGCTTCCAGTCCTTCGGGTCTTTCAGCGCTACATCCTTTGGCGGCGCGAGCTTGCCAGCCGCCTCGGCCAACTCTCCGAAAGTAGCCGTTTTGCCCGAACCCTTGTGGCTCAGCATCCCATTGCTGGCCACGATCTCGCCGGCAGGCACGCCCCACTTGCTCGCGGCCGCTTGTTTCAGCATCTCCCGCGCGGCGGCACCGCCTTGGCGGACATAATCATGCGAGCCGCGGATTCCGCGCGAGCCGCCGGTCGAGTAGTCGCGCCATACCCGATCTCGAGCAAGGTTCTGTCCCGGCGTCGGGTACTCGGTTGTCACCTTCGACCAGTCGCACTCGAGCTCCTCGGCAACCAACTGCGCGAGACCGGTCAGCGTGCCCTGCCCCATCTCGGACCGCGCGATGCGAACAACAACCGTATTGTCAGGCCGCACCACCACCCAAGCATTGACCTCGGGAGACTTTGGCGCGCTCGCGTAAGCTGAGAGCCCGCCTCTGGGCACATGGAAGCCCACCGTCAACCCGCTCACCACGGCAGCTGTGCTGCCTCCGACGAACGCGCGCCGGGTAACGGAGATCGTTTCGGTCATGATCGCCTCCTCAACCCTGGCTCTTGTTGCCGCCGGCCGCCTCGTGGATGGCCGCGCGGACCCGCTGATACGTGCCGCACCGGCAGATATTGGTCATTGCGGCGTCGATGTCGGCGTCGCTCGGCTTGGGCTTTTCCTTCAGCAGAGCCGCAGCCGCCATGATCATGCCGCTCTGGCAATAGCCGCATTGCGGGACGTCCATGGACAGCCATGCCTTCTGCACGGGATGCGATGCGTCCGTCGAAAGCCCCTCGATCGTGACGATCTTCTGCTCGGGCTTGAGGCTGTCGACGGTGATCGCGCAGGAGCGAACCGGCACGCCATCGACATGGACAGTGCAGGCGCCGCACTGCGCAATGCCGCATCCGTATTTGGTGCCTGTGAGGCCGGCCTGCTCGCGCAAGGCCCAAAGCAGCGGCGTCGAGCCGTCGACCGAGAGGTCGAGCGACTTCCCATTGATGTTGAGCTTGGCCATCCAGATCCTCGTCGGGCGACATTCGTCCGGTCCACGCGGAAACCCCGCGCGACCGAATGCTACTACCCGAAACGACAGGATGGCTGCGGCCACAGCTTGGCTGCCGTGGTAAAAAATGCGTGATCAGTTCGCGCTCGCGCCGCGGAAAGGCCGCTTCCGATCGCCTTATGCGACCTTGGCCAATTGAGCGTTCGCACGCTGCTGCGCGGCAAGCAGCACCTGCGCGTGCTCAGCCGGAAAATAAACGCCGTTGATGAAGTAGTCGCCGTCGTGCGGCTCATAGGTGAATTCGACGCCGATGAGCGGCCAACCCTTGATCGGCAACAGCTCATCGAGCCGTTCGGGCGCGAGCATCTTGTCGCTGGCCATCAAGAGATGTCTGTCCAGATTCGCGCGATGCCGCTGCAGATCGAGATGCGGTACCAAGCCGTTTCGTGGCTGAACCGAGATCAAGTTATCGAACAGCGCCGCAAAAAATGCCAGCCTGACCAGCATGCTGTCGACGGCCTGTCCGACGTCCGGCGCTTGCAGCGCCACACCGAGGGCATCCTCGAGTTCGGCTCGCTGGCAATACAGATTGAAGGCCAGAATCTGGCCGGTCATCTGCTGCAGATGGTATTGCGCATTGGGATCAACGGTGCCGTCGCCGTGCGGATTTCTGTAGCCGTAGGCGACATGGCCAAGGCCGCCGGGGCCATAGGTCACGAAGTGCTCGCCGAACCCTTTGAATGCGAGCGGACCAGCCTCAGGGTCCGTGTCGTCGACGATGATCGGAACCGGAACCACGCCCTGTTGATTCACCGCATCTGCAATCTGCTGCGCGGTCGCAAGCAATGCCATCAGATGGTCACGCAGCTTCCCGAGGCGAGCTGTTGGCGACCCGTCGTGCGGTCTTCTTGCAGCGGGCACTGACATGCTTGCAGGCGCAGAGGCGCGCTTTCCGAAGATCATGAAAATGTCCGTTGCCGTACCGCTGACCCCGCAAGGCGAGGAAGACCGTAGGCTATCTGCGGCCTCTTAATGATGTCTTACAGCACCGCATTTTTTGGCCACGTCGCGGGATGTGAGCCGAGCGGCATGGCTGGCCTCGCGAAATGAGCAGTCGTCTCCGAGAGGTGGCCGGCGTGGCGTACGGCTGTCATGCGGCCGAAGCCCGATTCGGATACCTCCAGTAGGTCGGCGACATCCGCGCGCGTTGGATCAGGCCCTTTCAGGCAGTCCACGGAAAGCCGACCGAGTTTCCAGAGCCACTCGCCGGTCTGCGCAAGCGACACGCGCACCAGCCACGAGCCACCTTCTTCCGCCTGGCGCTTGAGCGCCATCATAGCCCCTGTCGCCATGAGGAAGCCTGTACCGTGATCGAGCGCCTGGCAGGGGAGCTCTTTCGGCGCTTCCAAGCCCAAAGCGGCAGCCTCGGCAGCGTTCAGCCCATTCGCATTCTGCACAAGGCTATCGAAACCACGCCTCTGAGCCCAAGGCCCCTCGTGCCCCCAAGCCGACAGCGATACGCAGACGATACCCGGTGACAGCTCGGCCAGCATCTCGGGCGCAAATCCTTTCGCCGCGATAGCCCCAGGTCGGTAACCCTGAACGAACACGTCCGCCCCCCGAGCCAAGCCCCTGAGCGTCTCGCGACCCGCCTCCTGGGCCAAGTCCACCTCGGCGCGCAGCTTGCCGCGGCCGCCATCCATGATCAGCGTCTCGATGTCCGGAATACCGGGGCCCGTGACCGACAGCACGTCCGCACCATGCGCGGCGAGCGTCCGTCCGCAAACCGGACCCGCGATCACCCGCGTAAGGTCCAGCACGCGAATGTCGGAGAGCGGTTGCCCTCCGGCCGCGCGCTTGCGGGGCGGCGCATCAGCGATCCGCACGATCTCGAACAGAGGCAACTTCGCGACAGCTCGCCCATGCGGATGCGCGCGCCATTCCTCCGGCGAGCGCATCATGGTGATGACCATGCCGTTTTCCGCGGCGGCTGTTTCGAGCGCCTCGCCGCTCCAGTCTTGGAGCTTGGCCGCCACGCTGGCGCGATCGTATTCCGCTCCGAGGAAGCGTAGCGTCCGCTCCCTGTGATGCGGCATGTTCGCGTGCACGCGAACATAGCGGCCATCGCCGGTCTGATAGACTCCGGCTACCTTGTTCCAGATCTCGCGTTGGGGCTTGCCCTCCACTTGTACATAGCGTTCGCTGCGGAACTCGGCTGCCGCGTGCCGCATATCGACAGCGGCAAGTTGCCGGCGGCCAGTGCGCGCATACCAGAATTCCGCCGCTGCCAGCGCGCTTGCCGCGATTGTGGCTTGCGCCATCGTTCCGACCGCAAATGTCGACGGTAGCGCCGGCTCTTGCCCCCTGAGCGCGACTCCGTCGAGCGCTGTCAGAGGCCCACCCCCGAGTTGCCAGATGTGCGCCGTCGCTTCCGCTGGTGACATGGCCACGCTCCCCTTGCCGATGTGCTCCGCTCCGGCGGTCTCAAGCAGGTGCTCGCAATTTCCACGCGCAGCCGACCGTCCCGCGAGGCGCATATCATGTCCGGATTCGCGCGACCGCAACCGGTCGTGCGAGTTGTCCCCTGCCCATGCCCAAGATGCGATCCGCACCGTATCGGCTGAAAGCGGCAGCCCGGCCGCCGGCAGGTTTCGCCGCCGATCTACCCAGCTGCGAGCGGTACGGCGGCGCGCTTTTCTCGGATCGCAAACCCGTCGTCGGTCGATAGCAACCGGTTCGACGCGCTCTGGTCAGTCGGCGCTGACGCGCGCCGGCCTCTTGAGAAACGCCGGCATGTGGTCACCGAAGGCGAGCGGCGTAGCCTCGTCGCCGCCCCGTTGCTGACCACGTCCGTCCCTGCTCGGGTTACGGCCACCGCCCTTCGACTCGCCCCCACGTGCCTCGGTCCCACGCTGCTGGGCTTGAGGCCGTTCTGGTTGACGCTCAGGTCTTGGCGCCGCCCGCTCGGGCCGCACCTCACGCGGAGCGCTGTCGGTCCGCGCAGCCTCTACCCGCCGCGTATCACCTTCTTGCGGCGCCCGCTCGCGACGCCGTACAGGTCGCCGCGACGTGATCGTCGCATCGTCGGCGATCTCGGGCTGCTCGCTGGTATCCGGCCGATCGGTCCGCGCGATGCGACGCGACGATTCACGTCGCTCCGGCGCATCGCGGCGGGGTCCGCGCTCGCTCCGTTCCTCGCCTCGTCCGCCGCGCGCCTCGGGCCGCGCGCGTGACTCTGGACGTCCGCGTGCTTCGGGCCGTCCACGAGCTGGCGCCCCGCGGCCGCGCCGCTTGCGGCTACGCCCATCGGCAAGAGCGGCCTCGTCCGGCGGCTCGCCGATCCACTTCGGCTCCTCGCCGATCAGCTTCGCAATAGAATCGATCGCCTTGATATCGTCGCTCGAGACGATGGTTGCCGAGAACCCCTCCTTGCCAGCCCGCCCGGTTCGCCCGATCCGATGGACGTAGTCGTCGGCCTGCCAAGGCACATCATAGTTGATCACGTGACTAACGTCGGGGATATCGAGTCCCCGCGCTGCAACATCCGATGCAGCCAGGAATGCGATCTCGCCAGCACGGAATTTGTCCAATGTCGCCATGCGACTCATCTGGTCCATGTCGCCATGCAGTGCGCCGGCATTAAAGCCGTGCTTCGTCAGTGACTTGAGAAGGATCGCCACATCCTTCTTGCGATTGCAGAAGATGATGGCATTGCGCACGTCGAGTGACCGCAGCAGCTCGCGAAGCACCTCGCGCTTGGCCCAGTCCTCGGGGTTGTCGCAGTAGCAGAAGCGTTGCGTGATGGTCTTCGCCGTCGTCGCTGGCCGCGCAACCTCGATCCGAGCTGGATCCGTGAGGAACTGGTCGACCAGTCGCGTGATCTCCGGCGGCATCGTCGCGGAGAAGAACAGCGTTTGCCGTTTCGGCGGCAACAGCTTGCAGATCTTCTCGATGTCGGGGATGAAGCCCATGTCGAGCATGCGATCGGCCTCGTCGATAACGAGGATCTCGACTCCCATCAGCATAATACGGCCGCGCTGAAAGTGATCGAGCAGACGCCCTGGCGTGGCGATAAGCACATCGACCCCTCGGTCGAGCTTGCGTACTTGATCGTCCATCGACACGCCGCCGATCAGCAGCGCCACGTCCAGCTTATGGTTGACCCCATACTTCTCAAAGCTCTGCGCGCACTGGGCGGCAAGCTCGCGCGTCGGAGCGAGGATCAGAGAGCGCGGCATGCGGGCGCGAGCCCTCCCCGTCTCCAGACGGGTGATCATTGGCAGCACGAACGAGGCGGTCTTGCCCGTGCCTGTCTGGGCGATGCCAAGAACGTCGCGTCCCGTCACTGCAACGGGTATCGCCTGCTCCTGAATGGGGGTCGGAGCAGGATAGCCGGCCGCATCGATCGCGGCGAGCACCTTGGCGCTGAGGCCGAGCTCAGCGAACGTGGTCGTTTGCAAAAAAACGTCTCCGTAACTTTTGCGAGCCCCGATCCGCCCACTGGCGGGCGTACGCGGGCATTGCGGAGCGCAGGGGCCGGCCGATCGCACGGGCCTGGGCGATAGCGCTCGGTAGGCATCGTGAAAGTGGCATCACCAGGAAAGGGACCAATGAATAAGCTCATCCCTTGAGCCCGATGGCGGCTAGATGCCACATTCCGTCCAGGCCAACAAGGCTTTGCTGGTGCCTGCGGCAGGCTGGCGCGGGGAAAAGAGCTTGGTCCCGTTGGAACCACGCCCCGATCGTCGACCGACCGGGGCGTCTGACGCGTCTTGCAATCAGGTCGATACGGGCAACCTCACTTGCGATAGGTCGCCAGAACTTCCGCTCCGGTATCCCCAGCCCGCTTCGTCCAGTCCTCGGTCAGCTGATCACCGATCTTCTTGAGGCCAGCCTTCAGCTCGGCGCCAGGCGGGACCACTTTCAGCCCCTTCGCCTGCAGTTGCTCGACGTACCATTGAGCCTTCTCCTCGGCTATCTTCCAGCCGCGAGCTTCCGCCGCCTCGGCCGCCTTGAGAAGCGCATCCTGCTGCTCCTTTGGCAGGCCGGCGAATGCCGCCTTGTTCACCATCACGACGTTCTTCGGTATCCATCCCTGAACGTCGTACCAGTGGGTCATCGTTTCCCACACCTTGCTATCGTAGCCGGTCGAGCCCGAGGTCATGAAAGCGTTGACCACGCCCGTCGCTAGCGCCTGCGGCAACTCCGCAGCCTGTACCGTGACTGCCTGTGCGCCGACGAGCTCTGCGATCCTGGTCGTGCCGACGTTATAGGCCCTCATCTTCAGGCCTTTCATATCGTCGACAGTATTGATGTCCTTCTTGGAGTAGATGCCCTGAGGGCCCCAGGCCACCGAGTAGAGCACCATGATGCCCTGCCCCTCGAGCTTCTTTGCCACAGCCGGCTTCTGGGCCAGCCAGAGCTTGTAGGAGTCAGCGAAACTCGAGGCCAGGAACGGGATCGTGTCGAGACCGAACACCGGATCCTCGTTCTCGTGGATCGAGATCAAAACCTCGCCCATCTGCGCCTGACCGGTCGCGACCGCACGCTTGATCTCCGGTGCCTTGAAGAGCGATGCGCCGGCATGCACCGTAATCTCCAGCTTTCCGTCGGTCGCCTTCTTCACCTCCTCGGCGAACCACACGAGGTTCTCCGAATGGTAGTTCGTCGCAGGATAGGCGGCCGGCAGATTCCACTTCGTCTGGGCCATCGCTGGTCCCGTCAGAGCCAGCCCGGTTACTGCCACGGTGGCTAGCCAGGCGAGGCACGTCGATTTCAGCGTCATGTCATTCTCTCCTTCAGTGCCCACTGCATCTCAACCCGGAAACACAAGCTTTGGCAGGAACATCACGATTTGCGGGAACACCGTGATGATCGCCACAGCAACGACCAAAAGCAGAAAGAACGGCAGCGCCGCCCATGCGACGGTGTTGCTGTCATGTCCACTCATCGTTTGAAGAACGAACAAATTGAACCCGACAGGTGGCGACACCTCGGCCATTTCCACGATCAGGACCAGAAAGATACCGAACCAGACGAGGTCGAAACCTGCCTTCTGCACCATCGGCAGCACGACCACTGTCGTCAGCACGATCATCGAGATGCCGTCGAGGGCAGTTCCCAGGATGATGTACATAACCGTAAGAGCAGAATTCAGCGCAAATGGCGAGAGCTGCAACCCCTCGACCCAGGTCGCGAGCGCCACCGGAATACCAGTGTAACCCATTGAGGTGGACATGAACGATGCGCCAGCCAAAATCAGCATGATCATGGCGGTGAGGCGCGTCGACCCCATGACGCTATCCCAAAAAGCCCGAGCGGTCAGCGACCCCGACCACCAAGCGATTCCGAGGGAACCAAGCACACCCCAGGCAGCGCATTCGGTTGCTGTCGCCAAGCCCGTCAGTAGAACGACGAACACGAGCGTGATTAGCAAAAGGCAAGGGATGAGATTGGCCGACTCGCGCAGCTTTTCGCGCAACGACATACTCGGCTCGATCGGAGGCATCTGGCTTGGATTGAGCATCGCCCACCCGGCGATATAGCCGGAGAAGAGAGCCATCACGATCAGGCTCGGGATGAATCCGGCCAGGAAAACCTGCAGGATCGAGACCTCGGCTGCGACCGCATAGATCACCATCGTGATCGACGGAGGAATGAGGATGCCGAGAGTGCCTGACCCCGCCAGAGATCCGAGAGCGATCTGCTCAGGATAGCCACGCTTCTTGAGCTCCGGGAGGGCGATCTTGGCGATCGTTGCACATGTTGCCGCAGACGAGCCTGAGACGGACCCGAAGATCCCACAACCCAACACGTTGATATGTAGCAGCCGGCCCGGAATGCGTCGGAGCCAAGGCGCTAGACCTCGAAACATCTCTTCCGATAGCTTGGTCCGGAACAGGATTTCACCCATCCAGATGAACAGGGGAAGAGCGGCCAATTCCCACGAGGCCGCGTTACCCCAGATTTTGGTCGCAAGAACAGACCCGGCAGGAATGGAGCCCGGCGCGAACTGCATACCCACCCAACCGCAGGCAAGGAGCGCGATGGCGATCCAAACTCCCGAGCCAAGCAGAACGACAAGAAGAACGCTGATGAGAAGCGATATCGAGATTAGATCCATGGCGACCTCACACTGCGCTCGCCACTGCGCGCTCGATTAGCTCCTCGGCCGTCTTCGGCGGCTCCTTCTCATAGCGGGGCATGTTTCCGCGAAGAACATGAACCAGCTCATCGAGCACAGCGACGAAGAGAATGACGAGTCCAGCTGCAAATCCGGTCTGTGGTATCCACAAGGGCACGACCAGGACACCGGTCGACGTGTCGTTGATCAACCAGGAGGTGTACATCATTTTCACGACCTCCCACGCGAAGAAGCCGACGAACACGGCTGCCATCGAAAGAGCGAACACCTCCGCGCCCCACTTGGCCCGCCCCCTGAGACGTTCGGTCAACAGCCCTACCCGGATCATCTCTCCGGACTTGAAAGTATGGGCGAGGCCGAGAAAGGCCATCGCGGCCATGCACCACGCCGTAATGTCATCTCCGGACTTGATGTTCACCCCAATTTCGCGGCCGATGGACAGCGCCATCATCAGGACGAAGATCGCAATCAGAAACAGCCCCGCCAGATATCCAGAGGCGAGGTAGAGGCCGTCGAGCAGTTTTCTCATCATGGCCTGTGCCTGCGCTCATGGTCCATCCGGCAGCGCGATGGCGCCGCCACTCGCAACCAGTGATTCTTTTTTATTGCAGTGCACTCAACACCAAGTCCGCTAAGTTTCAGTTGCGCTAGATCGTCACAATTTGAGGCATCTCGGAATATAGCCCGACGGTTTGCGCCTCAAACCCTGCCCCGGAACTCAGGCGTTGTCGTTTGAGCCCGAGTTCGGGCCCCGAGGAGCATCGTCGGCCCCGCGCTTCTGCTCGGCCACTCTGGCTGCCGCCGCTTTGACCCAGTCGAGGTCCCTGAGGTGAACATCGTAAGCCGCGTTGACCATCTGGATATTCTCATCCCTGAGGCGCTTCAGGATCGCCACGCGCAGCTCGGTCCCGACTTTGCCGCCGAGATAGACGTCGCCAACGACGACGCGCAACGTGAACTGCAACGAGGTCGAAGAGAAGTTGTCGAAGGTGATGACCGGGCCAGGGGTCTTCAGCGCATCCTCGTTTGCCGCAGCAACCTCCCGAAGCATCGCGATCACCGACTCGGGATCGGCCGTGGGTGCGACCTCGACCTTGACCACTGCCCGGCCTAGCGGATTGCGATGCGTCCAGTTGAGCACCCTCCCCGTGATCAGCTCCGAATTCGGCAGGATCAGGCTGGCCTTGTCGAAAGTCTCGATCTCCGTCGAGCGCACCGAAATCCGGCGCACATTGCCCTGCTCGTTGCCGACCACGATCCAATCGCCGACCTTGACCGGCCGCTCGACGAGCAGAATGAGACCCGACACGAAATTATTGACGATCGACTGCAGTCCAAAGCCGATACCGACCGACAGTGCGCCGGCGACGATCGCAAGGCTCGTAATGTCGAGCCCGGCGTAGGACAGCGCGATGAGCAGCGCCAATCCAATGCCGGCATAGCCGATCGCCGTATCGACCGAGTTGGCGATCCCCGCATCGACACGCGGTTGCGTTAGCACCTGCTCGCGCAGCCAGCGTTGCAACAGTCGGGTCACGAACAGCAAAGTCGTAAACAGCGCCATGCCGATCAGAATGCGCGCCAGCGAGATCCTGAACTGACCGATCTCGAAGCCGAACAGCAGCGCCTTGAGCCAGTCGCGGATATCTGCGCCCGAGAACCCCCACTGCAGCATGAGGAGTGGCAGCGCCGCCGTGACGATCATCAAAGTCGCCATCAGCTCGATCAGCCGAGAGATCTGCCGCCGCCGCCCCGGATCGGTCAGTCCGAAACGGTTCTCGAGCAACTTTCCGATCAGATCGCGATTATCCGCACGTCCCCGCGTCGCCGCCCTGACGCCCAGGTAGAGAAGCCCGCAGCCCGCGACCACCGTGCCAGACAGCACGACCTGATGCGCGACGAAACGGCCAAGCGCGACATAACCGAGGACCGAGGCAACCAGAATCACCACCGCTGTGGTCGCCAAAGGCAGCTTGATCCAAAACGGGCTGAACAGGGTGACAGGCCGCGGAACGTATGCGTGCCCGTTGACTGGCCGGTCGGGCCCCGTTTGCGGAACGAACGGCGTCAGGACCAGAAGCACGAGGAGCAACGCAAAGGCCAGGCTCGTCAGGAACGACTTCACCACTGTAACGGAGAGCGGCACATAGAGGGCCCGTGCAAGCTCGACGAGTACGACGTCGAGCACATAGACTCCGACAAAGGCCTCGAGAATAAGGAGGATCCGCCGGGCGGTATGATCGGCGACAGGTACGAGCCGCCACCCCGGATGCCGCGGGGCCAAGCACACGCGAAGCAGCGCCGCCGAGGCCGAATAGACCAGCAGCCCGCCCAGCGCCGACGTCGCGAGCCCGATCCACGGCGAGAACAATAGATCGAGGCTGCCAAGCCCGAAGTACAGCATCGCCACCGCGACCGCTGGCGGGACAAAACGCAACGGTGCCACCCAGGCGGCCTTGAGGGCACGCTCGAAGAAGCTCGGCGAAGGATCGCGCTTGGCGAGCCGCCTCGCAAACAATCGTGCAAGGCCCAGTCTCAGCCCGAGATAGACAGCGACGATCCCTGCTCCCAGCAGCGCCAACCAGCCGCTCACCCGGCTGGCCCAAGTCAGCCAGTCACCACCATAATAATAGAGCCGGCCTTCGATGGTCGACCTATGCTCGGCGACATTGCGCCAGACCCGAGGTGCCAATGGGCTGTCGCGACGCTCGAGGAGGTTGCGCGTGAACAGCTGGTAGCGGATCACAGTAATGCGATCGATCAGTTGCTTGGCGCGCACCCATGCCAGCTCGGTGGTTTTGACGGCGCCGTCGAGATTGGCCTTCAGCGTGCCGAGGCGGGCGCGCTCGGCGACGACAGTCGCGGATTCCGCTGGCTGATCCTTCGCCGGCGGCGGCCCGAGCCGCTCGATCTGCTTTTCGACCTCCTCGAGCTGAGGCCTCAGTGTCTGCGCGGTCGTCGTCGAGTCGTAGATGATACGTTCGACTTCGCTCCGCAATCGCGACAGCTCGCCTTCGAGCTCCTTGAGCTGTTGGATGGCCTTCTCGGCATTCTCGATGTTGCGCGCCAACCGCTCGACCGGCTCCATTGCCTCCCGCGGAAGCGCCGACGAGACAGGCTGCGCGGCAGCGGCCGGTGCTTCTGCCTGGGGCGTAGCGGGAGTGCTGCCGGGGGCAGCGGTCGATGCTGGCGCTTGAGCGACGGCAGGCGCAAGGCTGCCCTGCGCGAAAAGGCCGATCAGCAACAACAGGACGGCAACGAGCGTGGACGGGATGCGCAAGGACTGCCCTCGGTATCGGAGTATCAATTGTTGTGACAAGCGGAGCTATGCCCAGGCATGGTGGCGCCATGACGTTCGAGGCAGACCATGTCCGAGGACGGTGGCCCGCCTACCACTCATTCGGCACCGTGGAATTGCGGCGATCCTGTGTCGGCGCCATTGACTGAGACACATGAGCCCATGCAGCATCGCGCTTTTTCGCGCGTCGGGCGGTGCACTGCGATCGCTATTCCGCGATTGGTTGTGCCGGGCGGGCGCCATTCCGGTTCTGCCGGCCGAACACAGGCGGCTCCCGAGGCTCGTCGCGCTCCGCCATCGGCATTCGCGACACGCTCGCCTCGCTGCTTCCGCTTTCGATCCCGCTCTCGATGAGGACATCGACGGGGCCGCCAGTCATGATGAGATGCTCCACATTGTCGCGGCGCACCAGCACCAGCCGCCGCCGCCCATCGACGCTCGCGTGCTCGACGACGGCAAGTCGCTTGTCGGGTCTCGCACCGAATATCGCTGTCATGGATGATTGGCCGGCGGCCGAATTGCGCATCAGCCACAGGCCGCCCATCACGGCCAGAGCGATCAGCGCGAACAAGAGCACGTAGAGCAGAAGGTCGACCATGGTCCGATAGTCCTCGTCCGGGCCGCATCACCAGAGGCACGCGAGCAGTTCGCCCGACCACGTCGTTAGCAGATGTTTAGCGCACTTTTAACTCTAATGATCGAGTTGTTGACGGGTTCGAGGCAGCGATGCCCGGTATTGAATGCGCGGGGGTGACGAGGTGGTATCGGTTCGCGTGCTGTACTCTTCTGTGGTCGAAGTCCTGGGTTTGGCTTTGGGTCTTCAGAATCAGTCTATGTCTGTCCGCATGATCGGGACAGACGTTCGCCGCCCAGAAGCTCCAATGGGCTCCAACGCCCAGGAGCAGACGCCGGGGTTGGGAGTTCTTTTTGTAGTTCTGGCGATCCTGACGGCCCTGGGCCTCGGGGCGCTTGTCGTCGTCTCTGCTCGCGCAAGCGATCCGGTTCTGCTCGCGATCCTCGCCGTGCTCGGGATGATCGGCAGCTTCTTTCTCTTCGGACTGGCTGCTGGACACATTCGCATCGGTTCGAGCAATGAGGGCGACGGCGGCATCGCCGCGATCGCGGGCGAGTTGATCGAGACGGGCGTCATGATCACCGGCCGCGATGGCAGCATTGTCTATGCCAACGCCGCCTATCGCGACCTCGCCGGAACCGATCAAGACGGCGAGGCGCGTAGCCTCGAGGTGGCCTTTGCCGGCGAGCCGCAAGCCGCCGAGTGCATCTTCCGCCTGATGCGCGCTGCCGAGTTGGGCGAGGCGCGCAGCGAGGAGTTCCGGATCCGCGATCTCGAGAGCCGCGACCGGTCAGGTCGTTGGTTGCGGCTCGCCGTCAGCCCCATCAAAACAATCGGAAATCGCGTCGGGCGTGCATCGCGACTTTGGCAACTCACTGATATTTCCGGCGAGCGCGCACACGAGGCCGAGGCCGTCCGCGATCTCGAATCCGAAATCGGCCGCTACGAGGCTATGCCCATCGGCTTGTTCGGCTGCAGTCTCGACGGTGGCATCACACACATGAACGCCACGCTGGCTGGTTGGCTCGGTCTCGCTGCCGAGGCAGCCCGCACTCGTGAACTCTCGCTCTCCGACATTGTCGCCGGCGACGGTGACGCATTGCTCCGAGCTGCTCTCGCCCAGGCATCCGGCGAGGTCGTGCGCCTGGATCTCGATCTCGTCCGTGAGGACGGCGTTGGCATTCCGGTGGAGATCGTGGCACGGCTTGGCGGCTCGAGCGAGCGAGGCGTCGACATATCTGCGCTCGTCCTCGCGCGCACCACCGACCACTCTGACGTTGCCGCTAATGGTGGCGGCCCGCGTTTCGAGCGGCTCTTCCATGCCGCCCCTTTCGGCATCGCGACGCTCGGCCAGGACGGCACAATCCAGTCTTACAATGCCGCCTTCGCGCGCATGTTCTTCGACGCCGGCCTGGGTCCCTCCGACAACCTGCGTGCCTTGATCGAGGCCGCTGGTGACGCGGAGGCTCTCAAAGCCGTCGATGCCGCCATGACCGGGGCGCGAACCGACAGAGCGACTCTTGCGCCTATCGAGGTCACGTTCGGTGCCGAGCGCCAGTTCACCCGTCGTCTTTTCGTTAGCCCCACCCGGGCCGGCCTTGGCCCCGACGCGAGTACGATGCTCTATGCCATCGACGCGACCGAGCAGAAGGCCCTCGAGGTCAAGTACGCCCAGTCGACGAAGATGGAGGCGGTGGGCAAGCTCGCAGGTGGCATAGCCCACGATTTCAACAACGTGCTCACGGCGATCCTCGGTTTCTCCGATCTACTGCTGCAGACACACCGGCCGTTCGATCCTGCGCACAAAGACATCATGAATATCAAGAAGGAGGCCAACCGGGCTGCCGGCCTGGTTCGCCAGTTGCTTGCCTTCTCGCGTCGCCAGACCTTGACACCTGAAGTGCTCGAGCTTGGCGAGGTGATGACTGATTTGTCTGTCCTCGTCAGTCGCCTCATCGGCGAGAAGATCGACCTGAAGCTCGTCACAGGACGCGACCTCTGGCTGATCAAGGCGGACCGCACGCAATTTGGTCAAGTGATCATGAACCTTGCCGTCAACGCCAAGGACGCCATGCCGAACGGCGGTCGTCTCACGGTCAAGACTCGCAACATTACAGAGCGCGATTCTCTGAAGCTCAGATCATTGTCCGTTCAACCGGGCGAGTATGTGCTGATCGAGGTCGAGGATACCGGCACCGGGATGACACCGGAGGTCATGGCCAAGATCTTCGAGCCGTTCTTCTCGACCAAGGACGTCGGCAAGGGCACCGGGCTTGGCCTTTCGACCGTCTACGGTATCGTCAAGCAGACCGGCGGCTACATCTTCCCCGACAGCACCGTCGGCAAGGGCACCACGTTCCGGGTTTACCTCCCGCGCCATGTTCCGGAGGCCGTCGGCCCGCGCGACCTCACCGGTACCGGCCGAGTGCTGCTTGTCGAGGACGAGGACTCGGTGCGCAACTTCGCGGTGCGCGCCCTGAAGCGCCAAGGCTATGAGGTTCTCGAGGCAACGACCGGCCTCGAGGCCCTTGAACTCTATGCCGCAGAGACGCAGCCAATCGACATTATCGTCTCGGACGTCGTGATGCCCGAGATGGACGGCCCGACGATGCTGACCGAGATGCGCAAGTCGCGTCCTGACCTGAAGGTGATCTTCATGTCGGGCTATCCAGACGACCGCTTCAAGACCGGCCTCGATGCGGACGCGCAATATGCTTTCCTGGCGAAACCCTTCTCGCTGCCTCAACTCGCGGCCAAGGTGAAGGAAGAGTTGG
>LNDR01000399.1 GCA_001464755.1 Rhizobiales bacterium Ga0077524
TCGCGATAGGCGACGACGATCACGCCTGCCTCCGCCGCCAGATGCAGATACCAGAGCATGTGGCAAGCAGAGAGCGAGGCAACGAGCAGATCCTCGGGATTGTGCCTCGCGGCATCACCTCGAAACGCCGGATCGGATGAGCCCGCAATATCGGACCGACCGCCCACGGAGATGACGTGGTCGCGTGAGTACGCCTTGTAGCTGCTCGTCCCCGCGCCGGAGTTGCCGGTCCACGTGACGGTCGGTGAATACTGGTGCTGACGGCCAGCCATGACGGCTTCTCCCTGTGTGTACGCGCCGCCGACATCTCCGGGATGACGGCGGCCGGAAACTCTAATCGTCAAAGGCGTGCGCGTCCGCTGCAGCGGGCACTTTCCCCGGCCGCGAACCCGGACTAGAAAGCGTGGCATCGCTCCCGGATCGGCGACAACCCGAAACCGGACATGCCGGGTTGCCTCCGCGCCGCGGCAAGGCCCGAGATCCGACGAGGAACGAATGACGATCGGTTTCCGCATCCTTAAGCGCCGCCGTGTGGTCTCACCGGTTCTCGTCGCTGCCTTCCGCGAGATGCCGGTCGCCAATATTTCGGACAACATGAGCCGGATGTTCGCGGCCGGAGCACGGCTGAGCCCCATGCATGCCGGCGGCGTCATGGCAGGTCCTGCGCTGACCGTGCGCACCCGGCCGGGCGATAACCTGATGGTGCACAAGGCGCTCGACATGGCGGCTCCCGGCGACATCGTCGTCGTCGATGCCGGCGGTGACCTCTCCAACGCCATCATCGGCGAGATCATGACCAGCTACGCCCAGACGCGCTCCATCGGCGGCATCGTCGTCAATGGCGCCATCCGCGATGCCGGCACCATCCGCGATGGCGATTTCCCCGTCTATGCGGCAGGCATCACGCATCGCGGGCCCTACAAGGACGGCCCCGGCGAGATCAACGTCACGATTGCCATCGACGGCATGACGATCGAGCCCGGCGATCTCGTCATCGGCGACGAGGATGGCCTGCTGTGTGTTCCGTTCGATGCGTGCGAGACCGTGCTCGCGGCAACGCAGGCCAAGCACGCCGCCGAACTCGAGCAACTCGCCGACATCGCTGCCGGCAAGGCCGACCGCAGTTGGGTCGACGCCACGTTGAAGCGCCTCGGCTGCGAGATCGAGAGCTGACCATCTCCCCGATGCCCCGTGCCCCGCAACGCAAGAGCGCGAGAACGAAACCATGAGCAAGACTGCCGATGACAAGCCAGGCAAGCAGCTCCTCCACCTCGTCTTCGGTGGCGAGCTGGCCAAACTCGACCACTTCGAGTTCAAGGACCTCTCCAAGCTCGATATGGTCGGCATGTATCCGAACTACGCCGAAGCCCAAAAGGCGTGGAAGGCCGCCGCTCAGCGCACCGTCGACAACGCCGAGATGCGCTATTTCATCGTCCATCTGCACCGCCTTCTCGACCCGGAGAGCGGTCAGCAGCATTGATCACCTGACGAGCGCGAGCCTTGCCCTATCGCGGCGCGGGACAGCTACGGCCGCGCTCATCTATTTGAGAACGACCAGCGCATCCGCTGCGCGGCAGCCCTTGCCCACGGCCCCGACGAACACCGGGTTGATGTCCATCTCCTTGAGGCGGGGCCCGAGCGCAGCGGCCATGCGCGACACCTCGACCAGCATGGCCGCCAGCGCCTCCTTGTCGGTCGCAGGCTGACCACGATAGCCATCGAACAGTTTGGCCCCTCGCAACTCGCCGATCATGTCGCGCGCCGTCTCGATGTCGAACGGCGCGATGCGGAATGTCACGTCGCCCAGAACCTCGGTGAGCACGCCGCCGAGGCCGAAGGTCACGCACGGCCCGAAGCTCTCGTCGTTGACCACGCCGATCAGCGCCTCGAGGCCGGACGCCATCTCCGAGACGAGCACGCCGTCGATGTTCGCGCCCGGCTTGTAGGTGCGCCCGTTGGCGATCACCTCGCCGGCCGCCTTCGCCAGATCTGCCGCCGCCACCTTGAGCTTGACACCACCCGCCTCGGTCTTGTGGGCGATGTCGCGCGAGACGATCTTCACCGCGAACGGTCCCTCGAGGCCCTTTGCCGCCGCCGCCACATCGGCCCCGACCGGCACCAGGATCTCATTGGTCACGCCAACCCCGAACGCCTTCAATACGCCCTTGCTTTCCACCTCGGAGAGCGTCACCGCTCCATCCGGCAGCTGGAGACCAGTAGGCATGGCATAGCCCGGTGCCTTCCTGCCGAGCAGACGGCGCCGATCCTCAGAGAAGCGGGCGAGCGTTGCGGCCGCCTTGGCTCCTCGCGCCGGTGTCGGCAGGAACGGAATGCCATTGTCGGTGAAAACCTTCCACGCTTCCTCGGACTTCGCCTTGCGGCCCGACCAGACCACCTGCACCGGCTTGTCGGTCTTCGCCGCCGCTGCTGCGATGGCAACCGCGCAGTTGTAGGCGCCCTTTCCCGGCAGGGATGCGAGCAGCAGCGAAAGCTGGTCGATGCCGGGATCGGCGAGCACGATATCGAGCGTTTTCGTGAACAGTTCCGGCTGGTTGATGACGGCCGCCGTCGTATCGGCCGGATTGTCGGCGGCACCAAACGAGGGAATGATGGCGCGCAGGGCCTTGAACGTGTCTGGCGCGAACGGCGGCAAATTCAACCCCTCTTTCGCCGCGCGATCCGCAAACACCACGCCGGACCCGCCCGAGATCGACAGGACGCCGATCGAGCGGCCCTTCGGCCAACGCTTCTGGCTCGCGACCTTGGCGAAGTCGACGATCTCCTCGACATCCTGCGTCTCGATCAAACCCGCCTGGCGAAACGCCGCCCGGAAGAGGTCGTAGTTGCCGGTGAGATTGGCCGTATGCGAGGCCGCCGCCTTAGTGCCGATCTCGGTTTGCGCGCCTTTCCAGATCAGCACGGGCTTCGCCATCTCCAGCGATTTCCGGCCCAGATCCAGCAGCATGCGCCCCTCGGGCGTACCCTCCATGTAGCCGAACGCGAGCTCGGTGCCGGGGTCGTCGAGCATGGCCGAGAGCAGTTCGGGCATGGTGATGTCGGTCTCGTTGCCGGTCGAGACGACTGTGCGGAAGCCAACCCCCTGCACCTCGGCGAGATTGACGACCGCATAGCCGAACCCGCCCGACTGGAATGCGCACGAGACCGGCCCGCGCGTCAGCCCCGTTTCCTCGGCAACCGACCCGAACACGCACCACATGCGGCTGTCTGTCGAGAGCGCGCCCTGGCAGTTCGGACCGATCGCCCTGACACCACTCTCGCGGCAGGCCTTGGCAAGCTCGGCCTCGAGCGCACGCCCCTCGTCTCCCGACTCGCGGAAGCCTGCCGTCAGAATGATCGCGAACGGGATTTTCGCCGCCCCGCAATCGCGCACCGCAGCCGGTACGCCCGCCGCCGGCACCGCGATCACCGCGAGATCGACCGGCTCGCCGATCGACGCGGCGTTCGGATGGCATTTGCGCCCGTGCAGCTCGGGATAGCGCGGATTGACCAGATGAACCGAGCCTTCGTAACCGGAGTTGATCAGGGCCTGGATCGGCTGGCCCGAGATGCGCGTCAGGTCGCCCGAGGCACCGATGATGGCAATGGCGCGCGGCGAGAACAGGCGCTCGAAGGACGAGGTGGACATTTGGCGTTTCCCAGATGTTTTTTGAGCTTGGGCTCGTTTTTTGCCGGCGCTTTGGACTCGCATCCAGCCCCGATGGCCCATTGTGAACTCGAATCCGACGGCGGCGATACCGGGTTTGCGCACGGGATCGCCGCCGACATGGTCAGAGCGCCTTACCCTCGGGCGCCGACAACGGCATGCCCAGCATCACGCGTCGCTTTAGCCAGGCCGACGGCCTGTAGCGCGGCTCCTGATAGAACTCCTGCAACCGCTCCAGAATGAAGAGCACGCGCTTCGGGCCGATGCGGTCGCCCCATTCGATCGGGCCGTACGGATAGCCGAGGCCGAGCTTGGCGCCCTTGTCGATGTCGCCGGGCACGCCGACGCCGCGCTGCGCCACGTTGCAGCCGACGTTGATCAATGCTGCCACCGCCCGTTGCGCGACGAAGCCTGGACTATCGTTGATCACCACCACCGGCTGCCCGTCAGCGGCCATCATCGCGTGCGCCATGTCGCGGTACTCGGGCGCCGTGGCAGGCGACACCATCACCGTGCGCGGGCCCTTGAGGCCGAACAGCACGTCGACGGCAATCGTCCGCGCGCCGTCGACCTTGAGATCCTGCACCGCCGTCGTCACGTCGTAGCCGACTGGCGTGATGACGATCAGCGCGTCCTTCGATGGCGCGGACGAGCGCTCGATCTCGAACCCCTGGGCCTTCAGATAGTCAAGGAACGGGTTCTGCAGATCCTGGTTGTGATCCGACGGCCTAACCCACACCGACTTGGGTCGCGTTGCGGGCACCGGCTTCAGTGCCGGCTCGATCTTCTTGCCGTCCTTGTAGGTGTACCAGCCCGAGCCCGTCTTCTGGCCGTAGAGGCCACCTGCCGCACGCAGTGCCATCAGCGGCGACGGCGCATACGCCGGCTCGTGGAAGAACTGCTCGTACATCGAGGCCATCGCGGCATTGCCGACATCGATCCCGACCATGTCGCCGAGCGTGAACGGTCCCATGCGGAAGCCCGGCGCGCCGGTCAGGATGCGATCGATCTCGTCGATCGTCGCAATGCCTTCCTGCAGGATGCGCTGCGTCTCCGGCCCAAGCCCGCGACCGATGTGATTGACCAGGAACCCCGGGCTGTCGACGCAGAGCACCGGCTCACGCGTCATGCGACGGCCGATCGTCATCAGCGCCTCTGAGACCCATTCGGCCGTCTTCAAGCCAGGGATCACCTCGACGAGACGCATCAGCGGCACGGGATTGAAGAAGTGCAGGCCGGCGCACCGCTCGGGATGCTTGGTGCGTGCCGCGATCGCCGTCACCGGCAGCGACGAGGTGTTCGAGGCGAGGATCGTCGTCGGCGGGCAGACTGCATCGAGCTTCTCGAAGAGGTCCTGCTTGATGTCGAGCCGCTCGAAGACAGCCTCGACGACCACGTCAGCACGCGCCACCTCGGCGAGAGTCGTCGCGACCGAGATCCGGTCCACTGCCGCCTTTGCCGCCTCGGCGGACATCTGGCCCTTCTCGACGTTGCGCTCGAGCATCTTGGCCGTGAAGTCCTTGGCTGCCTGCGCGCCGCCAGCCTTCTCGTCATAGGCAATGACGTTCATGCCGCCGGCCGCCGACACCTGGACGATGCCGCGCCCCATGGTTCCCGTGCCGATGACGGCGATGGTGAGATCTGGTCGATTGGCGTCGAAGGCCATGGGGTGTCCTCGGTTTTCGGCACGGGCGCGAGCGGCGCCGCAGCATTGCTTGGCGAATGCCCAAACCGTAGGCGCCGAAACGCTGCCCCGCAACCCAGGGTGATACGCTCCCTTGCCGGATGCGCGAGGACGCTTCCTACTCGGGTCAGACGCGCGCGTGATGCGCCGCCTCGAGCCGGGCTGCCATCGCGCGGTACGTCTCGAGTGGAGGCGTCGTCAGCCCAGCCACCTTAGCCTCGTCATCTATGATGCGCAGCGCGAGTGCCGCAGAGCGATGCTCGAGGCGGTCGAAGGCAGCAATTTCCTCTGCCGTCATCGGGCCACCCTGCAGGGCGAGCGAATCCTTCGAGTCCTGGGAGAGCTTGCCGTAATAGTCAGGGTTGGCGCCGCACAAATAGCGCTTGGCCGCAACGTGCAGACGGACCGGCTCAGCCACTCCGGACCCGTAGATCCCCACCAGCGCCTTGGCTGCGGCCTCCTCGTGCAGATCGTCGATGCCCTCGGCAGCCAGATTGACGTCCTCGCCGACGACCAGATGCCCGACGTCGTGCAGCAGCGCTGCGATGACCAGCGCATCGCCCAACTGCCTCTGATGCGCCAGGGCAGCCGACTGCAGCGCATGCTCGAGTTGCGTTACGGCCGAGAGGCCATAGAGCCCCGTCCCGCGATTGGCCATCAGATCGAAAACGGTGCCGGTCGTCAGCTGCATCAGAATTGCCTCGCGCCTGCCATGTCGTAGGTCACCCGCAAACATTCGGGTAAGGGGCCTATAGGGGCGTGCCCTGTCACAAACAATTGCTGCGGAGATGGCCTCCGCCTGAACCGGATGCCATCATGATGACAGACCGCGCGCGCCTCAGGGCCGTCGGCCGAAAACGATCCGGACTGATCCGAACAATCCGAGGAACGCTCTCATGAAGCTCGCATACTTCGACGACTACAAGCTTGGCGTGGTCACCGGCGACGGCATCGTGGATGTGATGTCCGTTGTCCGCGACATTCCCCATCTCGGGCCGGCCGACCTCATCAATGGCGTGATCGCCCGCTTCGCGGAGTTCCGGCCCCGTCTCGAGGCCGCCGCTCGCAGCGGCAAAGCCGTGCCTCTCGCCTCCGTTCGCCTGCGCCCGCCGCTGCCCAAGCCCGGCACGATCGACTGCATGGCGGTCAACTACATGGAGGACGGCACGCGCGACGCACCGGCACCGATCAACGCTTTCCACAAATCCCCGGGCGCCATCATCGGCCCTGGCGACACGATGGTTCTGCCTGACGTGCCGGCATCGGTCTTCGAGGGCGAGGCCGAGGTGGCCGTCGTCATCGGCAAGCGGGCGAGCAACGTCAAAGCCGCCGACGCCATGCAGTATGTGTTCGGCTACATGAATTTCATCGACGGCTCGGCACGCGGCCTGCCGCCATCGAACAACGTCTTCTTTCAGATGAAGTCGCGCGACACGTTTGCCCCGATCGGCCCCTGGATCGTAACCGCCGACGAGATTGCCGATCCTCAGAACCTGCAGGTGCGGCTGTGGAACGACGGCGTACTGCGCCAGAATTTCAACACCAGCGACATGGCGCACGACATCAAGCGCTGCATCGAGTGGGCGACGTCCATTCACACGCTCGAGCCGGGCGACATCCTCGCCACTGGCACCAACCACCGTGGGCTCCACCCCTTCCAGAACGGCGAGACGATCGAGATCGAGACCGAAGGCCTCGGGCGCCTCTCGTTCAAGGTGCGCGATGATCTCGAGCGCAAGTGGGATAAGGTCACTCGTCTGGAGCGCCAGGAAAAAGGCCTCGACCCGATTACTCCCCAGATCGCCGGCAAATACGCGAAGGGCAAGGCCTAGGCGCAAGCCCAGCCGTCACGCTTCCGGGTCTCCGCTGCGGAGACCCGGCCCGCGTCGGAGGGATCAGCCCTCCGCCGGCTCCGCCGCCCGCGGCGTCCGCTCGCCCTGCACGGGGGCGAGGATCGTCACCGCGAGGTCTCGACCGCGCGGCACGTCGACCACCTCCAGCGGCTCGCCCAGCCCGTCCACCTCGACGCTGCTGATCAGATGGTCCTCGGGATTCCAACCGGCCAACCGCGCCACGTCGTGCGAGAGCACGAGTTGCACGTCACGCTGCTTGGCGAGACCTTCGAGTTGCAGGGCGATCTTCACCGCCGGCCCGACCACCGTCAGGTCCACCGTGGCGCCATGCCCGATCCGCCCCAGGATGAGGTGACCCGCATGCAGCCCGGCTGCAATACGGACCGGACGTCCCAGCTCGGGACCGATCACCGAGTTGAGATGATCGAGCGCCAAGTCGATCGCACGAATCGCACGCAGCGCCTGCCGGCATCCCGCCTCGACGCCCTGGCGCTGGCCGAACACCGCGATGAGACCATCGCCGATATATTTGTCGACCGTACCGCCTTGCGAGCGCACGGCAGTCCCCACCGCGGTGAAGAACTGGTTCAGCAGAAACACCACGTCATACGGCAGCTTGGTGCGCGTCAACTCGTTGAACTCGCGCATGTTGACGTAGAGCACCGCCAGCGGCTTCTCGGTGCCGCTCGAGTCAGACTCGGGAACGCCGGCGGCATCAGGGCCTGTGCCTACGGGCCTCAACAGCCGGGTGACGACGATTGGCTTCGACGGCCTGATCTGGCAGGCGAGGCGAACGTTGGCCGGAGCCTCGATGGCGGCCAGCGTCACGGACTCAGGAAACACGGCCGGCGGCAGGTTCTCCCCGCCCTCTTCGATGCGCACCCGGCAGGTCGAGCAACGGGCACGGCCACCGCAGACCGAGGCATGCGGGATCTTGTTCAGGCGTGAGATTTCGAGCAGCGTCGGGCCGATCGGCACGGTGACGGTTGGACCGCCTGCATAGCTGATCGCGACTTTCGGGGCGGACAGCCACGAGATGTAGCGAATAGCGAAGATGCTTGCGATGAAGCCCAGCACACCCAGGAAACCGAGGCGCACCCAGACCCGATAGGTACCCAGAAGTTCGTTCGCTTCCGCGTTCGGCCATCGCGTCAGCTCCCTCACGCGCTGGAACGCCTCCGGGTTCTCGATCAATGACGCAACCGCTCGTCCCGACACCATAAAGCCTGCCAGCGACGCCAGCGGAATCGTGATGGCGAGAAACAGCAGAACCGGTTGCATCGCCCGATAGGGCGTGTGCAGCCGCAGCCAGAAGTGAATGCCCAGACAACCGTGGATCCAGACGATGACCAGGAGCGTGCTCTGGATGATGGCATTCGCCGGCCATAGCCGGGCCAGTTCGTAGAGGTAGTTGTCCTCGACATTGAAGAAGCTGCTGGCGATCCGCGTATTGACGATGTGCGGGAACAGCAGGAACGGAATCAGGAGGCCGAGCACGATCTGCAGCAGCTCCCACCAAGGGAGCCGATAGGTGGTCCGCGTCGCGACCTTCCAAAACGCGAAAAACATATGAATGACCAGCGCTGAGGCCAGGATGATCGTGCCGGGAAGCGAGCGAATCACCACCACGCGCCAACGATCGATCTGGTCCATCTGCTCGAGACTGATGAGACCAACAGCCGTGTTGAGGAAGTGCGTGAGCGCAAAGATGAAAAGGATCAGTCCCGAGATCAGCCGCAATCTCTGCGGAATGTCGCCTCGCGTCAGAATATGCATCAATCACCATCCTCGAAGAGCCCGCCCGACGTTCACTCGAAGCTACACGCCATGCGTCGGCCGAAAAAGTCAAAACCGATCCAAATACAGAGCTACAAGGTTAAGGCACGCGGATTCAAATAAGCACTCTGGCTGAGGAGCACGGATGAGGGCGCGGGCGCAACCTCCGCCCCGCCTAGTTCGCATCTACGAGATCGAACGCCGTCTCGGACTGGCCGACCGAACCCACGAGCGTGACCCGTATCGATCGTCCCTTGAGTTCGGCGAGGTCTGCCCCGTCGGTGAGGTCGACGACGAAGCGCCTTGTCCCGCCCTCCACCGGGCCAGCCGCCTGTGGCAGCGGAATCCAGATACCGTCCGGGGCTTCGAGGAAGACATCGCCTCGATCGGCGTCGCCGGGGAAGACGGCTTCAATCACGACCTGCGGCTTGTCACCTGCAAGACGCGTCGTGACCCGCGCGACGCTAGGTGCCTGCGAACCCGGGTTTTCGGAACGCGGAACTTGAGCAATCGCCGATGTCAGCCTGCCATCTTTCGCCTCTGTCGGCGCGTCTGGCGGCACGAGCAGGCTGAGCGCGGGTTGCACCGGAATGCAGACCTCACGGCATATGCCGATCTCGGCGGCACCCTTGAGCACGATCGGCTTGGATGGATCCTTCGCCGTCAATACGACCGGCAGCACGACGGTCCTCTTGTAGCCAATGGTATCGCCGTCGCGATCCTTGAAGCGCACGGGCGCGGGAAAAAGAAGCTCCGCCTTGGCAAGGTTCTCCGAGCCTTCGAGTTCGAGCCGCGGGGGCACGCCCGAAGTGCCCGGATTGCGCCAGTAGGTCTTCCAGCCGTCGTCGAGCTCGATCTCGAGACCAGCGTAGATCCGTGAAGCTCCCCCGCTTTCGACCCGCCCGGCGATCATCCGCGTCCGTGCGGCATGCTCCGTGACCCAGGGGGAAGCGAGGCGCGGCTCACTCTTGTCCGTGGCATGCGCGTCAACCAGCGGGCCGGCGAACGCGAGCAGGCTCCCCGCGACGAGAAGTCGAAAAGGATAGGCCCTACCCGTCGTACGCCTCGTCATGCCGATCGATCCTGCTCGCTGTCGCCTCACGCCGTATCTAGGCGCTTGGCTGCATTACGCCAATGCGTTTCGATTGTCCCTCACGCCAGATTGATACGACGTTTGAAGGCTTCACGCCGGGTGCGCGCAGGGTTAATCTGGTCAGATGAGCACCAAGGCAACGCCCGCGAAATGGCCCGAAGACCGCTACCTGGAAGGCCAGCTTCTTCTGGCGATGCCTACCATGACCGATAAACGGTTTCGGCGGGCCGTCATCTATATGTGCCGCCACTCCGACGACGGCGCGATGGGCATCATCGTCAACCAGCGTGCCAAGAACCTGACGTTTCGCGGCTTGTTGCGGCAGCTGGACCTGTTGCCGGACGATGCCGAGGATGGTCTGGCGGACAGCCTGGAGGCGCGCACCGTGCATGTTGGCGGCCCGGTTTCCGCCGAGCGTGGATTCGTGCTGCACAGCGACGATTTCGTCGTCGAGGACTCGACGCTGCCGGTATCGGACGGCATCTGTCTCACCGCAACCACCGAGATCCTGAAGGCCATAGCCGGAGGCAAGGGGCCAGCCCAATGCATGCTGGCACTTGGCTACTCCGGCTGGGCGCCGGGCCAACTCGAGCAAGAGATCCAGGCCAACGGCTGGCTGCATTGTGCCGCCGACCGGGCGCTGATTTTCTCGGACGACCTCGATCAGATCTACGAACGGGCGCTGTCCAGCCTCGGCATCGACCCGACGTTTCTTGTCGCTGGCGCCGGCCACGCCTGACCACCTTCATCGAAGTCCGGGGCGCATCGTGTGCTTGCCTCGCACCGACTGGGGAAATCTCTATTCGGCTGCCTTGGCCTTGCCGAGAGTTGCGCTCGACAGGCCATCCGGCCCCTGGTCCTCAGGGGGTGATTCATTCGCCTTGCCGGCAAGGCGCGCGAGGCTCGCCGCCACGGCCGGAGACAGAGACGCCGTCGAGACGCGCCGCATTCCTGGTTGTGACGGATGCGTCGGCTGCGTCGCCGGGCCGGCAGACGCGGCTGGCGGTCCAGCCGCCCCCGTGGGCTCGCTCAACGGTCCAGCTCGCTGGCGCAAGCCTTCCGCCGTCGCCCGCCCGTTGCCGTGCGCGGCGCTCCCCTGGCCCGGCGACTGCTCTCGTGCCGGATGGCTGGGCACCGGCTCCGATACGCGCATCGTCGGTTGAGGTGGTGCAGGACGCGAGACGGGTTGCATCGTCGCCGACACCGGTTGCGTAGCGCCCGGCCGTGATGGACGCGCGGTCCCTTGCGCCGGTGGCTGCGCTCCAGTTTGGGGCGCACCATACGGCGCGCCATTGGTAGCCGTGGACGGGGGACTTGACGGCGGCCGCCGCGGTGCGGTCGGCGGGGGTCCGGGAACACCGCGATCGCTCGCGGACGGCCGTGTCACAGCTTGCGGCGGCAATGTTCTGGGAGCGGAGACACCGTCCGTGCGAGGCAGCGAGCGCGAAGGTCCCGTGGCGGGTGGCTGTGCTCGCGGTGCGACCGTGGAGCCGGCCCCCTGCATGCCGAACGGCGGTGGAGGTGCGGTGGTCGCAACCGGCGTGGTCTGGGGCGCCGCTGCAACCGACGTGGTGCCACCAGGGGGGGCACTCTGCATCACAGCTGGGGCCTCGACGACCGTCTCGCCTGCCTTTTTCTTTTCCAGCCCGCGCACCATCCCGCGTCGGCGCATGCGCCGCTCGGACTTGCGGATCAAGCGCAGCAGCCGGACCACCTCGTCCTCGCCCATCGCCTCGCCGTAGTGGAACCCCTGAGCATAGTGGCAGCCGATCGAGCGCAGAAAGGCCGCATCCTCCGCACTTGCCACGCCGTCGCCGACAACCTTGCGGCCGAGTTCGTGGGCGATGGCGACCACCGAACGGACAAGTGCCGCGTCCCTCTCGCCGTGGCTCGACCACTCGACCAGCGCCTTGTCGATCTTGAAGGCGTCGAAGGGGAACCTTCCGAGATACGCGAGCGAACTGTAACCCGTGCCGAAACCGTCCATCCACAGCTCGATCCCGGCTTCGCGCAGAAGCTCCAGCACATGGGTCGCCTGCTCGGGGTTGTCCATCACGACGCCCTCGGGCACCGATAGCCGCAGCGTACCTGCCGGCAACACCGAATGCGATCTCGCGTTGCGGACCTCCTGAATGATCTCGGGCGACAGCAGCTGGCGGCTCGACAAGCTCATCGTCACGAACAACGGATGCTCCGGTCTCGGCAACTCCTGCTGCCAGCGCGCAATGTCGGCCACCACCCGGCCGAGGACCAGGGAGCCGAGCCGCCCCACAAGATCGGCGCGCTCGGCAAGCGGCAACAACTCGGCCGGCGACACGACGCCGAGTTTTGGATGCTGCCACCGGACGACCGCCTCGAAGCCGATCAACTCGTCGTTCGAAAGCGCGACGATCGGCTGATAGAGCAGCGTCAATCGGCGATCCTGAATGGCCTGGGCTAGATCGCGCTCGAGTTGCTCGCGCTCGGCGCGCTCGTTGTGCATCTCCGGGCCATAGATTTCGGCGCGATCGCTGCCGAGGCGCTTGGCCCTGTGCATGGCGACCTCGGCGTTGCGCAACAACTCGCGCGGGCCTGCGGCAGTGCCGTCGAAAATGGCAATGCCGATCGATCCTGTCAGCACGATCTCCTGCCCGGCGATCCGGATGGGCGAGCGCAACGACAACCGCAGGCGCTCCGCGAACGCTGCCAGCTCGCGCGGATCGTTCTGGTCGACGAGGAACAGCGCGAACTGGTCGCCGCCGATGCGCGCCAGCGTGCCATCGGGGCCGAGGATCCGGGTCAAACGTCGCGAAACCGTTAGGATGATGCTGTCGCCTACAACGAGCCCGAACGACGTGTTCACCGAGCGAAACTTGTCGACATCGACGATGATCACCGCAATCTGGCGAAGCCCACCGGCGGGGGCCGGCTTCATGGCCCCGCCCAGGCGATCGAGAAAGAGTTCCCGGTTCGGCAGCGACGTCAGACTGTCATAGACCGCGTTGTGCAGCAGCCGCTCCTGCGCCCTCTTCTGGTCGGTCGTGTCCCGCACCAAGCCTACACAGCGCAGATTCCGCCGATCCGAAGTCGGGACGCTCGCTCCCTCGAAGTCGAGCCATCGATACGAGCTGTCGGCATGCCGCAGACGGATGCCCGTGTGCAGTGTGCCCCCATCGCGCTCACGGATCGCTTGAAGCTCGAGCCGGAACCGCTCCCTGTCGGCTGGATGGACGTAGGCGAGGAGCGCTTCGACGCCGCTCGGCAACTCGCCTGGCCCCAGTCCCAGGGCAGCCTCGATCTCCGGATCGAGGCGCAGCTCGTCCCGCCGGACGTTCCATTCCCAGAATGCCACGCCGGCCCGATCCATGGCGGCCAGCCGCAGCTGTTGGCCCCCGTGCGCGACGCCGTGCATCGGCTCGGTCGAGCGGAATGCATACTGTGTCACGGTAAAACCGATCAGCACGAGGATGAGGACCAGCCCCGCGACCAATCCCGAAATCGCGAACTCGCCCGACATCCGCCCCGTGAGCGTGACGCCCGCACCGAACAGCCACACGAGGTACAGGATCCACGTCGGCATCAGCGCCAGCGCGCGGTCGAGCCCCCGCAGCGAAAGCACCAGGATGATAACGAAGCCGAGCCCCCCGATAAGCGCCAGCGACAGCCGCGCGACCGTCGCGGCGAGCCGAGGATCGAGAATGGCCACGGCGACGATGGCCAGCTGTGCCGCAATCCAGACGACGAATAGCGTGCGCGCGAAGCCGCTCCACAGATTCACCCTGAGGAAGGCCGTCAGGAAGATGACGAGGCTCGCCGCCAGTGCCGCCTCGGCGGCTGCCCGGTATTGCGCGTTGTCCTCGGGCTTCATCTGGAAGAGCTTGTGCCAAAAGCCGAAGTCGACACAGAGAAGCCCGAGCGCGCACCACGCGACGAGACCGGCCATCGGGAAGATCGATTTATGGTTGGCCGCGAAGACAGCAGTCAGGAATACGGCCAGCAGGCCCGTAATCCCGAGCATGATGCCGTTGAAGAGCTGCCGCTCGCGCTGCCGCTGCTCGAACTCGATGGGCTTCCATAGGTT
This sequence comes from Rhizobiales bacterium Ga0077524, assembly GCA_001464755.1. Classification (GTDB taxonomy): domain Bacteria; phylum Pseudomonadota; class Alphaproteobacteria; order Rhizobiales; family Hyphomicrobiaceae. Next base: position 14,131 of record LNDR01000399.1, read on the forward strand.
GATGCGCGAGAACCGCTCGGACGCGAGCTCCGCCACGTAGGTGACGGTCTGGCCACGCTCGACCGTCAAGCGGAAGATGTCCACGCGGTCATTCTTGACCCGCTCTGGCGCGAATCCCGCCGAATGAGTCACGGCCGCGATGCGTCGGGCGTCGAGGTCGGGCCATACGACACCGGAGCCGATCGGCGAGTAGCGATCGGCCGTCAACCACAACTCGATGGCCTTGTTGGTCGGGTTGGTCAGGGCAAAAACGATCCAGTTGGGGCTCGTCCCCGGTGTCGATGCCTTGACAGCCATGCGCGCCGTCGCGCCGTCTGCGCCCGGCGCCATCTCGATCTGGAGCGTGTCGCCTCGGCCTTCGTAGGCTTCGCCCAGCGCCGAGATCTCGAGCCAGTCCTGGTCGCCGGTCAGAGTGATCGGCTTCAGGGCATGCGCTGGCCCTGCACTGACCAACAGCGCGAGCAGCAAAGCGGCCCAAACGATCGACATCCGGACGGCCCCGCAAAGGCGTGCAACAGTTGTCGCCGTCGACTTTGGCGCCTGCTGCAATCCCCCCACCTGTCCGAAGTCCCCCCTCATGCCGCCTGTCCCTCCGCGGCAGCTCCCGGTGGTCCGGATGCAACGGGCCTGATCGCCATGTCACCGCCGAGACGAGGCACGCGCTTGTCGTCGCCGGGATGCACTCGAACGTCGTCCCGGAGCCGAGCGAATAGCAGATGATCTTCAAAGACCCGATTGATCATCAGATATCGCCGGGCGAGCCCCTCGCGACGGAAGCCTCCGCGCTCGAGAACGGCGATGGATGCATGGTTGGAGGGCATGCACGCGGCCTCGACACGATTGAGGCCGAGATCATCGAAAGCATGCCGAAGTACACCGGCCAGCGCCTCGCTCGCATAGCCCCGCCGGACAAAAGGCGATCCGATCCAGTAGCCCACCGAAGCCGATTGTGTCACCCCGCGCCGGATGTTCGTCAGAGCAACCCCGCCGAGCAGCGCTTGGTCCGTCGCGCGCACCACGAGAAACGCTGCGCCCGTCCCACGAACTCGATCGAGCCGATAGCGCTTGAGGCGCCTGCGGAAGGCTGATCGCGTCAACTCGTCGGATGCCCAGGCCGGCTCGTAGGGCTCGAGATGCTGGCGGCTCGTCTCACGCAAGAGCGACCACGCCTCGAAAAGGCTGCGCGTCGGCTCGACGAGCAGCACTCGCCCGCACCGTAGAGGTGCCGCCGATCTCATGAACAACCTATTGAGCGTCCATCCCATCGCCCCGAGCCGCGTTGCCGCTCCCCTCCGCTCAACCCGCCGCCGCCGATTGCTCGACGACGCCCTGCAGGTCCTCGCCTTCATTTCCCCCGACCAGTGCAATTGCCAGCTCCGACCCTGTGACCAGACGCTCGGCGGCGTCCCGCACGGCAACGGCCGTCACCGCATCGACCCGCCCCATCAACTCGTCCGCTGGTATCAAGCGGTCGAACGCAAGAAGCTGTCGCGCCATCTGCTCGGCGCGCGAGACCGAGCTTTCGAGACTCATCAGAAGGCCCGTCTTGAGTTGCGCCTTGGCGCGCTGGATCTCACGCTCATCCGGCTTTTCCGAGACGGATCGGGCAAGCTCATGACGAATGACGTCCACAAGCTCCTTCAGGGATTCCGGTCCGGTCGATGCATGCACCGAGAGCAAGCCCGTATCGCCGAGGCCCCAGGCCGACGAATAGATCGAGTAGCACAAGCCCCGCGCCGAGCAATCCGGAGTAGACCTGCGTGGTGTAGAAGGCCGGGTCGCTGTATGAGAGGCCACGGTAGCCTAAAACCACGTGCGCCTGCTCGAAGCTGCGAGACGAGACCCGTGGCCCTCCGACGTAGATTGCCGGCACGGCCTTGGGCGACTCTCCCGACGGCAGCCCCCCGAACAGCTTCTCCGCCGCCTTCACGAGCGTCTCGTGGGAGATATTGCCGGCTGCCGATAGCACCATGCTGCCAGCCCGGTAGCGAGACCGGAGAAAGACTCTGAGATCGTCGGCCGAGAAGCTGGTGACACTCTCTGGAGTGCCGAGAATGGGCCGTCCCAGCGGCTGATCAGGAAATGCCGCCTCCTGGAACATGTCGTAGACGGTGTCGTCGGGACTATCACGCGTCGAGGCGATCTCCTGCAGGATCACCTCGCGCTCGCGCTCGAGTTCATCCTCCGAGTAGAGCGGATTCTGGATGATGTCGGCGAGGATATCGAGCGCGACGCCAACGTCGTCCTTGAGAACGCGCGCGTAATAGCACGTCGTATCCAGGCTGGTAGCGGCGTTGAGATCGGCGCCGACCTGCTCGATCTCCTCCGCGATGTCGCGTGCCGACCGACGGCTCGTTCCCTTGAACGCCATGTGCTCGAGGAGATGCGAGATGCCGTGCTCCGACGCGGCCTCGTGCCGTGCCCCGGATGCGACCCAGACACCGAGCGCGACGGTCCCGAGGTGCGGCATCTCGTGCGATACGACCCTGAGACCGTTCGACAGGCGTGACTGGGTGGTGGTCATGATTGAACGCTCCTCCGTCCAGCGGTTCGCGCCTCGATCAACTTTGCGATCTCTGCGACGTCGCTCGACACGCGATTGATACGCTCCGGGAGACCAGCTTGCCGTGCCACCGCCGCCGGAACGGCAGGTGGACGTCCGATTGCCCTGGCAATCGCGTCCGGGAATTTAGCCGGATGAGCGGTCGCCAACGTGATCATAGGCACCTCGGGATCTCGCTTCACGCGTGCGGCTACCGCCGTGCCGACTGCCGTATGCGGATCCGCCACGTAGCCGGTCTCGGCCTCCAGGCGCCGAATCTCGGCAATCGTCTCCTCCTCGCTGGTCCGCCCGGCATCGAAGAACTTGCGCAAGATTGCAAGCTCATGATGCTCGAGCGCAAAGCGGCCGTCCTCGCGCAGGCTCGACATCTGCTCGTTCAGCCGATCCGGATCGCGGTCGGCAAGCTCGAACAGAAGGCGCTCGAAATTGGACGAGATCTGGATGTCCATGCTCGGCGAATGTGTCGCTACCACGCCGCGCGGCTCGTAAAGGCCGGTCTCGAGGGTGCGGACGAGAATGTCGTTCACATTTGTCGCCACCACCAGCCGCTCGATGGGCAAGCCCATGCTGACGGCGGCGTAACCAGCGAAGATATCTCCGAAATTTCCAGTCGGGACCGTGAAACTGACATTGCGCTCCGGAGCGCCCAGCGCCACCGCCGACGTGAAGTAGTAGACGATCTGAGAAACGAGCCGCGCCCAGTTGATCGAGTTGACACCCGCGAGCCCAAGCCGGTCGCGCAGGGCGAGATCGTTGAACAGGGCCTTCACGATGTCCTGGCAATCATCGAACGTGCCATCGACTGCGAGGGCGTGGACGTTGCCCTCCGCCGCGGTCGTCATCTGCCGCCGCTGCACGTCGCTGACGCGACCGTTCGGGTAAAGAATGAAAATGTCGATCGAGGCCCGGCCGCGGAACGCCTCGATCGCGGCGCCTCCCGTGTCGCCCGATGTCGCTCCGACGATGGTTGCCCGCCGGCCCCGCTTGAGCAGCGCCCGGTCCATGAGCCGCGCCAGCACCTGCATGGCGACGTCCTTGAAGGCGAACGTCGGCCCGTGGAAGAGTTCCAGCACCCAATCGGACGGCCCGATCTGGACGAGCGGCGCTATGGTGCGGTGCCGGAACGTCGCATACGCCTCGGCAATGATCCCGCGAAGCTCGCTATCGCTCACCTCGCCGCCGAGGAACGGCCGCATGACCTCGAGTGCCACCACCTCGTAAGGGCGCCCCGCCATTCGGGCGATCTCGGCCGGCGAGAACTGTGGCCAGTGTTGAGGCAGGTAGAGGCCGCCGTCCCGGGCCAGCCCGGTCAGCAACACGTCCTCGAAGCCGAGCTCGGGGGCCTTGCCCCGGGTGCTGACGTATCTCACGGCGACAACGGCCCTCGATTGGAGATGCTTTTGAGGACAGTACGAACAATCGGCCGACCCTATCGGCGAAGCCTGTCCGCCACAAGGCTGCCCGCAGCAGCACTCCCGGCTGTCCCCAGCATAAATTACAACCTCAGATTGCTCGTGACGTATCCTCGCGGACACGCTGCAACCTGGATCGCGCAAAGGCCACATACACACCGATGAGTGTGGCGGCGATGCCAAACCATGTCATGGCGTACTGGAGATGGTTGTTCGCGATCTCGAGCCGCGTCACCCCGCCCTGTGGACCGAGCGGGCCGGCGGGAGATCCCTTCTCGGCATCGAGGAAGAACAGAGCCACGCGCGTCTTGGCCTCGGGTAGCATGGACCGAGCCATCCCCGCCAGATCGCGCCAGTGCCAGATATTGCGCGCCACATCATTATCGGGCGTGAAGGTGGCGCTGACCTCGGGCTTCCTCAGCAGCCCGACCAGTGCCACTTCCCCCGCCAGCGCCGGCTCCGGACGTGACGACGCCGCCCGTCGCGCATCCGGCACGAAGCCACGATTGACGATCAAGACTGGCCCCGCCCCACCCTGCGTCGCCATTGGTGCATAGATATGCCACCCTGGTCCAGCCGACGACGCCACCCAGAGATGCCTCTCGATCCCAGGCATGAACTGCCCCGATACAGCAACGCGCGTGTACTCCAGATCCTCACCCTTTCGCGCGCGCTCCAACGCTTCCGTGAACGGCATCGGTGCGGCCACCACCCGCGATTCGATCTGGGCGATGAGATTGTTCTTCCACGCGAGGCGTTGCATCTGCCACGCGCCCAGCCCGATCAGCGCGACAAGCGCGATCGCGCTCAGCACAGTCGGCCAAAAAAGACCCAAATTTCGACGTGCGGTCAAACCTTTGGCTCCTCGAGATCGGCATGCCCCACCTCGCGCGCCGCATAGCGGAACTGAAGCGCCGCCAGTGTCCCTTTGAGCACCTTCAGCAGTCCCAATGCCAAAAGCGGCGTCAGGATACCCCACAGCAGCACATGTCCCCAAACCGGCACCCCGAACACGAATTCGGCGATCATCGCCCCGCCAAGGATCAAGAAGCCCAGGATAAAGATCGCGAATACGGCTGGACCGTCGCCGGCGTCGATGAAGGCGTAGTCGAGCCCGCACGCCTCACACTTGTCCTTGAGCCCAAGTGACAGCAGCCCAGGAAACAGATTGCCCTTTCCGCAACGCGGACACCGGCAGCCGAGACCGGCGGCAATCGGCGAGGGAGCAGTATCAGTCATTGCGCTGCGAGCCTTGCTGGAGCCGCGAACCGACGTTCCCGACGATGTGGGCTCCCTCACCGAGCCCAGCAATCCGGCCAATCGACGCGGCGGACGGGGGCGGCCGAGCGTTTGAAAGCTGGGCAATCGCTGCTCGTCCAGACTATCAATAGGCGCGACGGCGGCGTCATTGCCGCCCCCCCACATCGAACGAGGCAGGCGAGATGCAGCGCGAAGCGAAGTCGGAGACGAGTGCCGGGAGCTGGAAGACGACGCCCGAGCAGCGGCACAACCTCACCGTCGAGGACGCCATCCGGGGCCGCCAGTCGATCCGAGGGTTCCTGAAGACGCCCGTCCCTCGTCCCCTCATCGCCCGCATCCTGGAGACGGCGGGCCGTGCACCCTCGGGCACCAACATCCAGCCGTGGAAGGTCTACGTCGCCGACGGCGCGATCCGCGACCAGATCACCGCCGAGATGTGCCACGCCTACGACACGGCTCCCGAACCCGAGCGGCCGTACAATTACTATCCGCAGAAGTGGCGCGAGCCCTACATCGGCCGCCGCCGCGCCTGCGGATGGGGCCTCTACGGCACCCTCGGCATCACACGCGAGGACAAGGAGGGCATGCGCCTCCAGCGCCGCGGCAACTACGACTTGTTCGGTGCGCCCGTCGGCCTCTTCTTCACCATCGACAAGGACATGGAGATCGGCTCCTGGCTGGACAGCGGCATGTTCATCCAGTCGGTGATGATCGCCGCCCGCCAGTTCGGCCTCGAGACGTGCCCGCAAGCCGCGCTCGCCAACTATCACGAGCTCCTCCGCAAGCGCCTCGGCATGCCCGATGTCGAGCAGGTCGTCTGCGGCATGGCCCTCGGCTACCCGGACCCCGACGCCAAGGTGAACACCTTCCGCACCGACCGCGAGCCCGTCGAGGCGTTCACGACTTTCGTCGACGAGATCAAAGGATAGAGAGCGCGCCTCGTTGCGGCTGGTCGCAACGAGGCGGCGGTCCCATATCCGCGGTTAGCCGTGATCGCACCGTGATGGTGTCTTGCGCGTTCGTTTTTCGGAGCGGGACTCTTTCAGAGGAATTGATATGAACCGCAGGGCATTTCTGGCGCTCGTCAGTGGCGTGGTGGCGTGTGCCGGCGGAGTTGGCGCATTGGCCGCGGACACGGCTGGCACAGTCACCGCATTGACGGGCAAGGCCGTCGCGGTGAGCGTTGAAGGCGAGCGCGTACTCGCCGCCGGCGCCGCCATCCGCGACGGCGACCTGATTACAACCGCCGCAGCGAGCCGCCTGACGCTGCGACTCGGCCGATCCACCACCGTGCATCTTGGCCCCGCCACCCGCCTCAAGGTGGAGCCTCATCTCGCCGAGGCCGGTGGCGTGCTCGAGCTCGTCGACGGCAGCATGCTCTACGACCATGTGCGTAAGCCTGGCGCCGGGCCCTCGAATGCGCTGGTCCGCAGCCCCTACGGTCTCATTGCCGTGCGTGGCACGCGTTTCTGGGCAGGCCGGTCGAAGAAGCGTTTCGGCGTCTTTCTCGACGAAGGTCGCGTCGAGGTGAGTGCAGCCGGACGCGAGGTGCGCCTTACGCCGGGGCTCGGCACCGACATGGCAACGCCCGGCGATCCACCGGCAGCGCCTCAGCGCTGGCCGGCGGCGCGTGTTCGCGAGGCGCTAACCGAAACGACGGGACGTCCACGCATGCCGTCGCGCCGATAATCACGGGGCAGCTTTCTCCGACACTGCGGCATCACCCGGCGACGGTCTCCCAGGTCCGCTCCGCGAGGCGGGCCAGGGCACGGTCGTCGGGATGCTCGCCTGCGAGCTTGGCAAGCGCCGACCGAGCCCGCTCGGGGACCATTGCAAAGTCCGCCATCGCTACCCGATAGCGATCGCGTTCAGCTTCCCCGAATGCGTCGGGCCAAGGCTCGTAGACGGAAATCGCCTCCGCGACGCCTCTGAGCCGGATCAGGCCGAGGTCCCGCAGCCGCGACATCCCGATCCGTGATGCCGCGTCCGGCCCCACGGCGATCCCCGAGCCCAGCTCCTTGTTGGCTGCCTCCAGTCGCGACGCCCGGTTCATGACGTTGCCGTAGGCCGTATAGTCGAGCTTGCGCCCCCCGCCGACGTCACCGACGATGACCGGGCCCGTCTCGATCCCGATCCGCGTCCGGCCGAGCCCGAGGCGCCGCGCATCCGCCTCCAACCGCAACCGCTCGGAGAAGGCGGCAAGCTCGAGGGCTGCAGAAAGCGCGTGTATTGGATGATCGGCAAGATCGAGGGGCGCATTGAACAGCGCGTGCAAGCCGTCGCCGACGATTTTCTCAACCATGCCACCGTGCTCGACGATGATCCGGCTCGCGCCGTCGATGTAACGGTCGAGCAGCGCGACCAGCTCATCCGGGGCCGCCCGCTCGGTCATCGAGGTAAATCCCTCGATGTCCGTGAAGACGGCCGTAACTTCGCGCGCCTCGCCCTTGAGCTTCAAAAGCCCCGGCTCGGCAACGATACGAGCCACTACCGCGGGTGCGAGATGCTGCTCGAACCGGCGACGGATCAGGGCCTCCCGGCGCCGGGTCCGGGTCGCCGTCGCGAGCACAGCGAGGCCGAAGCCGGCGAGCGTCACAGCCGGCACGGTGAGCGGATCGAGCAGCAAAGCCCATTGCTGCGCGCCACCCAGCGCGAGAGCTCCCCAAGTGCCGGCAAGCCCCAATGCGACCAGCCCCGCAGCAAGCGGCGAGAGGCTTGCCGCCGCGAGCATCGCAAGACCGGAGAAAACAAGCGCCGCAGCGGTCTCCGCGATCCACAACCAACTCGCCCGGATCGGCGCATCGCCGGCCATGATCTGCTGCAGCGCATCGGCGTGCAGCACAACGGAGGGTACCAGGACCCCCGACGCTCCCGGCCTGAGCCCCCCCACCTCCGGCGCGGAGCTCCCAACCAGCACGGGCCTCCCTGCGAGGCGAGCGCGCGAGTCGCCGTCCTTGAGGACCGCGACGGCCGACAACGTGAGATGCGTGTGCCCACCGGCTGACCGCGGCCTTAACCGGAGCATCGCGTCCCGACCCAACGGCAGCCGCAAGCGTCCGGTCTGCACTGCCGGCGGATCGCCGCCAACGAGGTAGCTCGAAGCGCCGTTCGCGGCGCGCGCCACTTCCAGCGCAAGTCCTGGGTAGAGCCCGTTTGGCGTCGCAACCAGGAGCGGCGCGCGCCTGATGCTTCCATCACCGTCTCCCGGCAGTAGCAAAACGCCATGCCCCGCCGCCACGCCGCCCAGCGGCTCGCCGGCGCCGACCACTCCCTCCTCCTGCCACAAACCCCTCAGATCAGGTCGGCCTCGCATCAGGAACGGCACGGCGCGCGGCGTCGGCTGGTCCGGCAGCGGATCGAGGACCATGCCGAGCACTGTTGGCACCTGGCCCAAAGCCGCTGCCAACCGCACATCGTCATCGGGCAATCGCTCCGCCAGAGAAAGAGCCAGGCTTTTGACTGCCGCGTCGGCCGTCGCGCCAGCGAGCTGGCGTGCCAAGGCGCGTGCCGAACGCTCGTCCGTACCGGCCAAGAGAATATCCAGACCGACGGCGGTCGGCTTGACCGAGGCGATTGCATCCATGAGATCCGCGAGTTGCTCGCGGCTCCAGGGCCAAGCTCCGACCTCCGCCAGCGACGCCCTGTCGACATCGACAATCACGACAGGGCCCGAGCCCAATGCCGACTGAGGTCGCTCGAGCAGCAGATCCGTCGCTCGCTCCCGTATCACTGTGACGGGAGCCGTCGACGACAGCATCAGGCCGATCCCGGCGAGCCCGATGCTCGCGAGACAGATGCTGACCGCACGTGGCAGCTCAAGTCCCCGCACACCGACCTCCAGCTCAAGGCTCTTATGGATCGGCGTTCATCATAGTGCCATGGGGCCACGCCGTGAAAGTTCGCTCCGCGGGGGCGCAGCGCACGCTTGGGCCAGAGCCGGCTTCCGGCTCAACCGAGCCTGATCTCGGGCCGGCAACCCAGCAACTCGGCCAGCGCCCCGAACCGGCGCTGCAACCGCTCTCCATCGAGATGGCGATGGGCAGGCGGCAGCTTCAGCACCAGCCGATCACCCTCGTATCCGACCGGCGTCTCGTCGATGGTGCCGGGCATCCCGATCGACAGCATATGCGCGGCCCTTATCGCCGCCCCCAGCACGCGCGCGCGCCGGTAAAGGCGCCGCGACACCAAGCCCTTTAACCGCTCGGAGATATCTTCCGGGCCGTCGCCTTCTCCTGGACCGACGTGCCGGAAATAGACGGTCAGTGCCAGGAAGATGCGACCAGGATGATCGATGCCGTTCAGCGCCGCATGTGCGATCACGTTGAGGCTCTGCTCGCCGCGATAGTCCGGCATTGCCCGCCAGCCTATGTCGGACAGGAGGCAGGCCGCATACCGGAGGCGCCGATCCTCCTCGGCCTCCTTGGGACCGGGCGGTGAGAACAGCGCCTCGGTCCACACCGTCAACTCGCGAGCGTGCTCGAGAGAGCGCGACCGGAGACGGGCGTAGTCCTCTGCAAATGCGATCAGCGGGTCCTTGTTCTGCTCGCCAGGCGCGAGTAGCGAGTAGATCAGGCCCTCCCGAATACCGAAAACGGAGAACACGACTTCCGACGGCTGCATTCGCTGCACCAGCCGCTCGAGCACGAGCGCCCCGAAGGGCAGCACCTCGCGTCGCGCCCGGGACACGTATTGGCCGCCCTTGATATCCGTCAGCCGCTTGGCCTTGCGCACCGTCTCGGTCAAGCTCAATGCATCGCGTCCGCTCAGCCGATAGCCGTGCATCACGCGCAATGGGTAGTCCGCCATGGCCATGTGCAGCTTGCCGAGAGCGCGCCACGTTCCCCCGACGGCAAAGAAGGTGCGCCCTCGGCCGGCATCTATCCAGGGCAACTTGGCGAGATGCTGGTCGACGATCTCGAGCGCCCGCTCGATCCGCCCCCCGGCCTGATCGATCAAACGCAACCCGCCGAGCGGCATCGTCACTGCCGCCCTCCGGCGTCCGCCCTGTACGTCGATCAGCTCCAGGCTGCCGCCGCCCAGGTCGCCAGCGACGCCGTCCGGGTTGCGAAAGCCCATCTCGATTCCGTAGGCCGCGAGCTCCGCCTCCCGCTCGCCGGACAAGACCTGGATCGGCTCGCCGAGCACGCTTGCAGCCGCGGCTATGAATTGGGTTCCGTTGCTCGCCTCCCGCACCGCCGCCGTCGCCACGGCGCGGATGTTTTTGACATGCAGGTTGCGCGCGATACCCTTGAACCGCCTGAGCGCTGCGATTGCCCGCTCCACGCCCTCGGCGCTGAGCTGGCCGGTGGTGACCAGACCACGCCCGAGTGCGCAAGGAACCTTCTCGTTGAAGAGGGGGACCGGACTGCGTACGGCGCCTTCGTAGACGACGAGGCGCACCGAATGCGAGCCGATGTCGATCACGCCGATCGGCTCGAGATCGACGAGCCGGCCCTGGCTACCCTGCATGCTTCCGTGATCCGCCACGCCGTCAGCCTCGATCTCGCATCAGCTTTTGTCTCGGAACCGCACGCGCGGAGGGAAACTTCCGGCCAGCGATTGGCCCCTGCCGGAAAGCGACGGGTTGGTCATGAAGTATGTGTGGGCGTTGAACGTCTCTTCCCCTGCGACAGGTTGGATTCGCTCGCAGCTCCCGTCGCCGAGAACCCGCCAGCTCTGCTGATTGTCCTTCAGGTTCGCTACCATGATCTGGTCGAGAATTTGCTCGTGAACCGTCGGGTTGAGGATCGGGACCATCGCCTCGACGCGACGGTCGAGGTTGCGCGGCATCATGTCGGCGGAGCTGATGTAGACGAGTGCGCGCCGATCGGGAAGTCCATAGCCGTTGCCGAAACAATAGATCCGGCCGTGCTCCAGAAAACGGCCGACAATACTCTTGACACGTATGTTCTCGGAAAGTCCAGGCAGCCCCGGCCTCAAGCAGCAGATGCCGCGAACCACGAGGTCGATCTGCACGCCTGCATTGCTCGCCGCATAGAGTGCCTCGATGATCTGGCCGTCGACGAGCGAATTCATCTTACCCCAGATCGCGGCCGGCCGCCCCGCTTTCGCATGCGCAGCCTCTGCCGCGATATGCTCCAGCATCCGCTGGCGGATGCCGCGGGGGCTCGCGGCCAGCACCTCGAGCTCGGCCGGCTCCGCATAACCAGTCACGAAGTTGAAGATGCGCGTCGCATCGCGCGCGATCGCCGCGTTCGCCGTAAAGAACGACAGGTCGGTATAAACCCTGGCCGTTTGCGGGTGATAGTTGCCTGTGCCGATGTGGCAATAACTCACTACGCCTTCACCTTCGCGGCGCACCACGATGCCGAGCTTGGCGTGCGTCTTCAACTCGATGAAGCCATAGACCACGTGGACACCGGCACTCTCGAGGTCCTTAGCCCATCGGATATTGGCTTCCTCGTCGAACCGGGCCTTGAGTTCGACCACCGCCGTGACCGACTTGCCGAGATCAGCCGCGTCCTTCAGCGCCTTGACGATCGGGCTGTCCGTCGATGTCCGATAGAGCGTCCACTTGATCGCCATCACGTCCGGGTCGAGCGCCGCCTGTCGTAGGAATTGGACGACGACGTCGAATGACTCGTATGGGTGGTGAACGACGATGTCTTTCGCACCGATCGCCGCGAAGCAGTCGCCGTCGTACTCGCGTATCCGCTCGGGAAACCGGATATTGAAGGGTTTGAACAGCAAATTCGGCCGATCGGCTACAATGAGCTGGCTGAGGTCCGCCAGTCCCAGCAGCTGCTCCTTCAGGTAGACGTCCGCCTCCCTCACCTTGAGGTGCCCGGTGACGAACTCGCGCAACTCGCGCGCCGTCGACGCCTCGACCTGCAGCCGGATAACGGAGCCACGCTTGCGCCGCTTGAGCGCACTCTCGAAGAAGCGCACCAGATCCTCGGCTTCCTCTTCGACCTCGATGTCGCTGTCGCGCAGCACCCTGAACGCGCCCTGCCTTGCGACCCGGTACCCGGGAAAGAGGCGCCCGACGTAGTGCGCCACGAGTGTCTCGACCGGCAGGAACCGGATCGGCGCCACGGCGCCCGCGACCTCATCGCTCGCCGGGTCCCTCGGCAACCTGATGAAGCGCTTCAATTGAGCCGGAATAGGCATGATCGCATGCATCAGCCCGCCGGAGCCTTCCTGCTCCAGCTCGAGACCCAGCGTAAACCCCTTGTTCGGGATGAATGGGAAGGGGTGCACTGGATCGACCGCAATCGGCGTCAGCACCGGAAAGATCTGATTGATGAAATAGTCGTCGAGCCAAGCCAGCTCGAAAGGTTCGAGGCGCGATGGCTCGATCACCTCGAGTCCTGTCTCGTCGAGAAGCCCCTTGAGTTCGATCCAAGCCGCCTGCTGCTTTCTCGAGAGTTCGGCGACGAAGCGGTTGATGGCGGCGAGCTGTTGCTCGGGCGTTAGCCCATCCTGGCTTACCGTCCGAACTTTCGCGAGCACCTGCCCGTGCAGGCCCGCGACACGCACCATGAAGAACTCGTCGAGGTTCGATGCCGAGATCGACAGGAATCGCAGTCGCTCGAGCAGTGGATGCTTGGGGTTGCCCGCCTCCTCCAGCACACGCGCATTGAACTGCAACCACGACAGCTCACGGTTGTAGAAGCGGCTTGGCAGGCCGGAATCGACCCTTGGCGGGGGTAGAACCGCTTTCGGCTCCGGCTTTCGGCTGCCGGCCGGTTTCCGCGGTCGCCGTATGGACGTGGTCAAGGCTCACTCCCAAAAGACTACAGGTACGAGCACTCCGGCTGTTCCGAGACGGCGCTCAAACCCTCGATCGCGAGCACAACATGCAAGGCAAGTGTGGCACAGTTGCGTAGGCGCGGACATGGGATCCGATCGTACAGCCTTCCAATTTCGATCAAGACTCCAGTCTAAGCGCCTGTTGCAAATGAGATCATGCGATTCGACTTAACGACCGCTTTACGCCGGTCGTGCAAGCTGCGAAGGAACTCGCGGACCCGCATTGGACGTCAGGATTGCCCGAGCGCCGGTGCGCCGGCCAAGCGGCGTCCATGTGGTGTTGCTTCTCGACGATGGACAAAAGATGGTCGCTTTCGCATTTCGCTGGCGGCTCGCGCTGCATGCGACCCTGGCGACTTGGGTTGCATCAACGCCTCTTGCCGCCGAGACGGTTCGCCTTTCACTCCCAGTTCGGTGCGATGCCGGCCGAACGTGCTTTGTCCAGCACCACGTCGACGTCGACCCGACGTCCGAGGTGCGCGACTTCGCCTGCGGGCGGGCGAGCTACGACGGACATGACGGCGTCGATTTCCGACTTCTTTCCGCCGCAGCGGCGCGATCCGGCGTGGATGTTCTTGCCGCCGCCGATGGCAGCGTTCTCCGCGTCAGGGACCAGATACCGGACGCCTTCGCCCGCGAGACGGGTCGCTCTACGGTCGCCAACCGCGAGTGCGGGAACGGGCTCGTCGTCGCTCATCGAGACGGTCTGGAGACCCAGTACTGTCACCTGCTCCAGGGCAGCATCGTCGTCGCGCCGGGCCAATCCGTTAAGCGGGGCGCCGTTCTCGGGAAGGTTGGCTACTCTGGCCTCGCCGACTTCGCCCACCTCCATTTCACGGTTCGCCGAGGCGGCCTCGTCCTCGACCCCTTCACTGGCTTGCCTGGGGGCAAGAACGCCGAGGCGGGCGGCGACCGGGTTCCCTTTGGCAGCCCGCCGCCGCGCGCCTCCTCGCCTATCGCCCAGCCGAGGTCATTCAAGCCGGGTTCGCAGCCGCAATCCCAAGCTGGGCCGCGCTCGAGCAGGATCACACTCGGGTTTCTCCCGTCACCGCTGAAAGCAGCGGGCTCGTGCTCTTCGCGCGGGTCATAAACCTGGCCGCAGGAGACCGCCTGCGCCTCGTCGTCGAGGGACCCGGCGGTTTCCGTGTCGATCACGTCACCCCACCCGTCGACCGGACCAAGGCGATCTATGTCGCTGGTGCCGGCAAGCGGCTCACGACGACGCGATGGCCACCGGGACGCTATCGCGGCACCGCCGAGATCGAGCGCGCCGGTCGCGCCGTCGCCAAGGCCGAGGCTGAGCTCAATCTGCCCTGATGGGGGGAAAGCCCGCCTACCGCATCACCACGCGATCCGCCACCTGCTCCTCGACCCATCGCGCGACGGCGAGCAACCGGCCCTCGTCGCGCCGTTGGCCGATCAGCTGCACGCCGCACGGCATGCCACCGATCGTCATCAAAGGCAGCGTTACACACGGCACCCCGAGATACGTCCACATGGCGTTGAACACCGCATTCCCTGTCGAGCCGAGCCCTTTGGGCGCCGGCCCGCACGACGGCAACGTGATCAACGCCGAGAACTCCCCGAGCACACGCTCGACCGTCCCGTAGAGCACGTCGCGCGCCGCGAGCGATCGCACGTAGTCCCCGGCCGAAACCTTGGCAGCGTTCTTCAGCCGCTCGGTGAGATTGGGGCTCACGCCCTCCGGATTGCGCGCCAGCAGCGGACCGTAATAGCCCGAGTTCTCCGCAGCCATTATATTGGCTTGATGCTGAATGATGCCGTCGAGCGCAGGCATCTGAACCTCCTCGGCGCTGCGGCCGAGCTTCTTGACGATCGCCTCCAGCGCTTCGCGCGCCGCCGGCTCCGCCTGGTCCCATGCCGGCGACCGGAAGAACCCGAGCCGCGGCGTCCCCACACTTCCTGCCGCCAGCGTCGCCCCGACTGTCGGCCGCGCACGCTCGTAGCTCACGGCATCGCTCGGATCGTACTGTGACAGCGCGTCCGTGATCAGCGCCAGATCCGCGAGCGATCGTCCGTAGACGCCGACCGTGTCGAGCGTATGCGATTGCAGCGTGACGCCGGTCCGCGAGACGAGCCCGAGCGTCGGCTTCATCGCATGCACGCCGCAGAACGACCCTGGCCGGATCACCGAGCCTCCCGTCTGCGTGCCGAGTGCCAACGGAAACATCCGCGCCGCCACACCAGCCGCCGAGCCGGAGGACGACCCACCCGGCGTATGGGCCGGATTGTGCGGATTCTTGGTCTTGTTCGGCGTCGTGTTGGCGAGCTCTGTCGTCACCGTCTTGCCGATGATCACAGCCCCGGCAGCGCGCAGCACGGCCACGCACGTCGCATCCTTCGAAGGCTGATAGCCCTTGAACAGCGCCGAGCCGTTCTGTGTCGGCATGTCGGCCGTATCGATGATGTCCTTGATGCCGACCGGCAACCCGTGCAGCGCGCCCGTGCCGTTTCCTGAAGCCCGTTGTTTGTCCAGGGCGCGCGCTTGTGCCAGCGCATGTGCCGGATCCAGATAGGCCCAGGCCTCGACCTCGCCATCGCGCTTGGCGATCTGGTCGAGGCAAGCCTGCGTGTAGGCCTCGGCCGTAAAGTCCCCCTGGACCATGCGGTCGCGGGCCTCGGTGGCGGTCAGCTCGAGCATGGCGCTCTGTGACATGGCAAAGTCTCCTCTCGGCGTTTCGTCGATTGAAGCACGATCTTCACCGCCATGTCAGCGAATAGCCTCTCGACAGACGCCCGAACTCGCCTCACGCTGCCTTACTTGCGACCAGTCGGCCCAGCAGCACGGAGCGCGAAATGGAAGTCCGCAATCGAGGCAGCTACGATCTGGAGAAGCGCGAACTCGTCGCCGACGGCAAGGATCTACGTGTGCAAGTCTTGACCGTTGCCGCCGGCCAGCGCGTCCCCTGGCACAAGCATTCCGAGGTCACCGACAGCTTCGTGTGCCTGGAAGGCGTCACCGTCGTCGAGACGCGCCTGCCCAACCAGTCGGCCGTACTTGCTCCGGGAGAGCGCTTCGCGGTCGGCCCCGGCATAGCCCACATGGTTCAGGGCCGCGACGGCAGTCGCTGCAAATTCATGATCATCCAGGGTGTCGGCGTCTACGACTTCATCCCGACCGAGTAGCGTCGTGCTCCCCGGCCCTGAGTGCATCCCTCAGCACCAAGGCCACATGCCGCGCCTGACGGCTCGTCCCGTCCGCGATCTGATGTCGGCACGAGAACCCGTCCGCCGCGACAATGTCGCCGGCTTCCGCCTTGCGCACGGCCGGCAGCAGCGCCAGCTCGCCCATTGCCATCGAGACCGCGTGCGTTTCCGCCTGATACCCGAAGCTGCCTGCCATGCCGCAGCAGCCGGAGTCGATCGTCTTCACGGTGAGCCCGTCCACCAGTCGCAATGCCTGCTCGACCGAGCCCGCAACGCCGAACGCCTTCTGATGGCAGTGCGTGTGAATGTGGACCGTGCTTTCCAGTCGACCGATCGATCCGGCTATTCGTCCCGCCTTGTGCTCGGCAACGAGCAGCTCCTCGAGCATCACGGCCTGGCCTGCCAGCCGCTCGGCCTCCGCACCGAGTCCCATCGCCAGCATCTCGTCGCGCAGTGTCAGGAGGCATGACGGCTCGATGCCCACGACAGCATGCCCTGCTTCGAGATGCGGTCGAACCGCCTCCAGGAGCCGGCGGGCTTCCGTTCGCGCCTCGTCCACCAGACCGGCAGCGAGAAATGTACGTCCGCAGCAGACCGGCCGGCCACCGTCCTTGGCGGCGACCACGTCCACCCTGTAGCCAAGCCGCTCCAGAACCTCGACCGTCGCCTCCAGGTTCTCCGGCTCGAAGTTGCTGTTGAACGTGTCGGCCAGCAGCGCGACCTTTCTCGTCGGGTCGGAGCCGGACTGCGCGTCACCTCTCCCCTCGGGGAGAGGGTTAGGGTGAGGGGACCGAATTCTGGCTGGGGCTGCAACCGTAGAGGGGTCGAACCCCCGCCGCTGCCACTCTGGCAGTTTGCGCTTGGCGGAGAAACCGGTCGCCCGCTCCATCACACGGGCGAGCGCCGGCCAACGGTTGCGCAGGTTCATCAGCGGCGCCAACACGCGCGCCGTCCTCGCGTACCGCGGCAGATATGCGATGAGCTTGTCGCCGAGCGAAAGCCACCCGTGCCGGGCCTCGTTGCGCGCGGCCAGCACCTCGATCTTCATCTTCGCCATATCGACGCCGGTCGGGCACTCGCGCCGACATGCCTTGCACGATACGCAAAGCTTCAGCGCCTCGGCCACCGCTTCCGATGCCAGCGCGTCCGGCCCGAGTTGTCCCGAGATGGCGAGCCGCAGCGTGTTCGCCCTTCCGCGCGTCACATCGCGCTCGTCGCGCGTCACCCGGTAGCTCGGGCACATGGCGCCGCCCGAGAGCTTGCGGCATTCGCCGTTGTTGTTGCACATCTCGACGGCGCCCTGGAAACCGCCAGCCGCTCCGGGCCAGGCCGACCAGTCGAACTCCGTCTCGATCCCCCGAACGCCATAGCCCGGTGCGAAGCGCAACAGCGAGCGATCGTCCATGCGTGGCGGGCGAACGATCTTGCCGGGATTCATAAGCCCCTTGGGGTCGAACCGATCCTTTACCGCCTCGAAGAGCGCGACCGTCCTGCGCCCATACATGCTCTCGTGGAACTCGGAGCGCACCAGCCCGTCGCCATGCTCGCCCGAGTGCGCGCCCTTGTACTCGCGCACCATCTCGAATGCCGCCTCGGCGATGGCGCGCATCGTCTTGACGTCGTGCTCGAGCTTCAGGTTGAGCACCGGCCGCACGTGCAGACAACCGACCGAGGCGTGCGCGTACCAAGTGCCCGTTGTGCCGTGCTTCTCGAACACGGCCGTCAGTCGCTCCGTATAATCGGCGAGATGCTCGAGCGGCACCGCGCAATCCTCGATGAACGAGACGGGTTTTCCCTCGCTCTTCATGCTCATCATGATGTTGAGGCCGGCCGCCCTGACCTCCCACACCGCCCGCTGCTCAGTCGCATCCGCGATCTTCACCACCGCTTTCGGGTGCCCGAGATCACCCATCAGCTCCTCGAGCCGTGCGACCCGCCGCAGATTCTCGGCCTGATCGTCTTCGGCGAACTCCACCAGCAGCAGCGCATTCGGCTTGCCGCGCACGTGGCGCTCCATGACTGGCCGGAACATCGCGATGTCGCGCGCCAGCTCGATCAGCGTCCGGTCCACCAGCTCGACGGCCACCGGCCCGAGCTTGACGATATGCTGCGCGGCCTCCATCGCCTTGCGGAACGTCGCGAAATGGCAGATGCCGAGCGCCTTGTTCTTCGGTTGCGGCGAGAGCTTCAGGCGAACCCGCTCCGACAGCGCCAGCGTCCCCTCGGAGCCGCAGAGGATCGTTGCCAGGTTGCGCGGCTTGTCCGTCGGCCCGCCGGTTGCGAAGTGGGCAACTGAAGGCGAAGGCAAAAGCCCGTCGATGAGGTAGCCACCGACGCGCCGCGACACCTCGGGAAACGCCTGCCGGATGTGCTCGGCATCGCGCTCGCCGAGCCGCAGCAGATCGCGAAACAGGTCGCGCGCCGCGTCCGGCGCGTTGATCGTCTCGAAGTCCGCCGCCACCTCGCCGAAATGCGCCTTGGTTCCGTCCGCCAGCATCGCATCGATGGCCAGCACGTTGTCGCGCATGATGCCGTAGCGGATCGAGCGGGTACCGCACGAGTTGTTGCCCGTCATGCCGCCGATGGTCGCCCGGCTCGATGTCGACACGTCGACCGGAAACCAGAGGCCCGTCGACTTCAGCTGGCGGTTGAGTTCGTCGAGAACGATGCCCGGCTCGACCAGGCAGGTTCCGGCCTCCGCGTCGGTCTCGAGCAGCCGGTTGACGTGCTTGGAGTAGTCGATCACCAGCGCCCGCCCCACCGTCTGGCCCGACTGCGAGGTCCCACCGCCGCGCGGCAAAAGCGGAACGCCTGCCTCCCGCGCGATCAGGTGTACCGCCTCGACATCGGCGAGGGTTCGCGGCACCACCACTCCGATCGGCTGGATCTGATAGATCGACGCATCCGTCGCATACCGCCCCCGGCTCGCCGCATCGAACAGCACGTCGCCCTCGATCTCGCGCTTCAGACGGTCAGCGAGTGCGTGGTGAGGGGGCACGTGGACGTTCATGGATGGGCTTTCGCGGCGGAATTGCTTGACGGGCCTCGGGGGCGGAACCTATCGCTGGCATAGGCGGCCACGAGGCTGCAAGCCTTTACCATTCCGAGGATAGCGCCCCATGTCCAACGAGCCGCGCCGCGCCGGTCGTCATTTCCTGCAAATCCCGGGCCCATCGCCCGTGCCGGATCGCATTCTGCGCGCCATGGACATGCCCGTTCTCGACCACCGCGGCCCCGAATTCGGCAAGCTCGGCCTCAAGGTGCTTTCCGGGATCAAGACGATCTTCAAGACCAAGGGCCCGGTGATCATCTTCCCGGCCTCGGGCACTGGCGCCTGGGAGGCAGCCCTCGTCAACACACTGTCCGCTGGCGACACGGTGCTGATGTACGAGACCGGTCACTTCGCCTCGCTGTGGAAGAGCCTTGCGACGAAGCTCGGCCTGAAACCCGAGTTCATCGAGAGCGACTGGCGTGCCGGCGCCGATCCGACCCGCATCGAGGCGCGCCTCAAGGCCGACACGGCGCGCACCATCAAGGCCGTTTGCGTCGTCCACAACGAGACGTCCTCCGGCTCGCTGACCCGCATCGACGAGATCCGCAAGGCGATCGATGCCGCAGGCCATCCTGCCCTGCTGATGGTCGACACCATCTCCTCGCTTGGCTCCGCCGACTACCGCCACGACGAGTGGGGCGTCGACGTCACCGTCGGCGGCTCGCAGAAGGGCCTGATGCTGCCGCCCGGCCTCTCGTTCAACGCCGTCTCGGACAAGGCGCTCGCCGCTTCCAAGGACGCCAAGCTGCCGCGCAGCTTCTGGGCCTGGGACGAGATGATCGCCAACAACAAGAGCGGCTACTTCCCCTATACGCCCGCAACCAACATGCTCTATGCCCTCGCGGCCGCGATCGACATGCTTCACGAGGAAGGCCTCGACAACGTCTTCGCGCGCCACCAGCGCCACGCCGAGGCGACCCGGCGATCAGTTGCCGCGTGGGGGCTCGAGAATCTCTGCAAGGAGCCACGCCATTACTCGCCCGTGCTGACCGCCGTGGTCATGCCCGATGGCCACAACGCCGACCAACTCAGGAAGACCATTCTCGAGCACTTCGATCTGTCGCTCGGCACCGGTCTCTCGAAAGTCGCTGGCAAGGTGTTCCGCATCGGACACCTCGGCGACACGAACGACCTGACCATTCTCGGCACGCTGGCCGGAGTCGAGATGGGGCTCGGGCTCGCCAAGGTGCCGCACAAGCCGGGCGGGGTGCCGGTCGCCATGCAATACCTCGCCGAGACAGCGCGTCCGTTCCCCGGCTAGGACTGGATAGAGGTTGCGGTTGGCGTTTGACTAAACCTGATGTGACGGATCGCCAAATCCTGACACGGGTTCCGAGCGTTCAGCCACGCGAGGCTGAACGTGCTCGCACATTTCCCGAGAGATCATGCCCCTTCTCATCCTCCTCGCGCTCGCGGCGTTTTCCAGCTCGCTCGCGATCCGCATCCTCGATCCGATCGTGCCGGAGGTCGCCCGCGACCTCGGCACCGAGGTTGCGACTGTCGCCCTGCTGGCGTCCGCCTTCGCCTTCCCATGTGCGCTCGGACAGCCGATCCTCGGCGCGCTCGGCGATGCGGTCGGCAAGGCCCGCATGATCAAGGTCTGCCTCTCGCTGCTCGCGCTCGGATCGATCGGCGCCATGCTGGCCCCTACAATCGAGGCGCTGTTCGTCGCGCGCATCCTCACCGGCTTCGCCTCCGGCGGCATCGTGCCGCTGTGCTTCGCGACGGTCGGAGACCGCTTCGAGATGAAGGACCGCCAGGTCGCCCTCTCCCGCATCCTGACCGCCATTCTCACAGGACAGCTAGCGGGCGCGATCGGCGCCGGCCTCATCGCCAGCGCCACAAGTTGGCGCGTGGTCCTTTCGCTGACGGTTCTCGCCAGCCTCGTAGCCCTTGCAGCTGCATGGCGCTGGCTGTTGCCGCTTCCGGGCGCAACCCGCAAGACCTTCACCATATCGGGCATGATGAGCAGCTATGCCCTCGTGCTCGCTCATCCCCGCGCCATCGTTTGCTACGGGGCCGTTTTCGTCGAGGGGATGGCGATCTTCGGCATTCTCCCCTACCTCGCCGCTCTGCTCGAGGCCGATGGGACCGGGAGCATCCGCGAAGCCGGCTTCATCATTTCCGGCATGGCGATCGGCGGCATTCTTTACACACTGAGCGTGCGCTCGATGCTACGCCACATGAGCTATCTCAATCTCGTGCGCTGGGGCGGCGTGGTCTGCGGGTCTGGCCTCGCGGCATTGGCGCTTCTCCACGCGTGGCCGCCCAAAGTCCTCGCCTTCGTGGCTGTCGGCTTCGGCTTCTACATGATCCACAACTCGATCCAGACCCAGGTGACCGAACTCGCACCGGAAGCCCGAGGCGCCGCGGTGGCGTTGCATGCGTTCAACTTCTTCCTCGGCCAGGCCGTCGGCCCTGTGCTCTACGGCCTCGGCATCGCCTCCCTCGGCGCTGCCGTCACCATCGGCATCTCGGCCGGTGTCATGCTGCTGCTCGGTCTCGCTACAGCCGCCGGTTTCGCACGGCGTGCCTGATGCGCGGGCCCGCTACTCGGCTGCGGCTGCCTTCTTCGGCGGCTTTGGCCAGCGGCGCGCCACTTCGGGGATCACCTCCTCGACCAGGCGCCGTGTCTGCGCCATCATCGCCTCGTCGCCACGGGCCACCGGCCGGACCACGAACTTCTCGACGCCGTTCTCGACGTACTCGGCGATCCGCTGGACGATATCGGCCGCCTCGCCGACCGCGAAATATCCCGCCGGGTCTCGCTTCGTGCGCTTCTGATAGGACTCGCGCACCCGGTCCAGAACCGGGTCCCCCTCACGCCCGAAATAGAACGGGAAGCCGGCGCCATAGTGATCCTCGTCGATCGCCCGCCCGTAGCGCGCGGCGGCCGCCTTGATGGCTTTCACCACGACGCCCGCCTGCTCGGGCGTCTCCGGTCCCGCCTGCCAGCCGGTGCCCACGCGCGCCGTCCGCTCGATCGCGGCCTCCGAGTTGCCACCGATCCACATCGGGATGTCGGCCTGAACCGGCCGTGGCGAGATCGAGGCACCCTTGAGCTTGTAGTAGCGGCCGTCGAAATCGACGCTCTCCTCGGTCCATAGCCGCTTGATGATCTCGAGACCTTCATCGGTCTTGCCACCCCTGCCTTTGGTGTCGATGCCCAGCGCCTTCCACTCCGGAGCCGCCGGGCTGCCGACACCGAACGCCGGAAGGAGCCGCCCCTCCGACAGCAGGTCGATCGTCGCGCACTGCTTCGCCACAAGCACGGGATCGCGCAGCGCCAGCGAGATGACGTTCATCCCGAACTTGAGCCGCTTGGTGCGCCCCGCGACTGCCGCGATGGCCGTCATGCACTCGAGGATCGGCTCCCGGCTGACGACACGATCCGTCTGCCAGAAGCTGTCGATGCCGCCCTGCTCGCACAAATCGACCCAACGCCAGTAGCCAGCGGGCGAGTCGAACGGAAACTCCATGAGGCCAATGCCAACTGCGACGGTCATCTTCGAGCCTCCAAACAACCGCAGCGGACATCTACCCTCCGCCGACGGCGCATTCATTACATCTCTGTCACACGCGAGTGGTACTGGCCCTGCAACGAAGGAGAGAGCCTTGCAGCATCCCACACTCGAGATCGTCCGCGCCGCGAAGTCGTTCGTCAAGGGTGAGCGCGTGCTGAAGGACGTGTCGCTGACCATTTCCAAAGGCGAGATGGTTGCCCTGATCGGTGCCTCGGGCTCAGGCAAATCGACCTTGATCCGCTCGGTGGCGGGATTGATTCCCATCGACAAGCCGCTCGACGGCTCGGATGGCGAGATCCGTGCCTTCGGCGAGACGATGCAGAAGAACGGCCGGTTGACGGCCGCCGCGAAATCCCTGCGGTCACGCATCTCGATCGTCTTCCAGCAGTTCAATCTCGTACCTCGGCTGCCGGTGCTGACCAACGTCTGTGTCGGGTTTCTCGGCCACGTGCCGCGCTGGCGTGGGACGCTCGGCTACTTCACGCACGCCGAGAGACAGACCGCAATGCAGGCGCTCACCCGCGTCGGGATCGCCGAGCAGGCGTTGAAGCGCGGCTCCGATCTGTCGGGTGGCCAGCAGCAGCGAGCGGCGATCGCCCGGTGTCTGGTGCAGGGCGCCGAAATCCTGATTGCCGACGAGCCGATCGCGTCGCTCGATCCGAGTTCCGCGCGAAGGGTGATGGACATTCTCGCCGAGCTCAACCGGGTGGACGGGATCACGGTGCTCGTGTCGCTCCACCAGGTCGAGTACGCGCTGCACTATTGCCCGCGGACCATCGCGTTGCGCAAGGGCGAGGTGGTCTACGACGGCCCTTCGGAGGCTCTGACGCCGGCGTTTCTCGGCGAACTCTACGGCGCGGAGAGCGAGCAGTTGTTCCTGCCGGGCATCGAAGCGGCACGGCGCGAAGCACCTGCCAGATCTTCCCGGAGGACCGGCCACGTCAACGGCCAGGCAGGCCTGCAACCGGCCTGACGACCGCGGTCATGTCTTGTTTCCGAGGCCACTTCAGGGGGCGCCTCGTCACGGTCTCACCGGCGATCTCGCTGGCGAGGTTAAGTCGACAAAAATCGACAAGCTCATGAGGGTCAAACATGCTTCGCAAAATTCTGGCGCTGGCCGGCATCGGCCTCGCCGTTGCCGCCACGCCGGTCAAGGCCGCCGACGATCTCAACTTCGGCATCATCGCCACCGAGGCGAGCGCCAACCTGAAGAAGACGTGGGAGCCCTTCCTCGCCGACATGGGCAAGAAGGTGGGCGTAAAGGTGACTGGCTTTTATGCGTCCGATTATGCCGGCGTGATCGAGGCCATGCGCTTCAACAAGGTGCAGATTGCCTGGCATGGCAACAAGTCGGCGATGGAAGCTGTCGATCGCGCCAATGGCGAGGTTTTCGTCCAGTCGGTCGATAAGGACGGCAATCCCGGTTACTGGTCACACGTGATCGTGCACAAAGACAGCCCGTTCCAGAAGCTCGAGGACGTGCTCAAGTGCGACAAGAGCCTCGACTATGGCACAGGCGACCCGAACTCGACATCGGGCTTTTTGGTGCCAACCACCTTCATCTTTTCGGCGATGAACATCGATCCGAAGGCGTGCTTCAAGACCGTGCGAGCGGCCAACCACGAGGCCAACGCACTTGCTGTCGCCAACAAGCTGGTGCACGCGGCCGCAAACAATAACGAAAACCTAAACCGTCTGAAGAAGACGGCGCCCGACAAAGCCGCAAATATCCGCGTGATCTGGACCTCGCCGCTGATCCCGTCCGATCCGATCGTTTGGCATAAGGGTTTACCGGATGCGACGAAGGAAAAGCTGCTCGCGTTCTTCTTGAGCTACGCCACGTCGGACCCAGCCGAGAAGGCGATCCTGGCTGAGCTCGGATGGGCGCCGTTCAAGAAATCGGACAACAACCAGCTCCTTCCGATCCGCCAGATGGAAGTCAACAAGTCCATCCTGAAGATCAAGGGCGACACCAAGTTGTCCGAGGCCGACAAGACATCGCAGGTCGCCGAGCTGCAAAAGAAGTTCGACGAGATCGGCCAGCAGCTCGCCGCACTGAAGAAGTGAGCGGGCTCGAGCCCAGGTGATCGAGGGCGGCGCCGGCTCCTGCGGGCCGCGTCGCCCTCTCTTTCGTTAGATCTTCCAGCTGGGAAGCATTTCATGTCCGCTCCACATCCAGCGCTCCCGACCGCCCCGCGGGTCACCCCCGCCCTGGCGTCCATCGTCGTGCCCCGACAGCCGATCCTGGCCCGTTCGCGTGGCTGGTTGATTACCGCTGGCCTCATCGCCTTGCTCGCTTGGAGCTTTGCGCCGGTGGAGATGCATAAGTCGCCATCGCTGTTCACCGACTGGCGAAACATGGCCGAGTTTCTGGCCGGTTTTCTCAAGCCGAATTTCCATGATTGGGACGTCTACCTGCGAGAGATGGTCGAAACGGTCCAGATCGCGATCTGGGGTACGGCTTTGGCCGTCGTGTTCGGCATCCCGATGGCTATACTTGCGTCCGCGAACGTCTCTCCCCAGTGGATCGTGCAGCCCGTGCGCCGCTTG
>LNDR01000400.1 GCA_001464755.1 Rhizobiales bacterium Ga0077524
CCGGCCCCGAAACGCTTCTCGATGTAGTCCTCGACGATCACCTTGAATTCCTTGGCGATGTTCGGCCCGCGCAGCGTCATCGCCTTTTTGCCGTCGATGAAAACCGGCGCCGCCGGCTGCTCGCCCGTACCCGGCAGCGAGATGCCAATGTCCGAATGTTTGCTCTCGCCCGGCCCGTTCACGATGCAGCCCATCACGGCGAAGTTCAGCGTCTCGACGCCGGGGTACTGCTGCCGCCACTCCGGCATACGCTCGCGGATCATGTCCTGCACGTCCTTGGCCAGCTCCTGGAACACGGCCGACGTCGTGCGTCCGCACCCGGGGCATGCCGTCACGATGGGCGCGAACGAACGCAGCCCCATCGTCTGCAGCAGCTCCTGCGCCGCCCGAACCTCGAGCGTGCGATCACCACCCGGCTCTGGCGTCAGCGAGAAGCGGATCGTATCGCCGATCCCCTTTTGCAGAACGATGCCCATCGCCGCCGACGACGCGACGATGCCCTTCGAGCCCATGCCAGCCTCGGTCAATCCGAGATGCAACGCATAGCGGCACCGTTCGGCGAGCATCGTGTTGACGGCAATCAGGTCCTGCACCGCCGACACCTTCGCCGACAGCACGATCCGATCGGCGCCGAGCCCCATTTCCTCCGCGCGCTCGGCCGAGAGGATCGCCGATTGCACGATCGCCTCGTGCATCACGGCACGGGCCGGCTTGGGCGCCGCACTCTTGGCGTTCTCGTCCATCAGGTGCGTTAGCAGCTCTTGGTCGAGCGAGCCCCAGTTGACCCCGATCCTGACAGGCTTGCCGTAGCGCAGCGCCGTTTCGACGATCGCCCCGAACTGGCGGTCCTTCTTGTCCTTGAACCCGACGTTGCCGGGGTTGATGCGCAGCTTGTCCAACGCCTCGCCGCACGCCGGATGGTCGCCGAGCAGCTTGTGGCCGTTATAATGAAAGTCGCCGACGATCGGCACCTTGACGCCGCGCTTGGCCAGCCGGTCGCGAATATGCGGCACGGCGGCCGCGGCCTCGTCCCGGTCCACCGTGATCCGGACGATCTCCGAGCCGGCCCGCGCCAGGCTGGCGATCTGGTTGGCCGTACCTTCAATGTCGGCGGTATCCGTGTTCGTCATCGACTGCACGACGATCGGGTGATCTCCCCCGATGATCACACCGCCGACGTTGACCGGCACGGATAAGCGTCGTGGGGCGATACCACTTGTCATCGTCGAGGGCCTCCGTCGTGGTGCGGCCGCTACATCGTCACGAGGCGAGGCACCATCACGATGCCTCGCCTGCAGCACGGATGTGACAACCGTATTACGCCGCACTCTCGCCCGACTCGGTGGCAGCCTTCGCCTTCTCGGCAGCGGCGGCCTCGCGCTCCAGACGCTTCTTGCCGGGCTTTGCCTTCTCGGGGTTGCTCTTCGCCGTGCGCTTGATGATGCCGGCCTTGTCGAGGAACCGGGCGACGCGGTCGGTCGGTTGCGCTCCGACGGAGATCCAGTGCTTGGCGCGATCGAGGTCGATCTTCACCCGGTCGGCGTGGTCCTTGGGCAGCATCGGATTGTGCGTGCCGATCTGCTCGATGTAGCGGCCATCGCGCGGCGCAGTCGCTTCGGCGACGACGATGTAATAGTAGGGCTTCTTCTTGGTGCCGCCACGTGACAGCCGGATCTTCACTGACATCTTTCTCTCCTGGTCTAAGCGTTGTGTTGGTTGATGGTTTGCGGTGATGCGGGATGCCGGTGGATGCCCACCGTCTGCCCGCGCAGTGTCTGCTCTCCGTCGGGACGTGCGCCAAGACGCTCGGCGACACGGCGGGAGGCATGATTGTCCGGATGGATGAGGCTGATCGCCGTGGACCACCCGAGCGTGCGGTAGGCCCAATCGCGTGCCGCGCCGGCCGCCTCTGTCGCGTAGCCCTTGCCGTGGAAGTCGGCGCAAAGCCCCCACATGATCTCCGGCTCGGGCCAGCCGTGGGGGAACCACGCGCCGGCATACCCAGCGAAGCGAGCCGACGATCGCTCCTCGATCGCGAACGGTCCGTATCCTTGCAGCACCCACTGGCCCGCAAGCGTAGCCAATCGCCGCCACGCGTCATCGGCGCCGATGACGCCGCCGAGGAAGCGCGTTGTGCGCTCGCTGGCGAAGTACGCGGCGAAGTCACGGTGATCGCTGGCGCGAAACGCACGCAGGCGGACGCGCGCCGTATCGATGGTGGGGATGTCGATCATTTCTTCTTCCCCGGTAATCCGGGAAGCCGCGGCATGGCCCCGCCCCCGAGACCAGGCAGGCCCGGCAGGCGCAGCCCACCGGCAAGTCCGGGCAACGGACCTTTCGCCGGAGCGGGTTTCGCACCGCTCTTGCCGCCGGCACCGGGCAACATCTCGCGCACCTCCGGTGGAAGCTGCTCGAGCGCCTTGGGGTCCATCCGCGCCAGCTCGCCCTGCATCCGCTCGAGCTCCGCTGCACTCGGCGCGCCACCCATGCCGCCGCCGCCGAGCCCGAGCGCACCGGCCATGCGTTGCATCATGCCCCGGTTGTTGCCCATCATTTTCATCATGTCCGCCATCTGGCGGTGCATCTTGATGAGCCGGTTGACGTCCTCGACCTTCGTCCCCGATCCGGCCGCGATGCGCCGCTTGCGCTTGGCGTCGAGCGCCTTCGGGTTGCGCCGCTCGAACGCGGTCATCGACGAGATGATGGCGCCCTGCCGCTTGATCACGCGGTCGTCGAGATTCGCCGCCTTCATCTGCTCCTTCATCTTGCCCATGCCGGGCAGCATGCCCATCACGCCGCCCATGCCGCCGAGCTTCTGCATCTGCTTGAGCTGCTCACCGAGGTCCTCGAGATCGAAGGCGCCCTTGCGCATCTTGCGCGCGATCTCTTGCGCCTTTTCGACGTCGAGGTTCTCGGCTGCCTTCTCGACGAGGCTGACCACGTCGCCCATGCCGAGGATGCGCGAGGCGACGCGACTCGGGTGGAAGTCCTCGAGCGCATCCCATCGCTCTCCGACGCCCATCAGCTTGATCGGCTTGCCCGTCACCGCCCGCATCGAAAGCGCAGCGCCGCCACGCCCGTCGCCATCGACGCGCGTCAGCACGATGCCGGTCACGCCGACCCGCGCGTCGAACGCTTTTGCCGTGTTCACTGCGTCCTGGCCGGTCAGCGCGTCGGCCACGAGCAGCACCTCGTGCGGCTCCACCATCGTCTTGACCTGGGCGACCTCGCCCATCAGCTCCTCGTCGATGGTCGTGCGGCCGGCCGTGTCGAAGATGATCACGTCGTAGCCGCCGAGCCGTGCCGCCTCCTGGGCCCGCCGCGCGATCTGCAAAGGCGTCTGCCCGGCGACGATCGGCAGCGTCTCCACCTCGACCTGGGTGCCGAGCACGCGCAACTGCTCCTGCGCCGCCGGCCGCCGCGTATCGAGCGACGCCATCAGCACTTTCTTCTTGTCGCGCGTCTTCAGCCTGTAGGCGATCTTGGCCGTGGTCGTCGTCTTGCCCGAGCCCTGCAGACCGACCATCAGAATGCCGACCGGCGGAGCCGCCATCAGGTCGATCGGCTCGGCATCGGAGCCGAGCATGGCGACCAGCTCGTCATTGACGATCTTGACGACCATCTGGCCCGGCCTGATCGACCGCAGAACCACCGCGCCGACAGCCTTGGCGCGTACTTTGTCGGTGAACGAGCGCACCACGTCGAGCGCCACATCGGCCTCGAGCAGTGCCCTGCGAACCTCGCGCATCGCCTCGTTGACATCGCTCTCCGACAGCGAACCGCGACCGGTCAGCTTGTCGAAAACGCCGCTGAGGCGGGTCGACAGCGATTGAAACAGCTCGGCCATAGGTCTCAGGCTCCCGGTGTTCCGGTTGGCGCTATCGTCGGGGCAGGCGCTGGCGATAGCGCCGCACGCCCGGCGATCGTCTAAGTGGAGGTCAAGCGCCGTCCACCAGCATCGGCTTGAAATCGATCATCACGTGTTGGCGATAGGCAGGCCTGGCCATCAGTCGCTCGTACCAGGCGTCGACATTGGGCAGCGACGGGCGCGGCAGCTTCAGGTTGAAGTACCGGTACATCAGCGTGCCGACCGCCACGTCGGCGATGGTCGGGTGCTCGGCCACGATATAGGCCCGCCCCGCGAGCTGACGGTTGAGGACGTCGAGCTTCTGTCCGACCCGTCGCGCGGCTGCGTCCACGGCGGCCACGTCGCGCGATTTCGCGGGCGTGCGCACGAGCTGCAGGAAGCACGTCGTGATGATGTCGCTGTAGAGCGATGTCAGTGACCAGTCCATCCAGGCGTCCGCTTTGGCAAACGTCATTTCGTCGGCCGGCGACAGGGTGCCTCGCCCATACCTCTGCGAAAGATGGCGGACGATGGCATTCGACTCCCACAGGATGAATCCGTTGTCGTCGATCGTCGGCACCAGCCGATTGGGGTTGAGCATGCCGTATTCGGGCGTATCGAGCTTGCCGAACGGTCCGCCGACGTCGTAGCGCTCGTGCGGAAGTCCCAGCTCTCCAACGGCAAACATGACCTTTTGCACGTTGATCGATGTATTCCGTCCCCAGACCTTGAGCATTCCAAGTCCTCGATAGAGCCACGCCACAGCGTGCGAGTAGAACGCCTGATTGTGGCAGGCGCAACACGATGGCAAGGCCTCCGGTCCAAATCATTGCGACGTCAAAATGCATATGGCGTCCGCAAGCGAGCCTTCGCTGGCGGACGTTGACCGCGGCGACGAAAGGGCTATGCCCACCCATCCGATGCGGTTGCTCTGGTCGCAGTGATCCAGATATTGCCGCGCAACATGGTCGAGTGTTGCCGCGATGTCAACGCCTTGCGGGGCGGCAGCGCGGCTATTCGGGCGCTTGGCCTGACGTCCCGCTCCCGATTTCCCTGTACCACGGCATTCCGCATCCATAATCTGCGCGCACCCAGACTTTAAGCAACCGCGGTCCGGCAGTCCCAATCCCCCGCCAGTTCCCAATCCCCCGGCAGTCCCAATACCAAGGAGAGCACGTAATGGACGACGCTCAGAGGAATTTCCCGCTCGAGGACATCGATCGCGAGTGCCTGTTCCACCCCAACACGTCGATCGCCGACCACATGAAGAAGGGACCGGTGATCTTCTCCGACGGCAGGGGAGTCCGCGTTCGCGACCAGACGGGACGCGACATCATCGATTGCGGCGCCGGCCTCTGGTGCGTCAATATCGGCTATGGCCGGCCCGAGATGGCCGAGGCCGCCAAGAAGGCCGTCGAAAGCCTAGCCTATCATCACATCTTCGGTGGCGCCTCGAACGAGCCGGCCATCCGCCTCGCTGAACGTGTTCTCAAGTTGTTTCACGAAAAATCCGATGCCCCACACCTCTCGAAGGTGTTCTTCGGCATGGGCGGCTCGGACGCGAACGACACCAACTACAAGCTGGTCCGCTACTACAACCATCTTCGCGGCAAGCCCGAGAAAAAGAAGTTCATCTCGCGCCTGGGTGGCTACCACGGCCTCACCTTCGCCGCCGCGAGCCTCACCGGCATCCCCGTCTATCACAAGGCGTGGGACCTCCCGATGCACGACGTCATCCATGTCTCGTGCCCGCATTTCTATCGGTTCGGTAAGGCCGGCGAGAGCGAGGAGCAGTTCACCGACCGGCTGATCGCCGAGATCGAGGGCGTCATCAAGCGCGAGGGCGCCGAGACGATCGGCGCATTCATCGCCGAGCCGATCATGGGGACCGGCGGCGTGCTCATCCCGCCCAAGGGCTATTTCGAGAAGCTGCAGCCGCTCCTTCAGCGACACGACATCCTATTCGTCGCTGACGAGGTGATCACTGGCTTCGGGCGGACGGGCCACTGGTTCGCGACCGGCGGCATGAAGCTGAAGCCCGACATCGTCACGCTGGCGAAGGGCA
Source organism: Rhizobiales bacterium Ga0077524 (assembly GCA_001464755.1). GTDB lineage: Bacteria > Pseudomonadota > Alphaproteobacteria > Rhizobiales > Hyphomicrobiaceae. The sequence goes on from LNDR01000400.1 coordinate 5,913, forward strand.
TTACCAGTGCCTACTTCCCAGTCTCCGCATCCGTCATCTCGTCGAAGATCTGGGATGTGCTCGCCGCTGCGTCGCCCGAGTTTGGCCCCGTCATGCACGGCTTCACCTATTCGGGCCACCCGGTCGGCGCCTCGCTCGGCCTCGTCAACATTGACATCATGGAGCGCGACGGTCTGGTCCAGCAGGCGGCCGAGGTCGGCCCCTATTTCCTGAAGATCCTGCGCGAGCGGATCGGCAACCATCCCTTCATCGGCGACGTCCGCGGCGAAGGCCAGATGATAGCCGCCGAGCTGGTGGCGGATAAGGCGACCAAGCGCTTCTTCGACCCGAAGGTCGGCGCTCACCGTGTGCTGGCCGCCAAGGCCTTCGAGAATGGCGTGCTGTCGCGCGCACTGCCCTACATCGAGGTCACGTCGTTCTCGCCGCCGCTGTCGATGACCAGGGCCGAGGCTGACGAGGCCGCCGAGCGCTACACGAAGGCGCTGACCGAGTGCACCGACGATCTCGCCAAACTGGCGAAGGCGTAGGCCTTATCGGGAAGCCCCGGATGCGTGCCTATCGTGCCGGACCCGTCCCCCTCCCCCACTGTGGGGAGGGGGACGGGGTGGGTGCCTGATCCACCACGCGCCTTCCTGCCGGTCCGCGCGTCCTCTCCCCTTGGGGAGTGGGTTAGGGGGAGGGGGCCGATAGCGAGTCCAGACGTCCGCCGGCTGACATCAAATCCGAACCACCCGCACGTTGTTCGTCGACCCTTGCCGGCCAACCGGGAAACCCGCGATGATCACGATGCGGTCTCCAATCGCGGCGAACCCCTCCTCCAAGGCATGCGCCTTGGCGCGTTCCACCATGTCGTCGTAGCTCGTGATTTCGGCGGTGACGACGCTGTGGTTGCCCCAGAGCAGGGCGAGCTGTCGGGCCGTGAGCGCGGTCGGTGACAGGCTCAGGATCGGGACTTTCGGTCTCTTCCGAGCGGCCCGCATCGACGTCGTCCCGCTGGCCGTATAGGCGACGATCGCTGTCGCCCCGATGGCGTCGGCGATATCTGCCGCTGCCGCGGCGACAGCATGCGGCGTTGTGCTTTCCGGGCTAGGCTGCAGCGCATCGATGATCGACCGGTAGAGCTTGTGCGTCTCGGTATGCTCGATGATCCGGTTCATCATCGATACCGCCTCGACCGGCCAGTCGCCCGAGGCGCTCTCGGCCGAGAGCATGACGGCGTCCGCACTGTCGTAGATCGCCGTCGCCACGTCCGAGGCCTCGGCGCGCGTTGGCGACGGTGACTTGATCATCGATTCGAGCATCTGTGTCGCTACCACCACCGGCTTGCCGGCATGCCGGCAGAGCCGAATCAGTTCCTTCTGCCGGCCTGGTACGTCCTCCGGCGGGATCTCCACGCCGAGGTCGCCGCGCGCCACCATCACGGCATCCACCAGCGCGATGATGTCATCCATCCGTCCGAGCGCCGCCGGCTTCTCGATCTTGGCCATGACTCCGGCCCGACCTTTGATCAGCGCCTGCGCCTCGATCACGTCCGACGGCCGCTGCACGAACGATAGAGCCACCCAATCGACGCCCATGTCGAGCCCGAACGCCAGGTCCTCGCGGTCTTTCGGCGTCAGCGGCGAGATGGCGAGCTCGGTCTGCGGCAGGTTCACGCCTTTGCGGTCGGACAGCAGCCCGCCCACTACGATACGCGCGCGGATCCGATCGCTCTCGCAGCCGATGCACTCGAGCTGTAGCTTCCCGTCATCGATCATGATGCGGTGGCCCGGCATCATGTTCTCGAACACTTCCGGATGCGGCAGCGCGACCGATTTCGCATCGCCCGGCTCGCGGTCGAGCCGGAACTCGAGTTCCTCTCCCCTGACCAGTGTCACCGGTCCGGCTTTCAGCGTGCCGATGCGGATTTTAGGCCCCTGCAGGTCCTGCAGAATGCCGATCGGCCGGCCCTTCTTTGCCTCGAGCGCGCGAATGATGTCCAGCCGCTGCTTGTGATCCTCGCGCGTGCCGTGACTGAAATTCAGTCGAAACACATCGGCACCGGCATCGAACAGCTTTTCGATCATCGCCGGATCGGAGCTGGCCGGACCCAGGGTCGCGATGATCTTGGCTTTGCGTTCTCGGCGCATGCGCGGGTCTCCGGACGATGGTTGCAGTTGTTGGTCCGGCGCTTTCGGTAGCACGCTTCGATGTCACCCGCTAATGCCCCTGCCACGCGACGGCAGCGCCTTGCGCCAGTCTCTCGGCTATTGCTCGAGCGGATGACCATCGACGCGGAACTGAAAGAGGAAATAGGGGGGCAGGCACGCCCCGCGACCGGTCGTCAGGGTTTCCTTGGTCGCCAGGCAGACGTAGTCGTCCCGGCAAGGCCGATTGAGATCGCATACGCGAAGCGTCGATTCCTGCGTGTTCTTCTCGAGGCACTCTTTGAAGCGACCTTTGCTCGCGGCGACGCAGGCGTTGAAGGCATCGCCGGCCTCGCGCGCGCAGATTCCTTCCCGGCGTGAGCGGTCGCAGCCGCGCACCTTGTGCATGCCGCCGAAAAAACCGCCGCCTTGGCGCGCCGTCCCCCGGCCGCCCGAAAGGTCGTTCTCGATGACGTAGCTATCGCGGAAGTAGTGGTCGGTGGGTTTGCTGACGATGCGGCCTGTCTGGAAGGCGTCGCCGATGCGCAGGCTGCTCGCACTCGTCGCCTTGGTCACGCACGTGCCGAGCCCCGGTTCCTCGCGCGAGGCGTGCAACACACTGCAGTGGAGCACTCCGCCCCTGCATTTCCAGCCCGCAAAGCTGGGATCGCGCCCATCGATCGCGCAGTGCGAGCCCCATCCGTTACGAATCTCGGTATCATCCAGGCCGGTATGTGGGCGCAGGGAGAAATCGCGCCCCCATTCGCGCCCACGATCGGCGGCGAAAGCCTCGACGGCAGCGCGCCGTCGCGGTGCGTCTCCGTAGAAGTGCGGCGACGCCGGAACGAAGATTGCGTTCTGCGGTATCGCCCGGATCGTTTCAACGCGATCCGCGCCCATGAAATGAAAGCCGCCGATGGCGCGCGACTGGTGGCAGCCCGAGCAGGTGATGTCCGTCAGTCGCTGCTTGAGCCCGGCGGGTGACTTGATGTTGCGCATCCGAGCGAGATCGCCGCCGAGCTGTACCAACGCGGCCTTGGCCTCATCGGCGCTGATCAACCCGGCAAACGGCCGATTCGAGGCCCGTGCCGTGCCGCCGGGGGCGGTCGAGATCGCCTGCGAGGCGAGATAGGTTTCCGGGATCTTGATCGTGCCCTGATCGAGCGCCCTCAGGTTGGCCGGCTCGAACAGCCACGCCTTGAGGGCCGCCAGCTTGGCGGCATCCTTCTTGAGCGCCTGGCGGTCGATCTGGTTCTCGAGCCGCGCTTTGACAAAGCTACCGTCGGGCCGCCGCTGAAACACGTTGAGCAGGTACTCGGCATGTCCACCCCAGCCCGGCACGATCGTCGCTGGCACGCGGATCACCTGGATGTTGGTCTCGAACCGGTCGATCTGCGAAGGCTCGACCAGTGCGAGCGGACCCAGAGAATCTGTAAGGCGCCGAACGAGGCCGGCGGCCTTCAGGTCCAGATCCCCGACCGCGAGCCAGCGCCTTGCGATCTCGGCGCACGTGGTGGTGGCCTCGGGGCGCTTGGCGTGGAGGACGAGATTGAAGCTCATCGGCAGGCGCGAGGCGAGGGAGCTGGCCCCCAGCCGCTCGGTATAGGCCAGACGGTAGATGAAGCGAATTTCCCCGCACGTCCGCTCGTCCTTGTAGGCGAGGTCCATGCGATTGACGATCCCGACCAGCTCGAAGCGGCCCGACTTGCGGCGCAGGAAGGAGCGATCGAACAGCCGATGATTGCGATCTGAATCGAAGCCCACGATCGGATCCTCGCCTGGAAACCGGGCGCGATAGCCGCTTTCGAAAGCCTTGAACTCGTCCTTGATCACCTCGTGCAGTGGCAGCAACGCCGGCAGTCGGGCGAGCTCGGCGTTGTCGAAGGTCCGGGAAGGAGCATCGCGTTGCCAGCCGGGTGACAGCAGCGCACCGAGCGAGAACCCTTTGCGCTCGAGCTGGCGCATGGCTTCGGCATCTGTGAAGGCAATGCCGCTTTCGATGGTGCGCGCCTCGCCCGCCAGGGTTGCGAGCGCCGAGATCAGTAGAGCCGCAAGCAACTTTCGATGAAGCATCCCGAGCATCGCCAGTCCTCCAAGCGATTGCCGCAGGACGAGCAAACCGCGCCGTGCCGAACAGATCAGACCGCATACGTTAGGCGCAATCCTCAGCCCGTAAAGCCGTTTTGCCGCCGCATCGGACCGGAGGCCGGAAGCGACCACCCGGCAGCCAGCCGTTTTGCTGAGCGCCATGGTTGGTGCTAGCATTGCGGCAAAACTCTCGAGGAGACCCCGATGCTGACGCCCGAGCAGGTCGATTTCTATAGCGAGCAGGGCTACCTGATGGTGCCTGACGCGCTCAACCCGGTAGAACTCGCGGAGTTGCGGCGCAACGTCGAGGGGATCGTTGCCGGCGCTGCCGAAGCGACCCAGCACACCGACATCTACGATCTCGAGGACGGCCATACCAGGGATAGCCCGAAGGTCCGCCGCATCAAGACCCCGCACAAGCACTTCGATTATTTTCGCGAGCTCGTACGCCATCCAGGCATCACGGCTACTTTGGCGGCGTTGATCGGCCCGAATATCCGCCTCCATGGCTCGAAGCTGAACATGAAGTCCGCCGGCTACGGCGCCCCGGTCGAATGGCACCAGGATTGGGCTTTCTACCCGCACACCAACGACGATGTGCTCGCGATCGGCATCCTTCTCGACGATTGCGATATCGAGAACGGCCCGATGCTGATGATCCCCGGCTCGCACCGGGGCCGCTTGCACGATCATCACGCCGATGGCGCCTTCTGTGGCGCGATCACGGGCGAACTCAATCAAATTGCATTCGACAAGGCGGTGGCCTTGACCGGCAAGGCCGGCTCCATGTCGATCCATCATGCGCGAACGCTGCACGGCTCCGCCCAGAACACGTCGACGAAGCAGCGCCGCTTGCTGCTGTTCGAATATGCCGCCGCCGATGCGTGGCCGTTGATGGGCGTTACCGACTTTGCCGAGTTCAACAGCCGCATCGTGCTCGGCAACCCGACCGTTGAGCCCCGCATCAGGCCCGCGCCGGTGCGCATGCCGCTGCCGCCCGCCAGGGATCAAGGGTCCATCTACGAGAACCAGCGCGCAGCCAAGGTGCGGTATTTCGGAACCCAGGCGGCAGAATGAACTCTGGCCCCGCAGGGCCCTATTCGACAGGAGACGACCATGGAAATCCAGTCGTTCGGCTATTTTGGCGTCCGCTCGCAGAAGCTCGACGATTGGGCCGAGTTTGGGCCCAAGTTCCTCGGTCTCGAGGTGGTCGAGCGAACGCCCTCGACCCTCAAGTTGAGGATGGACGATCGGCGCCAGCGCATCCTCGTCTCGTCGACGGATGCCGACGTGACGGCGTTCGGCTTCGAGGTGACCGATGCGGCGGCACTGGATCAATTGGCGGCACGCCTCGAGGCACGACAAGTGCAGGTTCGTCGCGTTACCGATGCGGATGCTGAATTGCGGGGCGTAACCGCGGCGATCCGCTTCGCCGATCCCGCCGGCAACGCGCTCGAAGCGTTCCACGGACCGATCGGCATCGACGAGCCGTTCAAGCCGGGCAGGTCAATTTCGGGATTCCGCACAGGTGCGATGGGCATGGGGCATGCCGTTCTGCACGTCAAGAAGGCCGAGGATCTCGTGCCCTTCTACCGCGATGTGCTGGGGTTCCGCATCAGCGACTACATGGTGAAGCCGTTCACGGCGTATTTCTTTCATCTCAACCCGCGTCAGCACAGCCTTGCACTCCTGCAGACCGGCCGCGAGGGCATCCACCACATCATGATGGAGGTCGGCATGCTCGACGATGTCGGGCAGGCGCTCGATCTCGCCAATCTGCAGGATCGCCTCGCCGTCAGCCTCGGCCGCCACACCAACGACCTCATGACCTCGTTCTACGCCCGCACGCCGGACGACTTCATGATCGAGTATGGCTGGGGCGGACGTTTGATCGATGTTGAGGCCTGGTCGCCGTCGGAGATGACCTTTGGCGGCAGTTTGTGGGGCCACGATCCAGTCTCGGCTTCGCCCGAAGTTCTAGCCGCTAGGCGTGAAGCCCGCGCCCGTGCCGCCGAAGCTGGCCTGCGGCAGCCTTTGCAAGTGGCCGAGGGCAACTATCATCTCGGCTCGAGCAGTCACTGTGCGTGGTGGGACGCCCTGAAGCAGGGGGCGTGAGGTGTTTGCCGGCGGCATGGAAAGAAGCCTAGTTCCGCCCCGCATCGAATGCGGGGGTCGGTCTGCGGGGCAACGGCACCCCGGCGCTCGATGAAGCGGGCTTTGTCACTGCCGGCACGCTCGGCGTATCCATCGCCGCCGCCGACTCCGCCGCGAGGGGTCGCGACAGGCGGGCATCGAGCACCGGCTCGGGACGCGGCCACGGCATATCGTCGGACCGCCCCGGCTTGGGCGGAAGGCTCTCGCCGCGCAGCAGGACGCGGTGCAGCGGCGTCGTCTGGTCCGCCCCCAACCTCCGACGTTCGCCAGCTTCGCCGAGCGACGTGACGGAGGACACGACGGTCAAACCTCCGAGAATCTCGGTCATCACGGAATCGCCGACGTGCGTCGGCTTGTCGTTGGATTCGCGTCGCGTCAGCATCGAGACGACCGAGGCGGGAATCGCAGGCCTCAGGATCTCGAGCGTGACGCTCTCCTCCCGTCCCTGTGCCCCGATCGTTCGTAGCGTCACCCGGCTGGTCTCGGCGCTCACGCCACCTGCAGCGTCGGCGGCTGCCCGCGCGGCTCGCGCGATGTCTGCACCCTTTGCGCCAGCTGCCGAGTCGGAGGCGGCGAGTGGCGCCAGCTTCACGGTCGGCGGCGGCCGTACCCGCGCCTGCTCGCTTTCGTTGCCCGCCAGCGGGATCATTCTTTCGTCCCAGGCCTGCGTCGCCGCGCGCTTGAGCTCGCGTTCCACGAAGTAGGCGAGCTTGCGGTATCCGGCGCCCGTGAAATGCACTCCGTCCTGATCCCGCAACAGGCGCATCTTTCCCGCGAGATCCGGCCCGTGCGAGCTGTACGCGCGATCCGCGTCGGCGAAGCTGGCAAAGATATCGATGAACCGAACGCCATGCGCCAGCGCTCGATTGCGCACCAGCTCGTTGATCATCTCGGCATCGTCCGTCGCATCCTCGCGCCGCATGATGGGGAGGCCGACCCAGAATACGGCAACGGAGCGCTTGCGTAGTCCTCGCATGATCACGTCGATGCGACGCGCGTACTCGGCCTTCCATTCGTCGCTACCGACCGGCATCCGGCGGCCGTTTGGACGCCTCAGCGCCAGCCGATCCTCCGCGCCGAGCATCAGCACGGCGATGTGCGGCGATCCGGCCGCGAGGGCTCTGTCGATCGTGGCCGCTTCCTGGTCGACGTCGACCTTGAGCAGGCCATTGAGCCACCTCTGTTTACTGTCGATTTGCAGGCGCGGCTCATCGGTGAGCTGCTCGGCCAGGCCTTCGAGCAGGCCCGCAGCCATCTGATCGCCCCAGATTTGTACGCGGTAGCGATCGTTCTCGGGAAACGGATCGAGAAAGCTGCCCGCCTCGCCCGTCTGCGCGCGTGCCGGCGTTCCGGGAAAGCCAAGCCCGGCGAGGAGCACCAGCAATAGGGCGAGCACGGTGGTCATGGCGTCCCAGTCGGTCGCAAAGGTGGCCGGGCACGCAATTTCGTCCAAACCGTCGCCTCGCACAAGGCGTCCGGTGGCGGGTCTGGTCTGGATTGCCGCGCCCGCTGGCAAAGTGCCTCCTGATCTCCCGGCATCTCCGCTGAGCTATTGCCTGCTCCCGGGGAGAGGGGCAGGCAAGGCGCCCGGTTCAACCGGCCTGTGCGAGACGGTGACGCTCGGGGGAAGCCTTGGCTGTCTCGGCGGTTGCGGCCGCAGATCCGGGCGGCGCTAGGATGCTGTCCCAGTTGTCCTGGAAGCGCCGCAGATTGCGCCGTGTCATTTCCGCGAGATCTTCCGCGCCCTGCTGCTCGAACACCTCCAGCGCCGGTACGAGCGCTGCCGCCGCAGCGAGCCAGTGGCGGCGGCGGTCCTTGCGCTCGCCGAGCCGGATCAGTGCGGTACCGAGGTTCATCTGCGTGATCGCCCACTTCAGGGGTTCGGCCTCGCGCAGCAATTCCTCGAGCGCGAGGTTGTAGGCCTCGATAGCCTCGTCAAGCAGCGATGTGCCCGTCTCGTCGCGATCGCCGAGGGCGGCAAGCGCATTTCCGAGGTTCATCTGCGTGAGGGCCCACCGGCGCGGCGCCTTGACCCGCGGTGTCGCTTCGATCGCGGCCCGGAATGCTTCTGTAGCATCCTCGAGCTGCGGAGCCGACCGCGTTTGCTCGCCGAGCCCAAGCAGCGCAAGACCGAGGTTCAGTTGCGTCTCGCCCCACCGGTCCGAGTCGGTCTCGCTGTCCATCAGCCCGATGGCGATCCGATAAGCGCCCGCTGCCTCTTCGAGCAGGGCTGCCCCACCCTCGCGCTCCTCGATCGCTAGCAGAACGCCTCCTAGACTGACCTGAATGCTGGCATGATCGCCGGGCAGCTTTTCGGCCGGTACGGCGGCCGCAGCATCACGGAAGGCCTGGGCGGCCTGGCGCAGCGCCTCGACCGAGCCCTCACGCTCGCCTTGCCGCGCCATGGCCCGCGCCAGTGCGATACGGGCTCGCATCAGACTGCTCTGGTCCCTTTCGCGCTCGAGAAGCTGAATGGCTTTTTGGTAGATCGTGATTGCATCCTTGAGGCGATTGCCGCCCGGGTCGCGCTCGCCGGCGGCAAACAGAGCATCTCCATGCCCAAGACACGCCTCGGCGAGAGCCTTCGTGTTCGTTGTCTCCGCAGCCTGGCGCACCAGACCGCCATACGCCGCAAGAGCCTCGGAAAGAGCCGAGGCATCGCCGCGCTCGCGCGAGTGCTGAAGGAGCGCCTCGGCACGCTGCAGATTGAACCGCCATGCCGTCTCGCGCTCGGCCCGCGGCAAGGCCAGCGCAGCCTCGGCGAAGAGATCGGCGGCTTGAGCGTGCTCACCCCGTGCCGCTAGCAACTCGGCCAGCCGCCCCGTGGCGCGCGCCTCCTCGACCATCTGGGTCCTGAGCGCCAGCGCCTCGTCCTGCAGCCGCTCCTCTGTCCGCCTCCGCGTTTCGCGAAGCTCGCGCCGCACCAGACGCAGCGCGTCCATGGCTCCTTCGAAGTCGCCGTCCGCCAGCGCCGCCGCAGCTGCCGTCTTGAGGCGGCGGATCTCGGCATCGTCGTTCGTCGGCCGCATCAACTGCGCGCGCACGTCCGCGAGCCATTGCGCGAGAGCCTGTAGGCGCGCGATCCGCCCCTCAGCCTCTCCAGTCTGGCTATCCACCAGCGCCACTGCGCGACGCACCGACCGCTCGGACAGCCCGAACCGCTCGGCGATGCCGGCGAGAAATCCAGTACCGCCCGCCTGCTCGATCTGCATCATGAAGGATCGCGAGATGCCGAGCCCACCAAGGCCGCTCGACGGCCCTTGGATGCCCTTGCTGGTACCCGGCGATTGCGAATCGGCAAACTCGGAAAGCGCCGGGCCCAGACGCATCAATCGATGCTCGTCGTCGACCAGATGCGCGAATGTGCGATCGAGAAGGAAAAGCACCACTTCCTCGCGCAGCGGAATGTCGGCCGGCACGGCGGAAAGGCCGCCAGCGAACGCTCCGCCCGCTCGTGCACGCGCCACGATGTCGCGAGAGATGCGCCACGCAATGGTTTCCCCGGAGTGGGTGATTGCCGGCTTCGCCGCCCGTGCCGCTGCTGCGACCTCTGCGATCAGTGCAGCCGATACCCGGTGGCGCGCCACCAGACGGGCCGCGGCCCGCACATGCTGATCGAGGTCGCGTTGCGCGAGCCCGCGAGTCTCGGTGCCGACCCAGATTTCGCCCCCGATGGCCTCGACGATCGCTCTCACTTCGCGCATCTCGTCGCGTCCGGCGATCCAGCTGACGAAACCCGCGTGATTCTCGATCGTGGAGTCTGCGAGAGCCAGATCGCAAGCCGGTGCGCAAGCCAGCGCGGCGCCGCCGACAAGCTCGCTCAACGCTCCAAAAAGCGACATCGCATCCCCCTGTGAATCGCAGCCTCGCATGACAAGGCGCGCAACAATCCCCTGGATCAGGACTTAAATGATTCGCTCCATGTTGATGGGGTGCTCGGGATGCGAAATCCGCCGCTGGCCGCGGAAATCCACCGAAATATTTGGCGATGCAAGTAAGCGCGGCTCGAGGTGTGTCTCGAATGCGGTACCGGCTGCGTTGAGCCCGCGCCTGGGTTTTCAGGCTTTGGCGCCGAGCCGGCCCGACCCGAGCGCGGGGGCAGAGCGCGGATCGAGCGGCCAGCGCGCCCGCACGGGCGCATCCAGGCGGTCCGGACCATCGCCGCGTGTGAGCCGCTCCGCTCCCGCCCAGGCCACCATCGCGGCATTGTCGGTGCACAGTGCGATCGGTGGCAGAGCGAGCCGCCACCCACCGGCTGTCGCGAGCTGCGCCAGAGCCCCCCGCAGCCGCACATTGGCCGCGACACCGCCCGCCACGACCAGCACGTGGTCCTGCGGCGGCGCCTGTCGCCGGCTCTCGACGAGAGCCATCGCCCGCCGGACCCGATCCGCGACCGCGGCGGCGGCCGTCGTCTCGAAAGCGGCGGCGATGTCGGCGACGTCGCGCTCGCTCAGCGGCGCGATGGCCGTGGCGGCAGTCCGCACCGCAGTTTTTAAGCCGGCGAACGAGAAATTCGGCTCCGGCCGCCCGACCATAGGTCGCGGTAGCGCAAACCGCCGGGCGTCGCCGTCCCGTGCGGCGGCCTCGACGGCAGGCCCCCCCGGAAAGCCGAGGCCGAGCAGCTTGGCTGTCTTGTCGAAGGCCTCGCCGAGCGCGTCGTCGATCGTCGTGCCCAGGCGGTCGTACCGTCCGACGTCGAGAACATCGATCAGCTGCGTGTGGCCGCCCGACACGAGCAGCAACAGGTACGGAGGCCTGAGTCCGTCTGTCAGCCCTACCGTCAAGGCATGCGCCTCGAGGTGATTGATGGCAAAAAGCGGCAAGTCATGCACCAGCGCGATCATCTTCGCCGTCGTCAAGCCCACGATCAGCCCACCGACGAGGCCTGGCCCCGCCGTCGCCGCGACGCCACCCAGGGCGCTCCATCCGATACCTGCTTCGTCCATCGCGGCACCAATGATCTCGTCGAGGCACTCCACATGCGCCCGCGCGGCGATCTCCGGCACCACTCCGCCATAGGCGCGATGCGCCTCCCACTGCGAGCGCACCACGTTCGAGAGGATCCGTCCCGTCCCGTCCGCTCGCCGCGCCACCACGGCCGCAGCCGTCTCGTCGCAACTCGTCTCGATGCCGAGCACGAGGCGCTCCGGCACTTCCCCGTCCAGACCTGACGCCTCGATCGTGCGCGGACTCGTCACCGTTTGACCTTGGGGGTTTGCGCTCCCACGAAGGAGCGCGCATAAGCGTGTCCGAGGCCACGACTGTGGGCCACGACACATCGGCTATACCTTTGGAGAGGCAGTTTGCAAGCACGGACGGCTCGTATCGGCACGCGTGGCTCGCCACTCGCCTTGGCTCAGGCCCACGAGGTGCGCCAACGGCTGAGTCTGGCCCACGGCCTGCCCGAGTCGAGCCTGGAGATCGTCGTCATCAAGACCACGGGCGATCGGATTCAAGATCGGCCTCTGGCTGAAGCCGGTGGCAAGGGATTGTTTACCAAGGAGATCGAGGAGGCGCTGCTCCGCGGCGACATCGACCTCGCGGTGCACTCCATGAAGGACATGCCGACGGTGCTGCCGGAGGGGCTTGCGATAACCGCAATTCTTCCGCGCGAGGACGTGCGGGATGCGTTCATATCCCTGACTTGGCCCTCGCTTGCGGCCATGCCGTCCGGCGCCCGCATCGGCACCTCCTCTCTACGCCGGGCCGCTCAGGTCCGGCGCTTGCGCCCCGATCTCGAGATCGTCGGCTTTCGCGGCAACGTCGAGACCCGCCTGGCCAAGTTGGCCGAAGGCGTGGCCGACGCCACCTATCTCGCCTGCGCGGGTCTCCGCCGCCTCGGCAAGGCTGATCGGATCACCCACGCCGTCGATCCCGAGGATATGTTGCCGGCGGTGGCTCAGGGCGCCATCGGCATCGAGATCCGCGCAAACGACAAGGCCAGCGCCGACCTCGCTGCACGCATCGACGATGCGCCCAGTGCTCGCGTCGTCGAGACCGAGCGCGCCTTTCTGGCGCGCCTTGAAGGTTCGTGCCGAACTCCGATTGCGGCGCTCGCGACCTTGGCCGGCCCAGACATCGTCCTCAAAGGCGAGATTCTGACGCCGAGCGGCAGCATTTCTTTGCGAGCCGAGCGCAAAGGTCCGGTGTCCGATCGGATCGCACTCGCCATTGACGCCGCCGACGAGCTGAAATCCAAAGGCGGATCCGGCTTCTTCTCCGTCTGAGACGCGGCGCCACCCCGACCAGGCCGGAGGCTTCATGCACGTCCTCGTCACCCGCCCGGAGCCCGACAGCATCAAGCTCGTTGGCCTCCTCGAGCAGCACGGCCACGAGGCGACGGCGGCGCCGCTGTCGTCATTCGTGCCGTTGGGCCTCGAATCCGAGGCGCTGGAGGGTGTCACGGGGCTCATTGCCACCAGCCGCAATGCGCTACGCGCCCTCGTCGGCTCAGATGCATTGGCGGTCGCCCGCAACCTGACGGTGTTCACTGTCGGCGGTGCCACGGCGGAGGAGGCGCGGCGGATGGGCTTTTCGCGCGTCGTCAAGGGACCGGGCACTGCGTCCGATCTTGGTCCATTGATCGCCTCGCTCGTCGACTCTGCCGAGGATATGCTTCTTCACCTCGCGGGAGACCGCCTCGCCCATGACCTTGCCGGTGAGCTGCAGGAGCTTGGTATTCGCGTCGACAGCCACGTCGTCTACCGCATGGAGCACGCACGGGTCTTGCCACCGCAAGCCTTGTCCGCCATCGGCGCCGGTGAGATCGATGCAGTCATGCTCATGTCGCCACAGGCGGCGACCATCTGGACCCGCATCGTCACCGCGCACGGTCTGGAGAAATCGACCCGCGACATCGTGCATTTGTGCTTGTCGGATGCGGTCGCTCGCCGGCTTGCGCCGCTGCGCGGCATCGAGATCGAGGCGGCTGTTCGTCCGACCCTCGAAGAAATGCTTGCTCTAGTTGATCTCGCTGCGGCAAAATTGGGGGAATAGCAGTTTACCCCGTGGAAACTGCTCGGCTTTCCCAGGCCGCTCGATCGGCGCCTAGATCATGCGTCGTTCTGGAGCCCATCGTTCGCGTAAAGGCAGAGGATCAAGCCTCGATGACCGACAAGAAAGATGGCCCGGGCCAGAAGGATGGGCCCGCAAAGGCCGGCGAGCGCGCTGCCGCCGACAGTGCTGCTAAACGCCCCCATGCGACCATCGACCTGAAGGCGGTCGAGGTGCGCCCCGTCTCGTCCAGCTCGGGTCCTGTCGCACCCAAGGCTGCGGAGCCGCCGGGCCCGAAGCCGCCCCAGGCAGCCGCACCTCGCAATCAGGCCGAGGCCGCGCGCAAAGTTTCCGCCGCGGCCCAGGCATCGGCGACGGGTAGCAGCCTACCAGCCGGCGGCTCGGCCTCGACCGCCAAGCCTTCAGCCGCCGCAACCTCCTCGGTGAGTTCGATAGGCGCAGCCGCCTCGGCAGCGACCGCCGCCAGTGCAACCTCGGGCGGCAGTGGTACGCCTCCACCAACTGCCGGCGGCAAGCGTGCCAGTGGCGGCTTCGGCTCGCATCTGATCTCCGGCCTCGTTGGCGGCGTTGTGGCGCTGTTCGGCGCGCCACTGGTCGCTCCGGTCGCCACCCACCTGTGGGAAGAGATCGGCGTGCCACCTCAGGTCACGCCCGTACCGCCCGAGGTCGCAAATCGCCTCGCGGCGCTCGAGAATAGGGCCGCCGCGCCGGTCCCGCCGCCCCTGCCTGAGAATGATCCCGCCCGAGCCAATGCAACCGCCGACGCCAACCGCAAGCGGATTGATGCGCTGCAGGCGCAACTCGCGGCGGTCGGTGAGATGCAGGCGCGCGCTCTCAAGCTCGCTGGCGACCTCGATCAACGTCTCGCCAAGGAGCCGCCAATCGCCGATGTGGGCGAGCGTCTCGTCACGCTCGAGCGGCAACTCACGGATCTCGGCGCCGCCGCCCGCGCCGAGCCCGATCGCGCAGGCCGCATCCCGCAGCTCGCGGCAATGACCGGCCGCATCTCCGACCTGGAAGCCGCGCTCGCAGCCCGCGCCAGCGAGCTGCGCAAGGATGCCGCGCGCGAAATCGAGACGCGCATTGCTCCCATCTCCGAGGCGAGCGAGGCGGCACGTTCCGCGACCCAGCGGATCGATCGCGAGCTGGGCACCATGAAAGGCGAGACCAACCGTCTCGCCACCGGCCTGGACAAGGTCAAGACGGACACGGAGCGCCTGCAACTCGCCCTCAAGACCGCGGGCGACGACACCGCCAAGCTCGGCGGGTCCATTGATGCCGTTCGGCGCGAACTCGAGGCGCGGATTACGGCCTCGGCCAAGCCCGACGACGTGAGCGCCGCCGTCGCACCGCTGGCCAGCAAGCTCGGCGCCCTCGAGCGCAACCTGACGACGGTCGTCCAGAGCGAAGGCGAGCGCAATGCCACCGCGGAGCGCATCGTGCTGTCACTCGAGCTCGGCAACTTGAAGCGGGCCATGGAGCGCGGTGTTGCCTATGACCGTGAGCTGACCGAGGTCGCCAAGGTGTCCGGAACGCGTATCGATCTGCGTCCCCTGGAGGCGTACCGGAAGAAGGGTGTTCCGACCCTTTCCGAGCTGGCCGTCTCGTTTCGTCCCGTCGCGCACGCCATACTCGACGCCGAGACCGAGAAGGGCGACGGATCGGTCGTCGACCGGCTTCTGTCGGGGGCCAAGACGTTCGTGCGTGTTCGCAAGACCACGCACGCGAGCGGTGACAGAAGCCCGGAGGCCGTCGTCGCGCGCATCGACGACGCCTTGAAGGCCGGCCGCCTCGGCGAGGTCGTGACCGAGGCCAAGGCGCTGGAGCGCCCGCCCGAGATCGCCAAGGAGTGGATCGCCACTGTCGAGGCACGCCAGACTGTCGAGGCGGCGCTGAAATCCATTGATGAGGCCCTGAAGGCATCCCTCGGAGCTGGACCCGCAGCATCGCCCGCGCCCGCAGCGCAGAAGAAGGGCCAGCCATGATACGCGTCGTTCTGTACCTGGTCGGCGTGGCGGCCCTGGCAACCGGCTTGTCATGGCTGGCGGACCGGCCCGGCAGCCTTGTCATCAACTGGGAAGGCTACGAGGTCGAGACCAGCGTTTTCCGCGCCATCGTGCTGCTTGCGCTATTGGTCGCCACCGCGCTGTTCGTGTGGTCTCTGCTGCGCCAGATTTGGACGAGCCCCGCCATCCTCGGCAGCTACTTCACCCGCCGCCGTCAGGAGCGCGGCCTCGATGCATTGTCGAGTGGCATGATCGCCATCGGCGCGGGAGACCGCTCCCTGGCGACGAAGCATGCCGTCCAGGCGCGCAAATCCTTGCCGAACGAGCCGCTGACCCACCTGCTGCGCGCCCAGGCCGCCCAACTCTCCGGCGACCGGGCCACGTCCCGTCGCATCTTCGAGGCCATGCTGGGCCAGCCCGATACCGAGCAGCTTGGTTTGCGTGGCCTGTTCCTGGAGGCCGAGCGTGAGGGCGAGGCGGAGGCCGCGCAGCAGTTCGCCGAGCGAGCCATGCGCTTGAACCCGCGCCTGGGTTGGCCAGTGGAGGCCCTGTTCGGCCAGCAGTGTCGCGAGGGCCGCTGGGACGAGGCGTTGGACACTCTGGCGACTGCGAAAAAGCACGGCCACTTCGACAAGGCCATTGCTGACCGCCGCCGCGCCGTCCTGCTTACCGCCCGGGCACAGGAACTGGAGGATACCAACGGCGCCAAGGCCCTCGAACTCGCCGCCGATGCGCATAATCTGGCGCCGGATCTCATTCCGGCCGCCGTGATCGCGGGGCGCCAGTACGCATCGAGGGGATCGACGGCCAAGGTCGCCAAGGTCGTCGAGCGGACCTGGAAGCTGGCCCAGCATCCCGATCTGGCGCTCGTTTATGCCTTTGCCCGGCCCGGTGACAGCCCCCGAGATCGTCTCGACCGCGTGCGCCGCCTCGCACCGATGGCATCGCACAGCCCAGAGGCGCAGATCGCTTTGGCCACGGCCGCCGTCGAGGCGCGCGAGTGGCGCGAGGCTCGCCAAGCCCTTGAGCCACTACTCGAGGACGGACTGTCGCAGCGCGTTTGCACATTGATGGCGCGCATCGAGGGTGAGGAGCATAACGATGCTGGCCGCGTTCGCGAATGGCTCGGACGCGCCGCGGATGCACCGCGCGATCCGGCCTGGACGGCTGACGGCATCGTATCGGATCGCTGGCTGCCGACCTCGCCCGCCAACGGCGCCCTCGACGTGTTCCAGTGGAAGGTGCCGCCAGAGGCCACCGGCGAGAGTGAAGCCGCGCTGGCCTTGAAGAAGATCGAGGAGTTGGTGCTTCTCGGCACGCGTCCCGCGCCGGCCGCCGCCGGGCCACACGACCGCCACCCTCCCGCGTCCGCGAGCGCTTCGGGTTCTGATATCGACGGCCGTTTGGAGCCTCGGAGTATCTCGTCGTCTGGCTTGCGGACGCGAACCAGCGATGCCGATCGGCCCATCACGGTCGAGGTACAGCCGGTAACGGCATCGAAAATGCCCACGGGCCCGACCTCGGGCAGTGCGACCGCGTCTGAGTCGGGCATACCGCTGCATCCACGACGAGCCACGCTCGGCGGGGGGCGTGAAGCCGTAAGCGACGCTGTCGTCGTCGAGACCGGTAAACCGAAGCCTTGATCAACCGTGACTGGGGGTGACAGATGGCCGACGCCGAAACGACCGGAATGCTGGAGCGGCGCCGCGTCGAGGCGAAGCTTCTCGCCCACGTCTACGCCACGCTGTGCGATAGCCACGGCAAGGAGACGGCTGCACGGATTGTCGGCGAGAGCGTGCGGCGCGCGGCGATCGAGCAGGGTGCCGAGATGGCCGAAACCCTTGGCGGCAAGACCTCCCTGGAGACATTCATTGCTGCACAGGAACCGTGGACACGAGGTGGCGCGCTGGCTGTCGAGATCGAGGAGGCAAGCGACAAGCGTTTCGCCTTCAAGGTGACGCGCTGCGAGTATGCACGCATGTACCGGGAGATGGGCCTCGGCGAGATCGGACACCTGCTGTCGTGCCAGCGAGACGGCACATTTTGCGAGGGTTACGATCCGAAGCTGAAGCTCGCGCGCACCCAGACCATCATGCAGGGCGCAAGCCACTGTGACTTCGAGTACACCTACGAAAAATGATTGCGGACTAGCAGCGCCATACGATCAACACGCGCGTGAGGTCAGGTCACCGTCACCGCTCCCGACGCTAACGTGCTGACGAGGGAAGGCATTGCGAAGGTAGATGCTCGACGGGCGACCCCAGAACCGCCAGGTCACATGCCCGATCGTGCTCTCCGCCAGCCATTTGCCGTCCTCGTTGAGCTTCTCAAGGGTCCACCGCCAGCGTCGGCCCGACAGCATGTCGACGCGAAGGCGCGCCTCACCGGCCAGAGCTGCCTCGAAGGTACGCCGGGCAATCTCATCGCAGTCGAATTCCTCGACCCAGTTGTCGAAATAGAGCGCAAAGCGCCCGCCCTCGACCATGGCCACCATGTCGAAGCCGCTGGGCCCCGAGGCTTTGACGGAGATGCCGGTTTGAGAGCGCGTCGTCTGCGCGCCACCGCAGTGGCGGATCGCAGCCTCCACGTCCCTGAGAAACAAGTCCTCTTGTCTGGCAAGCATGAATTGCCGCTCTTGGTTGAATTCGCTCCCTTCGCCGCCCGTTCTGAATCGCAGGCGTAACGTCATTCATTTGTTGCGCGCCGAGTTGCACTGGTCAATTCGAGACCTGTGGGTATCTGCTGCGATCGATAGAATGAACGCGAAGATGTGTCTCAATTTCGACACTTCAACCACATTTTAGGGCTCAGGCCCTGCAAAGTCATTAATGCGCGAAGGGCGGACCAGCGTTCACCGGTCCGCCCCGCTTGTCGATCTCGCGGCTCTTGTCGTTCCGCTTACGTCAGGCTGCCGCCTTCCCGGCGGCCTCCCTTGTCACGACAATGACTCCGTCGCGCACCGTCAGTCGCACCGTGTCGCCATCCTTCACGTCACCCGCCAGGATACGCTCCGCCAGCCCGTCCTGGACGCTCTTCTGGATCACCCGTTTGAGCGGCCTTGCCCCATAGGCCGGGTCATAGCCGCTGTTGGCGAGCCACGTACGCGCCGCGTCGTCCAGAATGAGCGTGATCTTCCTGTCGGCGAGCAGCTTCTGCAACCGTGCGATCTGGATGTCGACGATGCGGCTCATCTCGCTCCGTTGCAGGCGGTGGAAGACGATGATCTCGTCGAGCCGGTTGATGAACTCGGGCCGGAATTTCGTCTTTACCTCCGCCATGACGTACTCACGCGCCTGCTGCATGTCGCCGCCGTCCTTCACGGCCACGAGGTACTCGGCGCCGATGTTGGACGTCAGGATGATCAGCGTGTTCTTGAAGTCGACCGTGCGTCCCTGGCCATCCGTCAGGCGCCCATCGTCGAGCACCTGCAACAGCACGTTGAACACGTCTGGGTGCGCCTTCTCGATCTCGTCGAACAGGATCACCTGGTAGGGCCGGCGCCTCACCGCTTCGGTCAGTGCTCCGCCCTCCTCGTAGCCGACATAGCCCGGGGGCGCGCCGATGAGGCGAGCGACGGAGTGCTTCTCCATGTACTCGGACATGTCTATCCGGACCATCGCACTCTCGTCGTCGAACAGGAACGACGCAAGCGCCTTCGTCAGCTCCGTCTTGCCAACACCCGTCGGCCCAAGGAACATGAACGAGCCGATCGGGCGGTTCGGGTCTTGCAGTCCGGCCCGCGCGCGCCGCACGGCGGTCGCGACGGCCTTGACCGCCTCCTCCTGCCCGACGACGCGCCGCGCAATCGCCTCCTCCATCCGGAGCAGCTTGTCCCTCTCGCCTTCCAGCATTCGATCGACGGGCACGCCGGTCCACCGCGAGACGACGCCAGCGATATGATCGGGCGTCACCGCCTCCTCAACCATCACGGACACTTTGCCGTCGCCGCCTTCCATGGCCGTGAGCTTCTTCTCGATCTCCGGAATCCGCCCGTAGGCAAGCTCGCCCGCCCGCGCGAGGTCGCCCCGGCGCTGTGCCTTGGCAAGCTCGGTCCTGAGGCCGTCCAGCTCCTCTTTGAGCTTTTGCGCATCGCCAAGTCGGCCCTTCTCGGCCTCCCAGCGGCGCGTCATGGCGGCGGACTGCTCCTCGTGCTCCGCGATCGACTTTTCGAGCTTCGCGAGACGATCCTTCGAGCCGGGATCGCTCTCCTTCTTCAGCGCCTCCCGCTCGATCTTCATCTGCATCATGTCGCGGTCGATCCGGTCCAGCTCCTCCGGCTTGGAATCGATCTCCATCTTGAGGCGCGAGGCGGCCTCGTCGACGAGGTCGATCGCCTTGTCCGGCAGGAAGCGGTCGGTGATGTACCGGTTCGAAAGCGTCGCGGCCGAAACCAGCGCCGCGTCGGTGATGCGGACGCCGTGATGCAGCTCGTAGCGCTCTTTCAGGCCGCGCAGAATCGAGATCGTATCCTCGACCGTCGGCTCGCTGACGAACACCGGTTGAAAGCGTCGCGCCAGCGCCGCATCCTTCTCGATGTGCTTCCTGTACTCGTCGAGCGTCGTCGCACCGACGCAGTGCAGCTCGCCGCGCGCCAGCGCCGGCTTCAGCAGATTGCCCGCGTCCATCGAGCCTTCGGTCTTGCCCGCTCCGACGATCGTGTGCAGTTCGTCGATGAACAGGATGATGCGGCCCTCCTCGGCCTGCACCTCCTTGAGCACGCTCTTCAGTCGCTCCTCGAACTCGCCTCGATACTTCGCACCCGCGATCAGCGAGCCCATGTCGAGAGACAAAAGCCGCTTGTCCTTCAGGCTTTCCGGCACGTCGCCCTTGACGATGCGCTGCGCCAAACCTTCGGCGATGGCTGTCTTGCCGACGCCGGGCTCGCCAATCAGAACCGGGTTGTTCTTCGTCCGCCGCGACAGCACCTGAATGGTGCGCCGGATCTCCTCGTCGCGCCCGATCACGGGGTCGATCTTGCCTTGTGCGGCCGCCTCGGTGAGATCGCGCGCATAGCGCTTGAGCGCGTCGTAGCCTTCCTCTGCCGAGGCAGAATCGGCTGTGCGCCCTTTGCGGACCTCGTTGATGGCCCCATTGAGCGCCTGCGGAGTGACGCTGGCATCCTTGAGCGCCCGCGCGGCCTCCGAAGAGCCATCGAGAGCAATCGCCAGCAGCAACCGTTCGACGGTGACGAACTTGTCGCCCGCCTTGTCGGCAACCTTCTCGGCTTGATCCAGAACGCGAGCCAGTTCCGGCGACAGGTACACCTGCCCGGCCCCGCCGCCCGACACCTTGGGTCGCCGCTGCAGCGTGCGCTCGTTTTCCGCCGCCGCTTGCGTCGCGTGACCACCAGACTTGTCGATGAGCCCGGAGGCCAAGCCTTCCGGATCGTCGAGAAGAACCTTGAGGAGATGCTCAGGCGTCAGCTGCTGATGCCCCTCTCGCAGGGCGAGGTTCTGTGCTGCTTGAATGAAGCCCTTGGCGCGGTCCGTATACTTTTCGATATTCATGGGTATCCTCCACCCGCCAGACATGCCCCGAAGCGGCAGATCCGGCCGTGATCCTGGTCAACCGGGGCCCCCCGCAGGCTGGCTCCTCCGGTCATGTAGGAAGCCTCCCTCGTGACGTGAAGGTGCCCACCCCAAGGTTGTTTGCTCGCGTCATGAGGCCCTGCACCGCTTCTGCCAGGCCGGCGCATTTGCCCCAGGGCCATAATTCGGCCGTTCACCACTTGTTGACGATCCATGCAGGGAGCCGATCGGCGCCGCGCTCGCTTTCACCATCGGGTGGTGGTGACGAAGCCAGGGATGTTGGCGAGGATAGCGATGCGGGCGCAGCGAAATTGGAGACTATCGACCGTGGCAGCCGCGGTCGCATGGTTGGCGTTCACGCTGCCGCACGCGCTTGCCGAAAGTCGACCCTCTCGAGATCGCGTCGAGGCTGTTTCTCCCCCCTCGGTCGTCGAGACCCGCGCCAGCGCAGGGTCCAAGCGGGCGCCACGAGCAAACTCGCGCGGGCCGATCGAACAGTCCTCCCCCGCTTGCCCGTCCTGCGACGCCTATCCCGAGGCCACCTCGAGCCGTCACCGCTTGATCGCCCACATTCCCCGCATCCGCAGCGTCACGTACTATACGAACTATCCCGAGTGGAATCCCGAGGTGTACGCAGCCGAGTTCCGTAACGAGGCCTCGCGTATTGGGGCCGCTGGCTTCAACACCGTCGCCATCATGCCGACCGCCTCCTGGTTCGATGCGACCACGCAAGAACTCCTGAAGCCGCGTCACGTCGAGCTTCTGGAGGACATGCTCGAGACGGCCCGGCGGAACAACCTCAAGGTCATTCTGACGCTCGGCCAGCTCGGCAGAGGGTATGCAGCAGATTATCTGCTCCCCAAAATCGCCGTACGGAAGGGAGACCAGGGCAACCGCCATGATTTCTGCACTTGGCACGATCATCCGGCGGCATGGGCCGAGTACCTGAAATACACGATGGCGTTGTTCGAGGCGACGTCCGGCCATCACGACAACATCATCTTCTACCTCTTTTCCGAGGCTGGATACGACGACACCGGCAAACGCTGTGCCATGACCAAGGCCGCATACCGGCGCAACGCCGCACGTGTTCGTCGCACGCTTGGCAGCCTACCGGCCGAGATCCATGCTCTCAACCCGCGCCTGCGGGCGGGCGTCGCCATGGTCTTCCACGACGACGGCTACCTCCGCTTCGGTCATGTCGGACCCGATAACCTCCCCTTCCGGCCCCTCGATCGCGACAATGAGCTGAATAATTTCGACGGCTTCAGCACGCACCTCTATTGGGATGGCGCGAGGCGTCCCGACGATACCCAGCTGGTCTACTTCGACCAGTTGTCATCCGCCTCCATTCGCAAGCGCATGTCGGCAATCTACGATCGCTACGCCGACGCGATGCCGGGGAAACCCTTCTACTTTCACGAGGTCGGTATATCCGAGTGCCGCACGGGCAAGCGCTACGACCGCATGGAGCGCGCCTTCAGGGCGATCGCCGATTGGTCCTACGAGAACCGTGTGGGCTGGAATATCTGGATGTGGACGCCGATCTACTCGGCCACCGCGACGTGCGACGGCCCGACTGGACATGGCGGCTACTTGCTGACCGAGCCGACCGGCCAGAAGCCGCCCGAGAACGGCTACCGGGAGGCGACTCCGTACCTGAAAGCAATTGCACGCTATCTCGACGAGGAGAATGGCCATGACAATCGTCCCCTTCTGACGTCCAGCTTCGCCAAGAAAGACGAGAAGCACGTTCTGTTGCGTTGCGACTACGGAGCGCGGTTGCCTTGCATATCGGCATCGATCGGAGGCAAGGCTTGCGACTTCTTGAGTTTCGGCGAAGGCCCCTTCTCGACCTTCGCCTACTTCTCGTGCGCGCTTTCGGCGAATCCCAAGGCGAGACTGATGTGCGGCACGCGCAATCTCGACTCGCGTTGCTCGGCGAGCCCTCCGGTCTCCGTCGGTACCATGGGCGAACTCTGACCAACCCGCGCCGGCGGGCTTACAACATGCCGAGCGGCCGCTTCCCGCGCGGCGGCGGAAAGGCCTTGTCCAGCTCCGCGAGGTCCTCCGGCTCGAGCGCGAGATCGGCAGCCGCGAAGTTTTCCTCTACGTGCGTCAGGTTGCCCGCCTTCGGGATCGAGACGACGTGCGGGTGACGCATCGTCCAGGCAATTGCGACGGCGGCCGGTGTGACGCCGTGCTTGGCCGCGACCTTGCCCAATCCCGCATTGCGCAGGATCGACCCTTGCCCGAGCGGCGAGTAGGCCATGATCATCTCGCCGTGCACCCGGCAGTCCGCGACGAGGTCGTGGTCTATGCCGCGCGACCCCAGATGATAGAGCACCTGGTTCGAGACGCAGCCCCCGCCCGCCTTGACGTCTCGCAACTCCTCCATGTCGTCGACGTCGAAGTTCGACACGCCCCAGTGCCGGATCTTGCCGTCCGCCTTGAGCTTCTCGAACGCTGCCACTGTCTCGGCCAGCGGATGCGATCCACGCCAGTGCAGCAGATAAAGGTCGATGCGATCGGTCCGCAGCCGCTTCAGGCTCCGCTCGCAAGCGGCGATGGCGCCGCTCCGCGAGGCGTTATGCGGATACACCTTCGACACGATGAAAAGCCCATCGCGTCGCCCCGCCGTCGCTTCGGCGATCACCTCCTCCGCGCCGCCCTCACCATACATCTCCGCCGTATCGATCAGAGTGATGCCGAGATCGAGCGCCGACTTCACCGCCTTGGCCTCGGCAGCCCGGTCGCCTCGCCGCTCCCCCATGTGCCACGTGCCGATCCCGAGCTGGGGGATCGTCTCTCCAGTCTTGAGGGTGACGGTGCGCATGGCTTTGCTCCAGGATTGGACGGGGCTGGCGTTTACAACGCTCGCACACCTTGTCCGTTGCCGGTAGCCTTGCCGGAACACGAAACATTGTGGCGGAGGCGGATGATGACTCACGGCATGGTCTCAGCGGCGCAGCCCGAGGCGGTGGAAGCAGGACTCGAGGCGCTTAAGGCGGGCGGCAATGCGGTCGATGCGGCGATTGCCACGGCGCTCGTCCAGACCGTCGTCGATCCCCAGATGTGCGGCATCGCCGGCTTCGGCTCCCTGCACGTTTACGATCCGAAGCGGGGCATCCACGAATGCCTCGACTTCCACGGCCGTGCACCGCTCGCCACGAAGCCGGACATGTGGGAGCACCTTCTGATCGGCGAGAGCGAGGACGGTTTCGGCTTCCAGCTCGAAGGCAAGGTCAACGAGATCGGTTACGGCGCCATCACCAGCCCCATGACCTTGCGTGCCCTTGACGAGGCGCTGCGCCGATACGGCTCGCGCAAGCTCGGCGATCTTCTTGCGCCCGCTATCCACTACGCCGAGCAGGGCTTCATGGTCCGCCCCCATGTCGCTGCCTATTGGGCGCAGGTGCCGACCGAGGGCCGTGCCCCTCACGCCGAGATGCTGACGACACTGCCCGCAACACGAAAAATCTACGCCAAGCCCGACGGCACCCTCCGCAAGATGGGCGAGGTGCTGAAAAACGCCGACATGGGCGCCACCCTGCGCCGCATTCGCGACCACGGCGTCGAGGATTTCTACGCGGGCGACATTGCCCGCCGCATCGCAGCCGATATGAAGGCCAACGGCGGCCTCATCTCTCAAGCAGACCTCGCCGATGCCAAGCCCGAGACCAACCCGCCGCTTTGGGGAACCTACCGGGGTTTGCCTATCGCCACCAACCGCCCGCCCGGCGGCGGCCTCATGCTGATCGAGATGCTGAATATTCTCGAGCACTTCGACCTGAAGGCCATGGGCCACAACTCGCCCGGCTACATCGCGACCGTCGCCGAGGCCATGAAGATCGCCACCGTCGACAAGGATGCGAAGGTCGGCGATCCGCGCTTTGTCACTGTCCCGCTCGATGAGCTGACGTCGAAAGCCTATGCTGAGCCGCTGGCCGCGCGCATCAAGCGCGGGGAGAAAACCGGCGTTCCGCGCCTCAAGGGCAAGCAGAAGGAAAGCGCCGACACGACCCACGTCGTCGCCGTCGATGAGAACGGCGTCATCGCCACCATGACGCACTCACTCGGCACGCCGTCGGGTGTGGTCACCGAGGGCCTCGGATTCATGTACAACGGCGCCATGGCAGTCTTCGACCCGCGTCCTGGCCGCCCCGGCTCGCTCGCCCCCGGTAAATCACGCTTCTCGTCGCTCGCCCCGTCCATTGTCTTCAAGGACGACAAGCCGTTCCTCGCGATCGGCGCCCCCGGCGGCACCTACATCGCCATGGGCATCCTGCAGGTGATGCTCAACGTCATCGAGTTCGGCATGAGCGCCGCCGAGGCTGTGGCCGCGCCGCGCTTCAACGCTACCTCCGACACACTCGACATCACCAACCGCATTCTGCGGTCGACCGAGACCGAGCTGAAATCACGCGGTTACGACGTGCGCCGCTGGCCTATGAACTTCCACTTTGCCGGCGTTCACGCCATCCGCATCGTCGATGGCCGCCTTGATGGCGGCGCCGACCCCGGCCGCGACGGCATGGCCATGGCGGTGTGAGGTACACTCAAATGTCATCCCGGTGCTTGCCTGCCCTCCGCGAATGTCGAGGGTCACCGGGCCCCATCGCGTCACAACTCCTGGAACGCTGAGATGCCGAGCCGAAACACAGGCAAGTCCCCTCCCTCTCCCCCTGGCCGTGTGTCGATCTGGGCAGGTCCCCCTCCCCCTTGCGGGGAGGGGTTAGGGGTGGGGGGATGATCCACGACGGGACGTGCAGGGCTCGCCCTCTAACCCGCGTCGCTGGCAGCCGGCTTCCTGGCAGGGGAGTTGGATACGACTGCGCCAGCCATTCACCCCCCCCCCGACCCCTCCCCATCAAGGGGAGGGGAGAAGCGCGATCGGTCGCGTCTTGCGCGAACCGTGCGGACTGTGAGACCCACCCATGACCAGCCTCTACCCCCATCTCTTTCAGCCCATCCGCCTCGGCCAGCGCGAGGCCAAGAACCGCATCATGCGCGTGGCGACGACGGCGAACCTCT
The DNA here is from genome assembly GCA_001464755.1 of Rhizobiales bacterium Ga0077524. Classification (GTDB taxonomy): domain Bacteria; phylum Pseudomonadota; class Alphaproteobacteria; order Rhizobiales; family Hyphomicrobiaceae. The sequence goes on from LNDR01000400.1 coordinate 31,863, forward strand.
CCGACCGCAACCGCGTCGGTGACCGGGTGCTCGCGTTCTACCGAACGCTCGCCAAAGGCGGTGTCGGTACAATAGTGACGGAGGCGCTGCGTGCCGACGCCCGCGACCCGTTCGGGCCGGGCGCCATGACCATTTTCGACCGTGAGGGCATTCCCGGGCTCAGGCGCCTCGCTGACCTCGTCCACGCCGAAGGCGCGCTTCTCATCGGCCAGCTCAACATGGGCGGCCGCCAGCATCTCGCGTCCCGCGTGGTGCCCTATCTCATCGCACCTTCGGCGATCCCTTGCCCGCGTTCCGGCGGTGTGCCGCACGCACTCACCACCCGCGAGGTCAAGGAGACCATCGAAACCTACGTCATGTGCGCGGTGCATTGCATCGAGGCTGGCATGGACGGCGTCGAGATCCACGGCGCACAAGGCCACCTGATCCAGCAATTTCTCTCGCCCTTCACCAACCGCCGTGAGGACGAGTATGGCGGAACACCAGAGAACCGCATGCGCTTCGCGCGCGAGATCCTGGACGGCGTCCGTCGTCGCGTCGGCCGTCGCGCCATTGTCGGCTATCGCATGGGCGTCGAGGAGTTCACCGAGGGTGGCCTCGCCATCGACGACACGGTCGAGATCGCCCGCCAGCTGTGCGCTGACGGCCTCGCCGACTACCTGTCACTCGCCCAGGGCAACTTCAATTCCATCGAGCAGCACCTTCCCGACCGCCACTGGCCGATTCTGACGTTCCGTGGCCTCCACGGCCGCTTCAAGGCGGTCTCGAACGGCGTGCCGGTCATCGCATCGACACGCATCCAAGGGCCAGAGCAGGCCGAAGGCGTGATCGCATCCGGCGAGGCCGACTTGATCGGTCTCTGCCGAGCCCTGATCGTCGATCCGGATTGGCCGGCCAAGGCCAAGCGCGGCGAGACGGAGCGCATCCGCCGCTGCATCGCCTGCAACCAGTGCTGGGCCTGGATCTCGACCGGCGAGCCCATCGGCTGCGCGACAAACCCGGTCACGGGACGCGAGCACCAGTGGGGCCCGCTCGAGCGCGACAAGGCCGAGATCGAGCGCCATGTCGTCGTTGTCGGCGGCGGTCCGGGCGGACTGGAGGCCGCTCGCGTCGCTGCGGTGCGAGGCCATCGCGTCACCCTCCTGGAGCGCGATGGAGTACTCGGCGGCCGCATCCGCCATGCAGCCGTTGTTCCCCATCACGAGGAGACGCGCCACGTCCTCGACTTCCTCATCCCCGAGGTCCGGCGTGCCGGCGTTGAAGTTCGCCTCGGCTCTAGCGCCGATGGCCCCGCCATCGCGTCACTTTCGCCCGACGCCGTCATCGTGGCGACGGGCGCCGCGCCCGGCATCCCCGATCTGCCGAGCGACGGCTCAGTGCCGGTCATCACGGCGGACGGCACTGTCCCGCTCGAAGGTCTCACCGGCCGCCACGTCGTCATCATGGACGAGGACGGCTACTACTGGACCAGCGCCGTCGCCGAGAGCGTCATGGCGCAGGGCCGCGTTCCGGTCATCGCCGCGCGCTTCTTCGAGGTCGTCCGCGAAATCCCCGTCGTCTCGCGCATCGCCTTCCTGCGCGAGGTGGACAAGGCCGGCGGCAGCCTGAAGCCCAACACCGGCGTCAAGCGCGTCTCCGATGGCGGCGTGATCCTAGCCAACTATCTGACCGGCCGCGAGGAGCGCATCGAGGATGTCGCCGCCGTCGTCTGGGTCGGCCTTGCGATCCCCCACGGCGCCACCCTCGCCGCCGAGATCGAGGCTGCCGGCATCGAGCGCCGCAACATCCACGTCATCGGTGACGCCTTCCAGCCCCGCCGCCTCGTCAACGCATTGGTGGAAGCACACGGCGTGGCAAGAGGCATCGGATCGAAGGCGAGGTAAACTTGAGCTGTGCGCGAGCGGCACGCGTAGGTTGGGTTAGGCGACCCTTGCCCTTGGTCCGTAACCCAACACGCGCCCCACCTCACCCCTTCGTCTCCGCCGTTACGCGGATGTGCAACTCGCGGAGCTGCTTGTTCGAGGCCTCGGCGGGCGCTCCCATCAACAGGTCGCTCGCCTGCTGGTTCATCGGGAACAGTGCCACGTCGCGCACCGTCTTGCAGCCAGTGAGCAGCATCACGATCCGCTCGATGCCGGCTGCCATGCCGCCATGCGGCGGCGCCCCATATTGGAAGGCGCGGTAAAGCGCACCGAACCGGGCTTCCACCGTCTCGGGCTCCAGCCCCGCGATCCCGAACGCCTTGACCATCGCATCCGGCCGGTGATTGCGGATGCCGCCCGAAGCGATCTCGTAGCCGTTGCACACCATGTCGTACTGATGCGCCTTGAGGCGAAGCAGCGCCTCCGGACCTTCCTTCTCGGCAGCTTCCAGCGCCGCGAGCCCGCCTTGTGGCATCGAGAACGGGTTGTGCGAGAAGTCGATCTTCTTCTCGTCCTCGTTCCACTCGTAGAACGGGAAGTCGACGATCCACGCCAGCGCGTACCGGTCCTCGTCGATCAGCTTCAACTCGCGCCCGATCTCGTCGCGCGCGAGGCCCGCAAATTTGTAGAACTTCGCAGGGTCACCGGCGGCAAAGAAGCAGGAGTCTCCTGCGCCGAGATTGAGCTGCCTACGTATTGCTTCTGTTCGCTCAGGTCCGAGATTGCGCGCGATAGGCCCTGCGCTCTCGAAATACTTTGACCAAATCGCCTCAGCCTTGGCTTTGCCAGCCTCTCCCTGCGTCATCATCGTGGAGATCATTATCATGATGAGCTTTACGTCAATTGGAGAGAGTTTCTGTCCAACCTTGACGATTTCGCCGCCCGACTCCGCGATTATGCTTTTCGCTTCGCCAGTCTTCACAAGTGTACCAAGCCTAGTGACCAACTCTTCATCGGCCACTTCGTCTTCATGAGTACGCCAGAAAACATACCCGAGGCCCGGCTGCTTCTGCGCCTCGATCGCCCATTTGTTCATTCGGTCACAGAAGGCCCGGCTTCCACCGCCCTTGGCAGGGATCGCCCACACCCGCACCTTCGGATCGCGCTCGATCATCTGCGCGAACACTTTGAAGCCCGAGCCGCGGAAATGCTCGGTCACGTCGGCCATCTCGATCGGGTTGCGCAAGTCCGGCTTGTCCGTGCCGTACTTCTGGATCGACGTGTCGTAGGGAATGCGCGGCCAACCCTGGGTCACCGGCTTTCCGTCGGCAAACTCATCGAACACGGCCGTGATCACGGGCTCCATCGTCGAGAACACGTCGTCCTGCTCGACGAAGCTCATCTCCACGTCGAGCTGATAGAACTCGCCCGGCAGGCGGTCGGCGCGCGGGTCCTCGTCGCGAAAGCACGGCGCAATCTGGAAGTAGCGGTCGAATCCCGCGATCATCAAAAGCTGCTTGTACTGCTGCGGCGCCTGCGGCAGCGCGTAGAACTTGCCCTCGTGAATGCGACTCGGCACCAGGAAGTCGCGCGCGCCCTCGGGGCTGGAGGCCGTCAGGATGGGCGTCGGGAACTCGTTGAAGCCGGCGTCATGCATGCGGGCGCGGATCGACTTTGTGATCGCCAGCCGCTTCATGATGACGGCGTGCAGGCTCTCGCGACGGAGGTCGAGGAAGCGATAAGTGAGGCGCATGTCCTCCGGATAGTCCGGCTCGCCGAACACGGGGACCGGCACCTCTTTGGCCTCCGAAAGCACCTCGATCTCGGCGGCATACACTTCCACCTCGCCCGTCGGCAACTCGCCGTTGATGGTCCCTTCGGGCCGCTGCCGCACCCGGCCGTCGACCTTGATCACCCACTCTGAGCGCACCCGCTCGGCCATTTTGAACGCCGGCGAATCCGGGTCGGCCACCACCTGGGTCAGGCCGTAGTGATCGCGCAAGTCGATGAACAGCACGCCGCCGTGGTCGCGAACCCGGTGCACCCAGCCCGAAAGACGCGTGTCGGCGCCGATGTCGGCGGCTCGAAGCGCGCCGCAGGTGTGCGAGCGATAGCGGTGCATGGCGGTTCTCCGGCTGGGCGGCGGGCGGGCAAGCGAGCCCGCAACGAATGCCCGGCCGTCATCCATGGCCGCCGAAGCCTTGTCAAGCATGCCGCACGGTGCCGGCCCATCCTGTTGAGAGCACTTTTCCCTCGGGGGGGCCGAGGCTCGCGGACGCAATGGCCACTGCCGTCCATCAGCTCTAGTTGCAATTCAGACACGACAGTGCCCCTCCCGCTACGCTATACCCGCCCTATGCGCGTCATTTCATCAACTCCCGACCTTGCAGCCCTCTGCGCTGAACTCGCCTGCCACCCCTTCGTGGCCGTCGACACTGAGTTCATGCGCGAGACCACCTTTTGGCCCAAGCTGTGCCTCGTCCAGCTTGCCTCGCCCGGCGTCGAGGCGATCGTGGATCCACAGGCGCCTGGGCTGGATCTGGCCCCGTTCTTTGGGCTCATGGCCGACGACCGCGTCGTCAAGGTCTTCCACGCCGCGCGCCAGGACATCGAGATCGTGAAGTACAAGGCGGGGCTCGTGCCGACGCCCGTCTTCGACACGCAGGTCGCCGCCATGGTCTGCGGCTTCGGCGATTCCATCTCCTACGTGAACCTCGTCAAGAAAATCACCAATCGCGACCTCGACAAGTCGTCCCGCTTCACCGACTGGAGCCGCCGGCCTCTGTCCCAGCCACAGCTCGTTTACGCCCTTGGCGACGTGACCCACCTGCGCGACGTCTACATCCACCTCAAGGACGAGCTAGAGAAAAGCGGTCGCACCCACTGGCTCAGTGAGGAGATGGCGGCTCTGACCGACCCGGCCACCTACGAGTTGGAGCCGGAAGGCGCCTGGCGCCGGCTCAAGCTCAAGGTCCGCAACCGCAAGGCTCTGGGCGTGCTGATGGAGCTGGCTGCCTGGCGCGAGCGGGCCGCGCAATCTCAGGACGTTCCACGCGCCCGCGTGTTGCGCGACGAGGCGCTGTACGACATCGCCAACCAGCAGCCGACCGAGACGTCGAAGCTCTCGGAGCTGCGAACTCTGTCCGATGGCTTCGCCCGCTCGTCCCGCGCCAAGGAGATCATCGATGCGGTGAAGCGGGGCCTCGCTCGCGATCCGAAGTCGTTGCCGGCGCTCGACCACAGTCCTTCGTTGCCGGCAGAAGCGGGCGCCATGATCGAGCTGCTGCGCGTTCTCTTGAAGGCTGCTGCGGGTCGTCATGGCGTGGCGCCGCGTCTGATTGCCGACAGCGACGACCTCGAGCGGATCGCTGTCGAAAGGGAGCCGGACGTGGGCGCACTCAAAGGCTGGCGCCGCGAGCTGTTCGGCAACGATGCCCTGCGCCTGAAGCGCGGCGAGTTGGCACTCGGCATGAAGAGCGGCGAGGTCGTCGTGATCGAGACGCCCAGCGAGAACTGATTTCATCCGCGTAGTTGTTGCCGCGAGCGACGGAACAGTTCGCACGCAGCGTTAACCAAACCGAGCCCGCGCCTTATTGCCCGCTTTCGCGAGCCACGCGCCTCCACTGCCAGGAGTTCGATCATGTCCATGCTGCTTCGTCCGGTGCTCGGCGCCGCGCTGTTGTTCCTCGTTCCCGCCGTCGCGCTGGCCCAGGGTGCCGCCCCGGCGGCGGCGCCAGCCGAGACCGCCAAGCCTGCCGCACCCACCGACGCCAAGAGTGAAACCGAGGCCGGCAAGGGAGGTCGCGGCCGCCGTCTCGCTGCCTGCCGCGCCGACGTTGCCAAGGTCTGCCCGGACGCCAGTCAAGGCAGTCGGACGGCCTGCCTGAAAGAGAATGCGGCCAAGCTCTCGCCTGAGTGCACAGCGGCTCTTGCCGACGTCGAGGCCAAAGCCAAGGCCATGCGCGAGGCTTGCGCAACGGACGTCAAGACCCACTGCGCGAACGCTGGGAAAGCCAAGGGCGGTGAAGGCGTTGTCCAATGCCTGCGGACGAACGAGGCGAAGCTGTCGGCTCCGTGCAACACCGCCATCAAAGCGCGTTACGACAACGGCTGACGCCGATTGACGAAGGCTGCAGAGCCGCACCCACGTCGCCTCTCCCCTCGGGGAAAGGAGACGTGGGGCTCCCAGCGAGTCCGAGCTTGCAATCGCTATCCTTGGCTTACCGCCAGTCGAACCGGTACGAGGCACCGACACCGCCGGTCCATTGATGCTCGCTTTCGACGAGCGGGCTGTCTCCGGCGTCCCCTATCAGGTGAGTGTACCTTGCGCTCAGACGCAGCGTCCAAAGCTCGCTCAGCGCGATCTTGGCCGAGGCGCCGACGAACACGTCCTTGAAGCCCGCATCTGCCTGATACACACCGAGCCCAGCCACCGATGCCGCGCTCTGCCCTGGCGTGACCGTGAAATAGGCCTGCATGTAGTCGTCGTCGGCATAGCTCGCGCCCACCGTCCCGACCACCTCGACACCGGGCGCCACGTCGAATTTGGCCTCCGTGCCGAGTCTGAGAACGCCCGCGGTGTCGTCGCCGGTCACCTGATGATGGTACGACAGGAACGGCTTCAGCATGCCGATCCGATAGGCCATGTAGCCGCCGATCACGAGGCCACCGTCGACGTCGCCGATGCCGCGAAGTCTGGAGCCGTCCTCTTCGTCGCGGCCGAACCGCCAGCCGACCAGCGGACCCGCCTCGAAACCGCTCTGCTCGAAGAGGCGAAACCGAACGTCGTCCGCGCCCTTGATCTGAACCCGGCCCTCGCCGAGCCCGAACGACGGCGCAATGATCGGCACGCCGATCACACGATAGTCGGACGAGCCCTCGTACTTCGGCGCCACCATGGCGAACGCGCCGAGCATCACACCGCCAAAGGCCGGCTCATCCTGTGTCGAGCCCAACCCGCCCGCGCTGGCTGGCGACATCCAAATCGCACCTGCGCCGAAGCCGGCCAAGAGCCGCTTCGCGATCTGTCCGAGATGCATGCCGTTCCCCCGCCCCGCAACTCTCACCGCCAAATTGGCGATGACACGTTTACGAGCCGTCAACACTAGCAGATCACCCGGCGCTCAAAGCACGCTGACCGTAGGTATTGGACGTGTGTTGCGCTTGCGCCACGCGGAGCGGGAGCCGCCGCAGGCCGTCTCGCCAGCCCCTACCCCGGCCCGATCATCAGCTCCGGCCGCACGATGGCATCGAAGTCATCGGCGGGAATGCCGTCCTTGATCGCCTCTTCGCGCAAGGTGGTGCCGTTCTTGTGCGCCGTCTTGGCGATCTTGGCGGCCCGGTCGTAGCCGTACTTTTCCTTGAGTGGCGTCACGAGCATCAGCGAGTTGGCGAGACCCTGCGCAATGTTCTCGAGACGCGGCTCGATGCCCACCACGCAATTGTCGGTGAAGGAGACGGCCGCATCCGCCAGCAGCCGTACCGACTGCAGGAAATTGTATGCCATCACCGGATTGTAGACGTTGAGCTCGAAGTGGCCCTGGCTGCCGGCGAACGTCATCGCGGCGTTGTTACCGTGGATCTGCACGGCCACCTGCGTCAGCGCCTCGGACTGCGTCGGGTTCACCTTGCCCGGCATGATCGACGAGCCCGGCTCGTTTTCCGGCAACGACAGCTCGCCGAGCCCCGCCCGTGGGCCCGAGCCGAGAAAACGGATGTCGTTTGCAATCTTGAAGCAGCTCATCGCCACCGTGGTGATGGCACCGTGCGTCATCACCATCGCGTCGTGCGCGGCCAGCGCCTCGAACTTGTTCGGCGCCGAAGTGAACGGCAGCCCGGTGATCGCTGCGATCCTCTCCGCCACCTTCTTGTCGAAGCCGATGGGCGAGGCGAGGCCCGTGCCGACAGCCGTTCCGCCCTGCGCCAGCTCCATCAGCGCGGGCAGCGTGCTTTCGATGCGCTTGATGCCGTTGGCGATCTGCGTCGCGTAGCCTGAGAATTCCTGGCCCAGCGTCACCGGCGTTGCATCCTGCGTGTGCGTGCGGCCGATCTTGATGATGTCCTTCCAGCTCTCCGCCTTCGCATGCAGCGCGCCGTGCAGCTTCCTGAGAGCCGGCAGCAGGTCGTGCACGATCTGCTCCGCGCAGGCGATGTGCATCGCCGTCGGGTAGGTGTCGTTCGACGACTGGCTCATGTTGACGTGGTCGTTCGGGTGCACGGGCTTCTTCGAGCCCATCTCCCCACCCATGAGTTCGATCGCGCGGTTCGAGATCACCTCGTTGGCATTCATATTCGACTGCGTGCCCGATCCGGTCTGCCAGACAACCAGGGGGAAATGCTCGTCGTGCTTCCCGTCGATCACCTCCTGGGCGACCTTCACGATCGTAGCGCCGAGCTTCGCATCGAGCTTGCCGAGCCCCATGTTCGCCTCGGCCGCCGCCTGCTTGACGATGCCGAGCGCCCGAATGATCGGCTTCGGCTGCTTTTCCCAGCCGATCTTGAAGTTGCCGAGCGAGCGCTGCGCCTGCGCGCCCCAATAGCGGGTGGCGTCCACCTCGATGGGTCCGAAGGTGTCGGTCTCGATGCGGGTTTTCCCGGTGGTCATGGGGGCGTCCTCGGCAGCTGCGGCGATTGTGCAGCTCGGATTAATCCCCGCCCCGGTCAAGTGCAAGCGGCGGTGCGAGATGCGGGAAGCGGATGTTCCGAGTATGGTCGCGCGACGAGGCGTCAACCAGGACGAACCATTTTGCGACGCGGCTACCACCACGGCAACCTGAAAGAGGCACTGATCGAGGCGGCCCTGTCGCTGATCTCGGCCAAGGGCCCTGGCGGCTTCACCTTCGCCGAGGC
>LNDR01000401.1 GCA_001464755.1 Rhizobiales bacterium Ga0077524
CCGCTTCGCTGCCACCGATCATGACGGCCAGAGCGAGCAAGCAGGACAAAATAATCCAATCGTCAATTGTCAGATCGAACACGATTGCCCCCGCAATGATCCGAATACCCGCCGAAACTACTCCGCGTTCACCTAACAATTCGCCAACTTCGGTGTCGTCCTTGAGCCGATCGACCGACACCGGTGGAACTACGTGCGCGCATTCGCCACTCCTGTTGGCTGCCCGGAAGACTTTGGCCCTTTGTTGACACCCCCAAACCCCGTCACTATGGTCCGCGGCGCTCATGATACCGCCGCGCAAGGGGCTATCCTGGCCTCGGCGATCGTTTCACCGGCGAGAAATCCCATGCCTGTCGACGGCAAGCCCGATCAGGGGCCTCGTGGCGAGTTGACGCCCGAGGAGCGGGCCGTGCTGGAGCGGCGCTCCGGAGAGCTTGGACGTAAGCTCGAAGAGGCGCGGCAGCCGGCGGCGGGGCGATCATCGGCTGGTCACGGCAAGGGCCGTGGCGAGGCGATGGGTCAAGCGATGCGCCTCTCGACCGAACTCGTCGGTGGGGTTATCGTCGGCGGTGGTATGGGTTGGTTGCTGGACAGCTGGCTTGGCACTAAGCCATGGCTGTTCTTGTTGTTTTTTCTTCTCGGCACGGCTTCCGGAATGATCCGTATCATCCGAGTCGCCATGCAGCAGAAGACGCCGCCCCTGCCGTCCGTCGAGGATGAGCGGGATGGGAAAAGTTGAGGCTGGAAGCCGGGGATAGCGCGACGTGGCTGGTCCAATCGAGCAATTCAACGTCAAGACGCTGATGCCGCTGGATTTTGCCGGCATCGACGCCTCGTTCACGAACGCTTCGGCGTTCATGGTCGCGGCCGTCGCGCTGGCTTCCGGATTTATGTACTTCGCCATGCGCCACCGGGCCCTGGTGCCCGGCCGGCTGCAGTCGATGGCCGAAGTGACCTACGAGTTCGTAGCCTCGACCGTGCGAGACAACATAGGCGAGGAGGGGATGAAGTTCTTCCCGCTCGTCTTCTCGCTGTTCATGTTCGTTCTGCTCTGCAACCTCCTCGGTATGGTACCAGGTGGGTACACGGTTACGAGCCAGCTGGTCGTCACGGCGGCGCTTGCTCTGCTCGTAATCGGGATCGTGATCGTCTATGGCGTGATGCAGCACGGCGCGGGGTTCCTGAAGCTGTTCGTGCCTGATGTGCCGCCCATCCTGCTTCCGCTCATGATACCGATCGAGGTCATCTCGTTTCTGGCGAGGCCGCTTACTCTCTCGGTGCGCCTGTTCGCGAACATGCTGGCCGGCCATATCGCGCTCAAGATCTTTGCCGGTTTCGTCGCATCGCTGCTAGCGGCGGGTGCATGGGGTATCATCTCGCCTCTGCCGCTGCTGCTGACGACTGCATTGACCGCTCTCGAAGTGCTTGTGGCCGTACTGCAAGCCTACGTGTTCGCGGTTCTCACCTCCGTCTACTTGAACGACGCCGTGCACGGTGCCCATCACTAGCACTTGTGAACGCCTTCGCCCTTCACGATCAATCCAAAAAACGGGAGAGTTCCATGGATCCTATCATCGGCAAAGCTCTGGGCGCCGGTCTCGCCTGCCTCGGCATGGCTGGCACGGCCCTCGGCCTCGGCAACCTGTTCGGCCAGTTCCTGGCTGGCGCTCTGCGCAATCCGTCGGCAGCCGACAGCCAGCGTGGCACGCTTCTCCTCGGCTTCGCCCTGACGGAAGCCCTCGGCATCTTCTCGCTTCTTGTGGCGCTGCTGATCCTGTTCGTTCTCTGATCGACACGGGAGCGGACTGGCGACGGGCGCAACCGCGCACTGACGTCGAACCGCCTTTTCGACGCAAATGGCTCTTGTCGCCGCCGCGCGGACTCGCGCGTGTGGCGGCATTGCCCTTTATGAATTCGTCACTCGACCGCCACGCAGACCAGAGATTGAGCGAGGAGCCATGGCATCCCCTGGATCAGGGCCGACGGCAGACGTTCTGTCCGGCACCAGCACCGTTGTCCTGACGGCTGCCGAGGGCAAGGCGGGTTCGAATTTTCCGCCGTTCGACGCCAGCACGTTCGCGCCTCAACTCGTCTGGCTGGCGATTACGTTCGGTCTGCTCTACCTGGTCATGTCGCGCGTCGCGTTGCCCCGGGTGGCATCCGTGCTTGCTGAGCGGCGCGAGCGCATCCAGCGCGATCTCGCGGAGGCCGAGCGCCTGAAGGCCGAGACCGACGCGGCGCTCGCTGCGTACGAGAAGGCGCTCTCGGACGCGCGCGGCAAAGCGCAAGGCTTGGCCAAGGGCATGCGCGACAAGGTTGCATCCGAGACGGATCGCGAGCGGCGGCGTGTCGACGAGGCGAACGCTGTGAGGCTCGCCGAGACTGAGGCTCGGATCGCCGATACCAAGTCCAAGGCGCTGGCCAACGTCGACCAGCTGGCCACGGATACGGCGAGCGCCATCGTCGAACGGCTCATCGGACATCAGGTGAGCTCGGACGATGTCCGCCACGCCGTGTCCGGTCCGCGTCCGCTCACACCAGCCTAACGGAGAAGGGTTCCGTCATGAGCGCCGAATTCTGGGTTGCGGTCGCCTTCTTCATGTTCGTTGGCATCCTGCTCTACATGAAGGTGCCTGGTATGATCACGGAAAGCCTCGACCAGCGGGCCGAGGCGATCCGCAAGGAACTCGATCAGGCACGCCGTTTGCGCGAAGAGGCCCAGGATCTGCTTGCGGATTACCAGCAAAAGCAGCGCCGCGCCGACGATGAGGCCAAGGCGATCATCGAGAACGCTGAGCGCGAGGCGATGGCCATCAAGGAGCAGTCAGAGAAGGCTCTGAAAGAGTCGATCGAGCGCCGCTCCCGGATGGCCGAGGAAAAGATCGCGCGCGCCGAGGCCCAGGCGCTGAGCGAGGTTCGAGGCGCCGTGATCGAGGCCGCCACGACAGCTGCGGAGCGGGTGCTCGCTGCCCGCGTGCAGGGGAGTGTCGCCGGCGGACTGGTCGAGCAGTCGATTCGGGAGCTGAAGGGCAAGCTGAACTAGGGCGCCACGTACTCGTTTGGTAATTGCGCTACGCCGGGCCATTTCGCCCGGCGTTTTGCTTTCGGTCATGCGCTTGGGATCGCGATAGCTGAGCCTCGAGTGGGAGATGCTGATGGGCCGGATCGAGATCGGTGTGATCGCATTCCTCTGCTGGGGCATGATTTTCGCGAGCCCGGCAGATTTGGCCGCTCAACCCGTCCCTGCCGGATTTGAGAGCGTTGACATCCCGGTGACAGGGGAGAGAGCGGCCACGATCAAGGCCTACTTGCGCAAACCGGCTTCCAATCAGGCCGTGCCAGCGGTCGTGGCACTGCACGGATGCGGCGGTCTGTTCCGAAGAGATGGGCGTCTTGCGGCGAGGGATGCCGATTGGGCTGAGCGCCTCGCCGAACTCGGGTATGCAGTGATGTTTCCGGACAGCTTCAATCCGCGCGGTTTCAGAGAGATTTGCACCAGCACGGGGGACGTCCGGCCGATCCGCCCTCGGCATCGCGTGGCCGATGCGATCGCTGCCACCTCCTGGCTCGCGCGGCAGCCGTTCATCGACGGTAATCGAATTGCACTGATCGGCTGGTCCAATGGAGGCACGACCGTTCTCATGGCGGCCGACAAGCCGCAACTCGCAAAGTCAGCAGTTGGGTTGCGAGCGGCGATAGCCTTCTATCCAGGGTGCCGTCTGCCGGCCGAGCGCGCCGACTATTCCGTCGGACTGCCGTTGACGATCTTGATCGGGAGCGACGACGACTGGACGCCTCCGGAGCCATGTCGCGAGTTGGCCAAGCGCCCAGGCATCAAGCTGATCGAGTATCCGGGGGCCGCGCATGGTTTCGACGCGCCCAACTCGCCGCGCCGCACCAGACGTGGTGTCGGACTCTCCGCACGCGGCGACGGTGAGGTTCAGATCGGGACCGACCCGGCGGCGCGGGCCTCAGCCATCGAAACGGTGCTGGGCATCCTGACCGATGCCTTCGCGAAGGCACCGCCTCGGTAAACCACTCCGCCGATCAGTGGCTTTCGGGGAAGTCAGGGGCGGGCCCGGTCGGTGCCACGTCGAGGCGGACGACGGCGCCAGCCAGCGAAGGCTTCGGCGGCTCGTATTCCTTCATGACGTGCGGGTCGTGCCCCGGAATGATGTGGCGGGCGGATGGCGCCAGCTTGCGCACGACCTTATAGCTGTCGAGCATCTCGCCAATATGAAAGGCCGTCATGAAGAGACGATCCTTCATGATGTGCTCGTAGTAGTGCGTCGCGTCCGAAGCGAGCACGACCCAGCCACGCTTGGTATGGACGCGCGCCACCTGCAGGCCGTCGGCGTGGCCCGGCGCCGGGTGCAAGGTGATGCCGGGCGCGATCTCGACCATGCCCTCGTGCATCTCGACGCGGCCCTTGAAATTGAGCCGCACCATGTCGACCACGTCCTCGACGTGATAGCTATGGCCGGGCTTCGAATAGCGCATGTACTTCCCTGTGGCGTAGGCCATCTCGCGCGCCTGGATGTGGAAGCGCGCCTTCGGAAATGCGCCGAGATTTCCAGCGTGGTCGTAGTGCATATGGCTGACGATCACATCGTTAACGTCGCGGGCATCGACGCCGACGAGCTTCAGGCTCTCGATGGGGCAGCGGAGGAAGATGCGTTTGCGCTCCTTCGCCATTTCGGCGGTGAAGCCGAGGTCCATAACGATAGCGCCGGCCGGGCCTGTGATGACCCAGACGAAATAGTCCATCGGCATCGGGCTCTCGTGCGGATCGCCGCCGATGAAGTGCTCGCGGCGGATCGCATCGCGCGTGGCGTAGCGGATGGCGTGGATCTCGTACTCGGGGAGCTTGGTCATGGGGCGGAGTCCTCCGGGGCGGCATCGCTGGCGGAATTGTCGCCGCCAAGACCGCGCCGCGCAACCGGCGCCAGGTGGGAGCAAGAGTTCGGCTCGCGGCGCGCGCAATTTATCGTCAACGCCGCCGCCGCCCGCTAAGCGCGCCTTGCCGGCCGCCCTCATGTCTCTCGTTCACGACTGTTTTGAACCAGCGCAAATTTCCGCGGCCGGGTCTGTCCGGTATCAGGCCTCCCAAACATCACGCTTCAGCGTTCGAAAAGGCTGCCGTAGCCATCGATGCGCACGTGCACGCCCGACAATCTCAGGCCATGCCAGAGGCTCACCTGGTTGGCGGTCAGGACAGGGCGCTTCAGGTCCTGCTCGAGCGTGTCGATGATGCCGACGCAGCGCAAGCCGGTTCCAGCGATGTAGATGCCGTCGGCGTCGGCCGGGCAGGCGGCACGGATCTGGGCGTAGAGCGGCTCGGTCTCCTGCTCGAAGCCCATGCCTTGGGGGTAGAGTTCGGCGAACGGCACATCGCGCCATTTGCGGCCGGGGTCATAGCGCAAATGGCCAGCGGGTGCGAAGCTTCGCGCAGTGTAGTAGGCAATGCCGGCCGCGACGGTGGCGTCATTGAACCATGCTGGAAAGACGACGAAGGGGCGCTTGATGCCCAAGGCTTTGAGCGCGGCGAGGCTGTCGAGGCCGTTGGTGGTGGCTTTCGTGCCGTGTGCGAGGAGCGGGGTCATGGCGGCCACGACGGCTTCATCCCAGCCTTCGCCACCGAGGATGCTCGACGAGCTGTGGCCGATCACGGCGACCGAGAGGCGCATGGCGGCGAACTGGCGGCAGCCGCGCGCCAAGTCGTCCTCGAGATCGACGGCGCTGCGATCGTCGCGCCATTTGGCCCAGGGAGCGCGGGCCGTCACCCGCGCAGCGTGGACTGAGATGCCGGAGCGCGGCGGCACGAGCGCCCACCATTCAGCCTCGGGCACGACCTCGTTGCCGACGATGAACATGCCGATGCGGGCACGCCAGCCCCAATTGTCGGTCTGGTGAGACATCGGCCATCGCTCCTTGTGCAACCGAGATGCTCTTCGTCAAGGGCAGCGCCACACCCGAAATGGGTTCAGCAGGCGCACAACCAACACGGCAAAGTCCCACACGTCGCGTGTGACGGGAGACCGAGGTCGGCGCGGTGGCCGCGTTCCGCACTACTCGCGCTAGCACATTTCGAGCGCTTAAGAGTACGACTTAATTCTTTGGATTGATTGGCGCGCCGGGAAGGATTCGAACCCACGACCTCCTGATCCGTAGTCAGGCGCTCTATCCAACTGAGCTACCGGCGCGCACCCGGAGCGCAGCTCCGGACTTCCAGCGGAAGCCCCTACGAAAAGGGACCTCGGCAAGGAGGTTTCTCATAGTCGGTCGATTGGTCGTTTGCAAGGCGAAATGATGAAGACCGCATTGATGTGGCTTCGGCTTCACGATGCTCGACCGTCCCTCGGTCACGAACACTGAGGGGTTGAGGACGGCTGTCGGCCGACGCTGCCCGTTCAGGCTGTCCTGTACCGGCGGATCATGTCGGCGTCCAGCTCCAGGCCGAAGCCGGGGCCACTCGTCACCGGCATTATGCCGCCCTTTGGAGAAGGCCGGTTGGCCCACATCCGCTGCCAAATCGGGTCGCGCTCGGGATCGGCAAAGCACTCGATGTACGTACCGTGCGGTACGGCCGACAGCAGGTGCTGCGCGATCTGGGATTCCTCGTGATGTGCGAGCTTAACTCCCGACGCCCAACAAAGTGCCGCCGAGCGTCGCCAGTCGGTGACGCCGCCGCACTCCGACACGTCGACATTGACGAGATCCACGGCTTGCGCATCGAGCAGGCGCCGAACGCCATGGCTGGTGATCTCAGACTGCCCGGCGTTAACGGGCAAGCGGATCGCCTGACGGACGCGTGCCATTTGCGCGGCGTCGTCCGACCAATGGCAGGGCTCCTCGAACCAGGCGATGTCGAGCGGCTCGACCAGCCGGGCGAAACGGATCGCGTTCTCGGCGGACCAGCCGCGATTGGCATCGACAGCCAGGACGAAATCCGACCCGGCTGCCTTGCGGGCAGCCTCGACGCGCCTGGCGTCCTCCTCTGGCGCGAGCCCCCCGACCTTGAATTTGCAGCCTGCCATTCCGGCCGCGCGATACATCTCCATCTCGCGCCCGATGTCCCCGAGGGTTTTGCCCTCCATGTAGTAGCCGCCGATCGAGATGATGGGATTGTCGCGTCGATAGCCCCCAAGCAGCTCGCCGACGGTGCGTCCGACCGCTTTACCCATGACGTCCCAAACCGCGCAGTCGACGCAGGCGATCGCCTCGAGCAGCACCTTGCGATCGCCGTTCGCCGTGGTGAAGGCGAACATGGTCTCCCAGATGCGCTCGACCGCAAAAATGTCGAGTCCCTTCACTGCGGGCGCCAATACCTCGTGGATCAAGCGGCAGATCTCCGGACCGTCGGCCCGGTTGTCGCCGTTGTAGATCTCACTGACGAGGCCACCCTCCGTCCGCAGTCGCGTCACCACCGTAGAGCGCTTCAACACGGAGTACGTGGCTCCGCCGAAATTGCGCGTGAGCGGGATGTCGACGGCGATCGCCTCTATCGAATGGATGCGCATGACGGTTCCTCACACGAGCGCATTTCTCCCCACGCCCGCATTTGAGCATGGGGAGACATGGCTCACTTCTTGACCCAGATCGGCTTCTTGACCGCAGCCGCCTCGGGGAAAACCGTGACCGGCACGCCGCCTTGCCATTGTACGAAGACGATCTCGGCACCGACGCGACGGCCCTTCTCGTCGAACTTCATGCCCCCGTTGCCACCGGGAAAGAACCTGCCCGAGCCGCCTTTCGTGTCGAGCTTGCGCATCGCATCGCCGACAGCCTTACGGTCTGCTTTGCCCGCGAGCTCGATCGCCTCGCGCATGACCATGATGTGGCCGTAGCTGCACAGCGGATCTTGAGACAGCCAAGGCTCGCCGGTCTCCTTCTTGAACTCCTCCTCGAGCATCTCCTGCCCCTTGCCCGGCCAATTGGCTATCGAGAAGATGAGCCCTTCCAGCAGGTCCTTTCCGAGCAGATTCAGGATCTCGGGGGTGCCTAGCGGCGCGCCGTTCGAGACGACAGGCAGGCGGCCCTTGCTGAGCCCGAACTCGTTCATTTTCTCGAGCAGCAATTTGTAGTCGCTGAGCGCCGTCGGCAACATGAGCAACAGCTCGGGACGCGCCGACCTCAGCTTCTGCACGAGCGGCGTGGCGTCAGCGAGCGGTGGCGTGAAGACGTCGTCCGAGACGACCTTCAAACCCATCTTCTCGAGGCCACCCGCCCGCAGGTCCTTGGTGAAGGCAACCGGCGAGGCCGTATTGTCGTTGATGACCGAGATGGTCTTGGGCCTCTTGCCCGTCTCTTTCTCGGCGAGGTTGAGAGCCGTCGTCATCGTCTCACCGGCCATGAAGCTCGCAGGCAGAGAGGTCTGGAAGACGTTCTTGAACCCCCGCAGCGTCAGCTGATCGGAGTAGGAAAGCGTCAGCCAGGGAAGTTCGGCACGCTCCGTCACCTCGGTGATCGCGAGCGAGAACGACGAGAGCCACGAGCCGACACCGGCAACGACGTCCGGCTCGGATGAGACGAGCCGTTGTGCGGCATTCTTGGCTTTCTCAGCGCTGTCGCCGGCGTCCATCACGACGAGCTTCAGTTTCGCGCCGCCGAGGGATTTGATGCCGCCTTCCGCATTGATGTGCTTGATTGCGAGATCAGCGCCCATTTTCTTCAAGGCACCCTGGCGGGCCCACGGCCCTGACAACGGGGCGATGAGTGCGACCTTCACCTCTTGGACTTGAGCGAGCGCCAAGCGCGAGGGCCCGAAAGCAATGGCAGCTGACCCGGCCAGGCCTGTCTGCAGTACGGTCCGACGCGAGGGCTTCAGAAGTCGGGTCATGGTTGGTCCTCCCAAGGTTTCGGCATCATGTCCGTGCCGCTTCAATTTATGGTCCTCGGCTCAGATGCCGAGATAGGCTTTGCGCACGCGGTCGTCGGAGAGGAGCTCTTCATGGCCCCCCTCGAGCACGACGCGCCCCGTCTCGAGCACGTAGCCGCGATCGCAGGACTGCAGAGCCTCGACGGCCCGCTGCTCGACCAGCAGGACCGTCAGCTTCTTGTCCCGCCGGATCTCGACGATGCGCTCGAAAATGCTGTCGACGATCGTCGGCGCGAGCCCCATCGACGGCTCGTCCAGCATGAGGAGACGGGGCGAGGACGCGAGCCCGCGGCCGATCGCCACCATCTGCTGCTCGCCGCCCGAGAGTGTGCCTGCGAGCTGGTCTCGGCGCGAGGCGAGGACTGGAAACAGGCCCAGGATGTACTCGAGATTGTCTGTCCAATCGCGACGCCCGGCGTATGTCCACGCGCCCATCTCGAGGTTTTCGAGCACCGAGAGATTTGGAAACACCTGGCGCCCTTCCGGCACGTGAGCAATCCCGAGATGCGGCCGGTCGGCGGCGGGGACCTTCGTCAGATCCTGCCCGTCGAAGCGGATGGTGCCCTGTACTGGCGCGACGATCCCCGAGATGCACTTGAACAAGGTGGTCTTGCCCGCGCCATTCGGACCGATGATCGAGACGAAATCGCCGGCACCGACCTTGACCGATACCCCCGCGAGCGCCTTGAGCCCGCCGTAGGCCACATGCACGTCATCAAGCTCGAGCATGCGCGCTCCACTTCTTCCCGAGGTACGCCTCGATGACACCCGGATCACGCGTGACGGCCTCGGGCGCGCCTTCTGCCAGAACCGTGCCGTGATCGAGCACGACGAAGCGATCCGCAAGTCTAACCATCGCGTGCATCGTGTGCTCGATGATGACGATTGTCGTGCCGTCGGCGGCTACCCGCCGGATCACGCCCAGCATGTCCTCGACGGCGTCCGAGCCGAGACCCGCCAGTGTCTCGTCGAGCAAAAGCAGTTTGGGATCGCCTGCCAGAGCCCGCGCAAGCTCGAGCAGACGCAACTGCTTTGTCGTAAGGCCACCGGCAAGCAGATCCGCGTCGCCTTCCATGCCGACGCGCACGAGCGCCTTGCGCGCCTGGACATAGGCCTCGTCGTCGGACCTGGTCGCAACGAACGCGCCAATCACCACATTCTCGAGCACGGTCAAGCGCGGGAACGGTCTCACGACCTGGAAGGTGCGCCCAATCCCGAGCCGGCAGATCGAATTCGCAGAGAGCCCGAAGATGTCCTGACCTGCAAACCGCACCTTGCCGACGTCGGCCCTCGTGATGCCGTTGAGCAAGTTGAACAGTGTCGTCTTGCCGGCGCCATTGGGTCCGATGATGCCGAGAATCTCGCCTTCTCTGACCACGAAGCTGACGTTCTGGACCGCCTTGAGACCACCGTAGCTTTTGGAAAGCCCTTGCACCTCCAGCATTACCGGCGCGTCGGCTCGTGGTCCGGCCCGTGCCGGGACAGCCGAGGTCCCGACATCCGGTGGCGCAAGTCGAGGCCCTGCACTGGTGGTGCGGTCATCGGTGCCCCGTCGCCGGCGCAGCATGTCTCGCACTTTCCAGAGAATGCCCTCTGGCGCAAACAGGATGATCAGGATGATGGAGACGCCGAGCACCACGCCCTGGATGCCCGGCAGCTTGTCGCCAAGCTCTGCATGGAGGATCTCGGTCAGCGGGATCAGCACGGCCGCTCCGATCACCGGCCCCCATGCGGCGCCGACACCGCCGAACAAGGCCATGATCAGGGCCTGAGCCGATGTCAGCATGCCGAACACGCTCGGCGGTGTGACGACGAGCAGCACAACGGCATAGAAGCCGCCGATTGCGCCAGCGATCATCCCCGAAACGACAATGGCTTTGAGCTTCCAGCTGAAGGTGTCGATACCCGCCGCTTCTGCGGCGATCTCGTTCTGCTTGATGGCGAGCAGCGACATGCCGAACCTGGAGCGCTCGATCCGCAGCGAAACGAGCAGTGCCGCGATCATCATGGCGAGCGCGATCAGCGTATAGACCCGATTGTCGCTGAATTGCATGTAGGCTGCGGGCGCATCGCGCCGCATCGGCAGCGATACTTCCTGGTAGCCGAGCCACTCGAACACGTAGAGAAGCGCCAGAGGATAGGCGAGCATCGAGAGCGCAAAATAGTGGCCGCGAAGCCGGAACGTGGGGTAGCCGATGACGAGCCCCGCGAGCGCGCCGACCGCGCCCGCACCGAAAATGCCGATCCACGGAGTGATTCCGAAGCTCACGAACAGGATCGTCAGGGTATAGGCACCGAGCCCGAAGAATGCCGCATGGCCGAAGGACACTAGGCCGGAATAGCCCGAAAGGATGTTCCACGAGATGCCGAGCGTCGCCCAGACGGGCACCAGCGTCAGCATCAACTGATAGTACTGGTTGCGCACCACGGCGACGAGGGCGAGATAGCCGATCGTGAAGCCGATCAACGGCCAGAGCCACGCCTTGGCGGGCTTTCCTTGGTTCGTGTGCTCGGGGCTTGCACCCGGAATATCGGCCGATTGCCTTTGCATGTCAGGCCCTCGTCACGTTGACGCCGAACAGGCCCTGCGGCCTCAGAAAGACGACCAGCAGGAACACCACGAAGACAGCCGTGTTCTGCAGCTGCGTCGGCAGAACGAGCGTGGCGAGCTGCTGGACGAGGCCGATGATCATGCCGCCCCAGAACGCACCAATGATCGAGCCGAGCCCTCCCAGCACAACACCGGCATACATCACGATCACGAATTCGAGCCCGACGTACGGCTGGAAAGGGTAGTAGGACGCCACCAGTCCCCCTGCGACGGCGGTAACTGCCGTGCCGATGCCGAACGCCATGCGATGCGCCTTGTCGACGTCGATCCCCATGTAGATCGCAGCTTCTGGATTGTCGGCCGCTGCCCTCAGCGACTTGCCAAGTCGCGACCGCGTGATGAAGAAATAGAGCGCTGCCGCTACCGCGAGCGACACGACGAGCGCGATGCCGCGTGCCTTGTTGACGAAGATGCTGACGAACTCCCCCACGAACGGCCCGACTTCCCAGGCACTCGAGGAGAGCGAGGATTTGATTGACACCGGTGTCGAGCCGAACAGCAGAAGGCCGCCGTTGGCGAGGATCAGAGCCATTCCGAGAGTCAGGATGAGCTGGGCGTAGTGCCCCTCACCCTCGAGGCCTGCCACCCGCACGCCCGTAACCCGGCTGACCAGGAACCGGTGCAACAAAAGCCCGAATACGTACATGATCGGCCCGGTGAGCAGCGCCGCCACGATGGCCCCCACCTCGGCGCCGAGAAAATTGCCGATGCCGAGCGTCGTGAACAGATAGAATGCGCAGTACATGCCCACCATCATCAGGTCGCCCTGACCGAAGTTGATGACGCGCATGACGCCGAAGATGATGCCGAGTCCGACGCACATCAGCCCGTAGATGCCCCCGAGTAGCAGCCCGGCAGACAAAGCCTGCAGGACATTCTCGAGATTGATCAGAAAGTCGTTCACTGGACGTCTCGCCCCCATGCGGCAATGGCGGTCTCTGCTGGGCCGCTTTGCTCGGCAAGACTGTCCGGCCTGGGTAGACTGGTGTCAACTCGGGAACGGCCGACCTTGACCGCAAGTGGCGAAGTCCCTCTAAACTCGGCACTTGGATAATGCGGACGCGATAGAGGGATCCGACATGACGGGTGGTGGAGTGCGAAGCGTTGTTGCGGGCCGAGCCGTTCAAGCGAGGCGCCCGTGAGCGCCACGACGGGGGAGCTGCCCCTGCCACTCGCCGGCGTTACGGTCCTCGATCTGTCACGCGTGCTCGCCGGACCCTATTGCGGCCTGATGCTGGCCGACATGGGCGCCGACGTCATCAAGATCGAGCATCCAGAGGGCGGTGACGATACACGCTCGTTCCTTCATCCCAATCTCGAGGGCATATCGACCTATTTCCTGACCATCAATCGCAACAAACGATCGGTCGCGCTGGATCTCAAAGCTCCCGCTGGAAAGGCGGCGTTCCTGAGACTTGTCGCCAACGCCGATGTCGTTGTCGAAAACTACCGGACCGGCGTCATGGAGCGGCTCGGGCTCGGGTATGAGATCTTGAAAGCCATCCGCCCCTCGCTGATCTATTGCGCCATCTCGGGTTACGGGCGATCAGGCCCGAACATCGACGTTCCCGGCTACGATCCGATTGCCCAGGCCGAAGGTGGCCTCATGTCCATGATTGGGGAGCCTGACGGACGTCCGATGCGCGTCGGCCCGTCAGTTGTCGATCTGGTGACCGGCCTCTATGCGGCTCAGGCGGTTGCGGCATCCCTGCGCCACGTCGCGCTCGGGGGCGAAGGGCGGCTGATCGAGCTGGCCTTGCATGAGACGGCGATGAACATGCTCGCCAATCATGGTGGTGGCTATCTGATGACCGGCCGCAACCCAACTCGGACGGGCAACGCCAACCAAGTCGCGCAGCCCGCCGATGTCTATGAGGCCAACGACGGCCCCTTCGTCATGGCGTGCATCACGCAGGCTCAGTTCGTCGCACTCTGCAATGACGTCGTCGGTCGCCCCGAGCTGCTAACCGATGAGCGCTTTGCGAAAGGCGCCGGAAGATTGACGAACGTCGCGGATCTCGGTCGCATTCTCTCCGAGCTCTTCGCTAACGAGCCGCGCGACCACTGGATCTCCGCGTTGCGGGCCGCGGGGGTGCCGGCAGGGGCGGTGGCCACCGTCGCCGAAGCCCTATCGAGCGAGCTGGTTGCAGCGCGCGGCACCCTCAGAGAGGTCGTGCACCGCTCTGCTGGGCCCTATCGTGCGCTGATGACGCCCGCGCGCCTGCACGAGACCCGGCCGCTTCCGCCGCAGGGCGCACCCGAGCTTGGCGAGCACACGCGCGATGTTTTGACGACTTTGGGCGGAATGACCGAGCCCGAAATCGACGAACTCACACGTGCCGGCGCTGCTCGTCAGGCGCCATGACGCCTCGATCCGCCATCCACTGGGCGAGCGCAGTGCACTCGGCCGCCGAGAACCGCAAACCGAGCTTGCCGCGCCGCCACAGAACATCGTCGGCGGTGCGCGCCCACTCCTCGTCCATCAGCCAAGCGACCTCTCGCTCATAGAGGTCGGCACCGAGGTGGCGGCCCAGATCCTCGAGCGACTTACTGCCAAGCAGGATCTCGCGCGTTCGCGTCCCATATGCCCGCGCCAACCGGCGAATTGTCAGTTGCGGTAGAAAACCGAACTCACGGCTCAGCGCGCCGACGAGAGTCTCGAAGCCTGTCACCGTGAAGTCGCCACCGGGCAGGACGGCTCCCTTGGTCCAGGCTGGACCTGCGCCGCCTAGCCACGGTTCGAGCTTGCCCATGGCCGCCTCGGCTAATCGTCGATAGGTGGTGATCTTACCGCCGAATACGCTGAGGACCGGTGCTGCGCCCGTCGGCGCGTCAAGCTCCAGCACAAAGTCTCGGGTCACGCTTTGTGCCGCCTCTCCGTCGTCGTAGAGCGGCCGGACGCCGGAGTAGCTCCACACGACCTGGTCGGGTGTCACAGGCTTGGCGAAATAGGTGCTGACGGCATCGCAGAGATACGCGACCTCGGCCGCATCGATTTTCGCGACTGACGCATCCCCGGCGTACTCGACATCCGTTGTGCCGATCAGCGTGAAGTCGTCCTCGTAAGGTATGGCGAAGACGATGCGGCCGTCGCTGTTCTGAAAAATGTATGCGCGATCATGCGCAAAGAGCCTGGCGACGACGATATGACTGCCTTTGACCAGTCGCACACGTGCCCGAGCATTGCTGCCGAGGCGTGCCGCCAGCACGTCCTCGACCCAGGGACCGGCCGCGTTGACGAGAATGCGGGCGCTCTCGGCTCGCTCTTCTCCCGTTGCCAGGCTACGCAGACTGACCGTCCAGCTCCCGCCTTCGCGGCGCGCCCCGACCATTTCCGTGCCCACCCGAACGACCGCGCCCCGCCTCGCCGCATCGACTGCGTTCAGGACGACGAGGCGCGCATCCTGCACCCAGCAATCCGAATACTCGAAGCCGCGGATGAAATCGCGCTTCAGGGGCGCACCCGCCGGATCGCGCCCGAGATCGAGGCCGCGGCTTGGCGCCAGTAATCGCCTCCCGCCGATTCGATCGTAGAGGGCAAGGCCGAGCCGGATCATCCAGGCCGGCCGCAGTCCCCGATGATGCGGGAGCACAAATCGGAGCGGCCACACGATGTGCGGCGCCATCTGCCAAAGCACCTCGCGCTCGGCTAATGCCTCCGCGACCAACCGCAGCTCGTAGTGCTCGAGGTAGCGCAACCCGCCGTGAATGAGCTTGGTCGAAGCCGAGGAGGTGCCGCTCGCCAGATCTCCCTTCTCGACAAGGAGAACGGCCATGCCGCGACCGGCCGCATCGCGAGCGATGCCGCAGCCGTTGACCCCTCCGCCGATGATCGCGATGTCGAACATAAGCGGACTCTAACTTGAATCGCGGTCACCAGCATGACTTGCCTTCTGCTGACCTACGCGCTGCTGCCGCATTCGAACGGCGCAGCTGCGAACCATCGTGCCGCGAGTTGTACAATCTCTAGTTAAATCAATCAAATAGGGGCATATCTGCTGACGCCACACGTTCTTCCTGTCGCGATCGCGAGCACCGTATGAATGCGGATGTAGATCTCAGCAACATTTAACTCTAACTCGCTACGCCTAGCGCATCATTTCGTTAGTCTATTGCAATGCGATCCGAAGCGTAGTGGTATATTAACGCTTGCACGACGAAGATCGGGGTTCGTCTTGATGTTGGTGCGTAAACTGGATATCCGTCGCGACCGTTTTCTCGGCGCGCCGGTGGATTTCGTTTCATGGAATGACGCGGTCGACCTGGCTACGCGCGCCATGGCGGAACGGTTTCGTCTGCAGATGGGCGACGTCAACGTCTCGAAAGTCATTGACGCCCAAAGCGATCCGGAATTTCGGAGGTGGCTCGAGGAAAGCGACGTCGTCTGCGCCGACGGCATGGGCGTTATCTGGGGATGCCATTTGCTAGGTGTCCCCGTAGCGGAGCGCGTGACCGGCATCGACTTGATGACGCAAATGATCAGTGTTTGCGAGCAACGCGGTTTCCGCCCCTATCTCCTAGGAGCAACCGAGTCCGTCATCAAGGACCTCGTTAACCAACTGCAGAGGCGCCACCCCAATCTCAAGATTGCCGGATGGCGTAACGGCTACTTCCGTCCAGAGGACGAGCCGGCGATCGTCGCCGATATCAAGGCCAGCGGCGCCGACTGCTTGTTCGTCGGGATTTCGAGTCCGATCAAAGAACGCTTCCTCAATCGCTACCGCGATGAGTTTGACGTGCCGTTGCAGATGGGCGTCGGAGGGTCGTTCGACGTGCTCTCTGGCAACGTCAAGCGAGCGCCACGGCTGATGCAGCGGTTGGGCATGGAATGGCTGTTCCGCATCGCGCAGGAGCCTCGCCGGCTGGCTCACAGATACTATGTTTCCAACTCCAGATTCCTGCTTTTGCTGCTGCGTCGTATAGTACCGCGTGTCCGCGAGCGGCTAGGCTTCTGACGAGCCCCTCAGATTCGGTTCGAGGCGCCCACCCGACGCGATCGGGACTGTCGGCGTGAGAACGCCGGACAATGGCTTTTTCCAGACAAGCCGGCATAGGTTGCGAGGATCGACGCAAGGATGTTGACCCATTTCATCAAGCGAGCGGTTGGAGACAGCGTGCAGGCTCGCGTCTCCGGCGCGTCGGGACATGTTCCTGGCCGGATCGCAGATGCTCACCTTGACGCGGCTGTCGACTGGCTTGTGCGCTCTATCGAGGCCTGCGACGGCAAGGCGTCCTCGAAGGGCTACCGCTTCATGAAGGGCTGGATGCCGCCCTATCCTGAGACCACCGGCTACATAATCCCGACGCTGATCACCCTGGCCCGCGAGCGCCAAACCCCCGAGCTCGTTGCGACGGCCGAGACGATGGGCAGTTGGCTCGCCGGCATCCAGCGTCCAGACGGCGGTTATGCGGGCCGCGAGTACGGAGTCCAGAGCGAACCGGACGTCTTCGATACCGGGATGATCCTGCTCGGCTTCAACACCCTGATCCATCAAGGGCTCGGCGCGACGTTTTCCATGCCCGCACGACGGGCGGCCGAGTTTCTCGTCACATCCATGGACGAGAGCGGTTGCTTCGTTCGAAACATGAGCCACCAGATAGTGCACGCCTACAACGTCCGTTCGGCCTGGGCCCTCATGGCCGCCGGCGAACTCCTCGGAGAGGCGGATTTCGTCGATCGCGCAGCGGACTGCGCACGCTGGACCATAGCGCAGCAGAACGAGCACGGCTTCTATCTCTCGAACAACTTCAAACCCGGCGGAAACGCCAATACGCACGGAACCGCCTACGTGATGCGAGGGCTGTTGCAGATCCACTACCTGAGCGGCGACGAAGCGTGTCTCGCCTCCGTGCGACGCGCAGCCGACGAGGTCTGCCGGCTCGCCGAGCGTCACGGTCGCATTGCGGCCGAACTCGGACCCCAGTGGCAGTACCTCTCGTCGCACATCTGTTTGACCGGCTATGCCCAGCTGGCCATCGTCCTCTATCGGCTGTTCGCGATCGGCGGCGAGACCCGTTATCGCGCGACGGCAGACAGGCTGCTGAGCGAGGTGGCGCGTTACCAGGCTCTCGAAGAGGGCGCGCCCTGGCACGGTGGGATCTCCGGCTCATTTCCCATCTACGGGCGGTATGCTCCGCTGCAGTACCCGAATTGGGCCACCAAATTCTTTATCGACGCCATTCTCGCCCAGCGCCACATCGAAGCCGGCCATGCAACGTGGCCGGAACAGGATCGATACGGCGGGTAAGGCCAGCTTGCCGACGCAGCACCCCGCGGTCCACGACAATCACGCCGGAACAGGCGCTGACGGGTCGAGAAGGCCTTCGGCCTTGAGATCGCTCCACAAGGACGCCGGAACCTTGGCTGTCATGGCCGCAACGTTCCGGCGCACCTCCTCGGGCTGGACCGCTCCGAGCGCGAGCGAAGACACTGCGGGATGCCCGAGCGGGAAATGCATCGCCGCCGTCGCCAGCGGCACCCCATGGCTCTCGCAGACGCGCTCGATTTTCTGCACCTTGGCGATGATCTCGGGCGGGGCAGGCGTGTAGTTGTAGCGGGCGCCCGCCACCGGTCCCGTTGCCAGAATGCCCGAGTTGAAAACACCACCGAGCATCACCCCAATGTTCTTCTGCTCCGCGATTGGCAGCACCTCCTCGAGCGCCGGCTGCTCGAGCAGCGAGTAGCGGCCTGCCATAAGAATGCAATCGAAGTCGCCGTCGCGCAGATATCGCGCCATGTAGGCGGGGTCGTTGAGTCCGAGCCCGATTCCCTTGATGACTCCCTCGCTCCTGAGCTTCTCGAGCGCGCGATAGGCGCCCTCCATGGCCTCGCGATAGCGCTTCGGCCCTTCCTCCTGGCCATGCGTCCAGGCATCCGCGTCGTGGATGAGCACCACGTCGACCGCGGGAAGCCCGAGCCGATGCAAGGACTGCTCGTGCGAGCGCATCGCCGCGTCGTAGCTGTAGTCGTTGGTCACGTTGAACTCGAGGCCGCCGACGAAACGGCTCGTCTTGACCCGCCCCTTGGGCGCCGGCGTCAGCAGTCGCCCGACCTTCGTCGAGACGACGTAGCTTCCCTTGGGCCGACGCCTGAGCGCCGTCCCGATCCGGTGCTCAGCGCTCCCTTGACCATAGAATGGCGCCGTGTCGAACAGCGACACACCCGCGGCGGCCGCGGTCTCCACGGTCTCGATTGCCACACGATCATCGAGCACCTCGTAGATGTCGCCAAGCGGCGCGCTGCCGAAGCCGAGCGCAGTCACCTCGAGCCCGGTCCGGCCGAGCTTGCGTTTGGGAAGACCCTTTGGACTGGTCACGGATGCTCTCCAGGCATGATCATGATCGAGACGTTTTTACGAGGGTAGAATGCGGTGCGGGGCGTGCGCAACGGCGCATCCTTGTCACGCTGACGATGTTTGGGGGAGGGATGCATGACCGGAGCCGTCGACTACAACAGCCGCGACTGGCACCTCGACGCGAGGGCAGGCGAGGGCAAGCGCATCCTGTCGCTCGATGGCGGCGGAGTCCGTGGCCTGATCACCCTCGGCATCCTCCAGCGCATCGAGGAGACACTGGCGCCGCGCTACCCAGGCAAGCCGGAAGAGTTCCGGCTCTGCCACTACTTCGACCTGATCGCGGGGACGTCCACGGGGGCCATCATCGCCAGTGCGCTGGCATTGGGAATGTCAGTGGCGGAGGTCACGACGATCTATACCTCGATGAGCTCGGAGATTTTCCGGCAGACGACGGAGGCCTGGTGGCGACGGATGGCCGGAATTCCCGGCGGCGTGTATGGCGAGGTCTATGATTCGGGAGTTCTGGCAAGCAAGCTCAAGAGCTACCTGGGCGACACGACACTCGGGTCTCCGAAACTGCGAACAGGCCTGTTGATCTGCTCGAAACGCATCGACACCGCGTCTCCCTGGGTACTCACCAATTGCCCTCGCTCGCTCTACTGGGAAAGCCCGAAGCGGGAATGGCGGCCCAACAAGGACTACGAGCTGTGGCGCCTCATTCGCGCTTCATCGGCGGCACCGATGTACTTCGAGCCAGTCGAGGTCGTCATCGCGGAAAGGGACGATCTCTACGGCGAAGAGCTGGGAATATTCGTGGACGGCGCTGTAGCAGGCCTCAACAATCCGGGACTGCAGGCGTACCTGACTGCGACCCTGCCGCCGTATGGCCTTTGCTGGCCGTCGGGGAGGGACTATCTGTTCGAGGTGTCGGTTGGCACGGGCTGGTGGCGCAATCGCCAGGACCCAAAGCCCTTCATGAAGTCGGAGGCGTGGCGCAAAGCCATGACTTCGATGCTGGGGATGATTCAAGACACATCGCAGAACACCATCATGATGCTGCAGGCCATGAGCGAGCCGCGCAAGCCCTGGATGATCAACGGCGAGGTGACGAATCTGCGCGGTCACCTCAGTCACGGCGAGGAGTTGCTGTCGTTTCAACGCTATGACGCAAGCCTGGAGCGCGAGCACATCGAGCGACTTTTCGGCGCCGTACACGCCAGCCCCGAAACAATGACCAAACTTCGCGATATCGGAAGCAGCGACCCCGACATCCTGAAGCGGCTCTATGCGATCGGCTATGCCTCTGGTCGCACGACGATCCCGGCGAATGACGGCATCGAGGCGGCGGATTTTCCCGCGATTTTCGACCCGCTAGGCTTCAATGGAGCGCGGTCCACCCACCGGTAAATGGAAGTGGGTGGAATTCGGAGCGGGCCGGATGTCCCGTCAATGGCCTGCCTTCTTGCCCCAAAGCGCTTCGAGCTTCTGGTCCCGTCCGCAGCCGTAGCGATAAAATTTATAGCGAACCGGGTTCGTCACATGGAAGTTCTGGTGGGAGTCCTCGGCAGCCGTAAAGGTGCCCGCGTCTCTGATCGTCGTTGCGACCGGCTGCTTCAGTGGGCCCGACTTCTCGACCTCCGCCTTGGAGGCTTCAGCGATTTTCTTCTGTTCGGTTGAATGCGCGAAGATGGCCGTCGTGTAGCTTTCGCCACGGTCGCAGAATTGCCCGCCGGCATCGTAAGGGTCGATCGTCTTCCAGAAATGGTCGACCAGACTCTTGTACGTTACCTTGGTCGGATCGAACGTGATGCTAACAACCTCGATGTGCCCGGTCCCGCCAGATGTCACTTGCTTGTAGGTCGGGTTGGGCGTCGAGCCGCCCATGAAGCCGGACACGGTGGAGACGACACCCTCCACCTTGTCGAAATCGAATTCGACACACCAGAAGCAGCCGCCAGCAAACGTAGCCACCTCGGTCTTGGCGGGACGTTGAGCCGGAGCTTTACCGCTGTCCTCGCGGGCTGGTGCTTGCGCATGCACGGCCCCACGGCCGGCAATAAGCACCATTGCAATCGCAGCGATCAATCCGATCGCCACGGGTATAGAGCGGTTCATGGCAAGGCCTCCAGGCAAGGTTCAGCTCAGGACTTGCTGTCGCTCTTGTCCGGCGCCGCCGAAGGGCCGCCCGTCTTCGACACGAACGTCATGGCGACACCGTTCATGCAGTAGCGCTGCCCGGTCGGCGGCGGCCCGTCCGGGAAGACATGCCCAAGATGCCCGCCGCAGGTCGCACAATGCACCTCGGTGCGCGTCATGAAGAAGCTGCGGTCGGTTGTCGTACCGACGGCCTTCTCGACCGGCTTGAAGAAGCTCGGCCAGCCGGTCCGGCTATCGAACTTCGTGTCGGAGGTGAAGAGCAGGCTGTTGCAGCCGGCGCAGTGGTACTCGCCTTCTGCGTACGTCTTGTCGAGCGGGCTGGTGAAGGCACGTTCCGTGCCGTGCTGGCGCAGAACGTAGTACTGCTCCTTGGTGAGGGAGCTCTTCCATTCCTCGTCGGACTTCTGCACTGGGAACACTCCTTTCGGCGCATCACTCGCCGCAACCCGCTGCGGAAGCAGGGCGGCAGCGACAGTTGTCACGGTAGCAACGCTGAAGGTGCGTCTCGACACCATGTCCGGCTCGCTCCTCGAGTATGGCATTTAGTCCCGCCGGGTGACTTGAAGCAAGATTGGCCGGGGGGATTCAGTTTTCAGACGGATGCTCCGAGATACTGCACGGCGGGCGTTCCGCCTAATCACGTCCGCTCACGAGTGCTCGATCATCGTCGCGCGGGCACGATCGCGGCACTCGCCTGGAACCGGGTCAGGGCTGAATGCCCGTCCTCGCGCAAGCGATCGACCTCGGTGAGCCCCCAACTGTGGGCACGAGTCATCAACTCGCCGTGCCGTCCCCAATCGAGAATGCTCATGCCGGCAGGCAGCGGCGGCACCATCAACAGATCGCTGGGTTGCAGGTGGCGCTCGAACTCGTTGCGGTTAGCAAGCAGGCTGCGCATGAGAACGGCACCGAGGCTCGGCGCATCAGGCAGGGGTCGGCTCGAGAACGGAAAAAGCATCCGCCGCGCCAGTGCGCCGCGTGAGGGCAGTGAGCGATAGTCGACGGCAAACCGCTCGAGCTGAGGGACCTCGAAGGCGACCACAATGTTCGGCCCGGCCTTGATCTCGCGCATCGAGCGCACCGGCACATTGTCGACCAAGGCGCCGTCGACGAGCATCTCTCCCTCTCGGGTGTAGAAAGGCGGCAGCAGCGCCGGGATCGACCCTGAGGCGCGCACCGCCTCCCAGAGACTGCCCCGGCGATGACAGGTGAGGCCGTGGCGCGACAGGTTGGTCGAGATTGCAAAGAACGGCAGCCAGAGATCCTCGATCTCGACGCCGCCGTAACACTCCTCGAGCAACCGGTCGAACCGCGTGTGATCGAGGATAGAATACCGCGGCCAAGTATAGCGCCGGAGCGCACGCTGCCTGACGAATATGTCGTCGATTACGCGGTCGATCTCGTCGGGCGTCTGGCCCATCGCGAAGCCTGCCGCCATCGCGCTGCCACCGCTTGTCCCGCCCATGATGTCGAAAGAAACCCCCTTCTCGACGAGCGCCTTGTATAGGCCGACGTGGGCTGCACAGAAGGCACCACCCCCACACGTTACAAGTCCGAGTGCGCGTCCCGTGACGAAGCGGGCGACCCTATCGACGTCCGCCCGCTCGCCCAGCGCCGCATGGTGATGCATTCCGACGTTGCGCCCAGCCAGCCAGTGTCGCGTCCCTTGCGGCCCGCGCCGCCGCGGATGCAGAAGCACCAGCCGCTGCGCGCCCGGAGCCACGAGCTTGCTTGCAAACTGCTCGAGGACGTTCTCGGCGACAAGCGACGCCGCGTCCCGGCTGACCAGCCCGACCCGCAGAACCAGGTCTGCCTGGCGCATCGCCTTCTCGGACCATGCGGTCAGCAGCGGATCGGCAACGTAGATGACCGTGTCGTGGGCGCCTTCCAGCGCGTTCAAGGCCTCCGTTGCCCCCCCGCTGGCGAGGTCCCGCTCCCCGGTCACATCGCGGACGTTGGAGCTATCGACCAACCTCGTCCTTCCGAGGCGGCCGAATGCGGCAACCAGATCGGTGACGAAAGCCGCTGGCACCGGCTCGACTCCGGCCCGGACCACGGCAATTGTCCGTGGCACGCTGTCGATCTGCTGCGCACGCCCCGCCGTCTGGTCAGCCAGCCGCCGGGCCAGCGCGGCGGTGAGCGCGCCCCAGATGCGCGGAATCCTGGCACACAGACGATCGAAGTGGCTCCGCTCGAGACGGACGACCAAGCTATCCCGAACCGCCGTAACCGTGGCCGTCCGCAAGCCTCCCGCCAGAAACGCGATCTCACCGACAGGCGAGCCCGGCCCAATCTCGGCAACCGGCTCCGACCGGCCGGCAATGCGCACGTCGAAACGCCCGGAAACCACGATGTAGAGTGCATCGGCCTCCTCGCCCTGCCGGACGAGGATGTCGCCACGCATCAGCGGCATCGGCTCGAGCTCGGCCTCCAAGGCAGCCCGCTCCTCGTCCGTGAGGTCGGCGAGGAGGCCGATGCGGGCAAATCCGGTTGACAGCACGCGTTGCGACATCGGCGATCCGAAGAGCCTCGTTTCCGCCATGCCCAAAGGAGGACAGAGCCACTACCGCATAGAAGCAGCGACCGCGATCGCGCGCGAGACCATTCGCGATCTGTTGTTAGTGAGCGTCGGACCTCCGCGAGCGACGGTCGGAGCCACGATGCTGTTAATCCTCCGGCGGATCAACTTCGAAGGCTTGAGCCAGAGCCCCGCGAGCGGCGCGTTTTGAGTTGCACGCGAGCGCAACAGAGCACTGGGGGTATCTCAGAACTCGGCAGAGCAACCTTCACCAACTGCTGCGGTTACGTGCAATCCTGGAATTGATGTACTCGGCCAGACGCACGCCATCGACGTCACCGCGCTCGACAGCAGATCGAACGGCGCAATCCGGCTCGGTCCTGTGCTGGCAGTTACTGAACCGGCATTGCAATGCCAATTGTTCGATGTCATCGAAACCATTCACGTCGGCCTCGGCCGCATTCCAAAGCTCGAGCCCTCGAAGCCCTGGCGTGTCGACAACGGCGCCCCCTTGCGTTCGGACGAGCAATTGCCGATGAGTCGTCGTGTGGCGACCGCGGCCATCATAGCCACGAACCTCCTGAGTTGCTTGCGCGTTGCGGCCGAGCAACTGGTTCGTCAACGTCGATTTGCCGACGCCGGAGGAGCCAAGAAGGGCGACCGTGCGGTTTCCTGTCAAATATTGCTCGAGAACGTCGATGGTTTCCCGAGCACGTGCGCTGATCACATGAACGGGTACGTCAGACGCAATTCCTTCGATCTGACCAGTCGCGCCGACGACATCATTCTTCAGATCCGATTTGTTGACCACGATCACGGGCGTGGCGCCACTTTGCTGAACCAAGGCAAGATATCGCTTCATGCGCTGCAGATTGAAGTCGCCGCCTAGCGCGGTGACGATGAGCACGACATCAATATTCGCCGCCAGGAGCTGAGGGTCGGACGTCCCTGATGCTTTGCGAATCAATGCGCTCGTTCGCGGCAAGACGACTTCGATCGTCGACGGGCTGTCACCCTGGGACAGGTTCAACGCCACGAAGTCTCCGACACCCGGCAAGTCCGATCGCAGCGCTACCGTGTTGCGCAGGCGCCCGGTCGTGCCTGCCGAAACCTCTGCGGCTTCGGTTGCCACCCGATAATGGCTCCGGTGCTCACCGACAACGCGCGCAGGCACGAGACCATTGGCGGCGACCAATTCAAACTTCGCTTGCCATTGACCATTCCAGCCTAACGCCTCGAGAGACATCCTGACCTACTCCACACAGGGCGCGACCGGACTGCTCGGGACCACAATGCGCAATGCCTCGTCGCAGATCCCTCACCTACCGAGGGACATTGTCCGGCAACCAAGTACGTCTGCCGCTCAGGATCGAGCACAACGGTTGGAATCGTTCCGTGCTTGATCGCACAAACCGCGCGTAGGCTCCCGCCTCGGACACTTGCCAATCATGATTGGTTCCAGCCCAGCATACTTGGCCTAGGATCCGAGATGAAGCTGCGCAAATGAAAATGGCCGCCTTTCGAGGGCGGCCATCGTCAAAGCGCCAATTTTTCAGCGCGAATTTGTTCAGGCGCTCTCGATCGTTCCGACTGCCAGCTTACCGGAGCGGCGATCCTCTTGAACGTCGAACGACACCTTCTGGCCTTCGGTCAGGGCACGCATTCCGGCGCGCTCGAGAGCGCTCGCATGGACGAATACGTCCTTGCTGCCGTCGTCCGGCTGAATGAATCCGTAGCCTTTTTGGTCGTTGTAGAACTTAACGGTTCCGATTTGCATAGTGATAACCTCGATAGATGAGCATGCTCGAACGCACGCGCAAGCGTGAGTCGAAGCGGTTTGTCGATTTCAGGAGATGATTTGAGCGAGCACCCGGCTTTGCCGAGGCAAACGACCGAAGCGTCTAGCCAAAAGCGATCATTGTGTTTACCAGAATGCTCGCCGAGGGGCAAGAACTTCTCTCCCATCGACGCCAGAACCTGTCGTGCCGCTGGGTGCCCGCCGCGTCAGCGTAGGCCAAGCGCCTGGCTCGGCTCCGGCAGATCACCCCGCCAGGCCGCCCCGCGCCGCCCAAGGCTGCGTCCGACCTCGAACAGCGCCCTCTGATAGACTGGATCGAAGGCCTGCTTGGACTTCCCGTCGAAGTCGGGCGGGATCGACGCAAGGCTGAACCTCGCACCGCTTTCGGCTGCCTGCTGGCGAATACGGTAGAGATCGCCACGATCATGCGATTTGATCAGAGTCGAGATCGCCCGCGCTCCGATCGCTACCGCGGTCGGCTTCACCGGCTCGAACTCCGGTGTCATCTTGGCGTTCATGATGATGTAGATGTGCCTCTGCGGCTTCGCCCTGTACAAGCGGTCGAGCTTCGAGAGGTTGAGGTGTGCGGGTGCGACGAAGACGTCCCGCGTCGTGCCGCCGTCGACGTGCATCTCCTCGACAAGGCGCCCCTCGCTCTCGACCTCGATCGAAACAGGCGGAAAGGCCCCCGGGATCGCAGCCGAGGCGAGAATGATCTTGCGGAACAACTCCAGCTTGCCCGGATGACGGCTAGCCGCAACCTCACCCATGTTCCAGTAGACCGGGCGCTCGGCGTCCAGATTGGTGGTCCCGATCAACAGCATCCGGCCCCGCGCGTGTTCTGCCGCGATGCTCCTCAGAAAACGGTGGTCCACGAACCGCTCGATGAGCTTGGCGAGCGGCCCGGTGTCTGCCAGGGCCGGACCGCCGAGGATAGCAGGCACGATCTGCGCCACAATCAGCTCCGACGTCTCGTACTGCGTCCAGATTTCCTCGAGCTGACGATCATAGGCAGAGCCGAGAAAAGCGAACGGTGCGATGATGGCGCCGGCCGACACTCCCGTCACGAGATCGAAGCGTGGCCGCGTGCCTAGCTCAGACCAGCCTGTGAGCAGCCCTGCTCCAAACGCCCCTTTCGAGCCACCGCCCGACAGCGCAAGAATGTAGACGTGCGGACGTCCGTCGACCATACGCGCCGCATTCGCGAGGCGCTTCACGCTCGGCATGTGGGTGTCGATAGCTGCCACGAGGTGTGGTGGCGCCTCATCCCCCCAGATACGGGCATGGGGGATACCCGGCACAACGGCTTGACTGGCTGCTAGCCCACTCGAGGGAACGTTGCGCGGCGCAATAGATGCGCAACCCGCGGCAAGCAGCGCGAGGCCAACCGCCAGAAGCGCACTGATCGGACGCGCAAACGCCGAGACAACCACGCATTCCCCCACACCGCTACCCACATACGCAGACCAATTTCGGCGATCACCGTCCCCCGGCAATCGCATCTGACGTGCCAAGACCCTATCAGCTCGCAACAAAAATGAAAAACAACCGCCGCGTGTGCATCGCGCCGCCGAAATGCGAACGGGGACCCACAAGGGATCCCCGTCGCAAAACATCTGCGGCTCGAACGGGCGTCTTACTTCGCCTTCGACGCCATTTCCTCGACGTAGTCCCAGTTGACCAGGCTGTCGACAAACGCCTCGAGGTACTTGGGGCGCATATTGCGATAGTCGATGTAGTAGCTGTGCTCCCACACGTCGCAGCCGAGGATCGGCGAGGCGCCGTGCATCAACGGGTTCTCGCCGTTCGGCGTCTTCATCACCTCGAGCTTGCCGCCCTTGATGGCGAGCCACGCCCAGCCGGAGCCGAACTGCGTCACGCCGGCCTGAATGAAGTCGGCCTTCATCTTGTCGTAGCCGCCGTAATCCTTGACCAGCGCCTCGACCTTGCCCGGAAGCTTCGTGCCGCCGCCGCCCTTCTTCATCCAATTCCAGAAGTGCGTGTGATTGTAGTGCTGGCCGATCTGGTTGACAGCAGGCTGGTCCTTGCCGTCGAAGGCCATCTTGCAGATCTCTTCGAGGCTCTTGCCGGCATACTTGGTGCCGTCCGCAACCATCGGGTTGCCAGCCGTGACGTAGGCATTGTGGTGCTTGTCGTGGTGGAACTCGAGCGTCTCCTTCGACATGTAGGGCTGGAGCGCATCGTACGCGTAGGGGAGGGGGGGAAGCGTGAGGGCCACCGGATTACTCCTTCGATTGCAGTTTGACCGAGATCAACGGAATTGCGTGTCCGGAACCTAGCGGGTGGGCACACGCACGACAAGCGCGGATGGGACGATCAGAGTTCCATCGCAGCCGAATAGGCAGCTGCTCGTCGTCACCAGAGGGCTTCCTCTGACGACGCTGCCCCCAAAAACTCCGGTCACAAGCCCGTCGTCTCCTTGCAACATCGCACTGATAGCTGCGGCCGGTCGAACATCGATCACAAGGGAAATGATCATGAGAAAGACGATCGCCGCCATCGCGATGGCATTGGCGACCACACCTGCAATCGCGCAAGAGCCCACTAAGCGCTTTCCGGCAGCTCTGGCGGGACACGCGCTGATCCGCGCCGACGCCAGTGTGACCTCGCCGGCCGACGCGCCCGCCGACCTTGCTGTCTCGGGCAAATTCACTGGCCCC
Organism: Rhizobiales bacterium Ga0077524; assembly: GCA_001464755.1. GTDB lineage: Bacteria > Pseudomonadota > Alphaproteobacteria > Rhizobiales > Hyphomicrobiaceae. The sequence continues at coordinate 27,939 of LNDR01000401.1, forward strand.
GGCAACACACGGAACCATGCGATCGGGACGATCGAAGGCACTTCGTTTCTGTCCGACAAGGCAGCGCCACGCAAGACCGGCTACACGATGCCCCTCAAAGGCCAATCGCTGCAGGGCTTCTCCGGCATCAAGACGGTGGGCGACGGCACCTATTGGGTTCTCACGGACAACGGCTTCGGCTCCAAGGCCAACTCGCCGGACTCGATGCTCATGTTCCACAAGGTCAAGCCCGACTGGGCGACCGGCAAGGTCGAGGTCGTCTCGACGACGTTCCTTTCGGATCCCGATAAAAAGGTGCCCTTCCGGATCGCCAACGAGGCGACCGAGAAGCGCTATCTGACCGGCGCCGACTTCGACCTCGAGTCGATTCAACCGATCGGCAACGAGATCTGGATCGGCGAGGAGTTCGGCCCCTACCTGATCAAAACCGATCTCTCGGGCAAGGTTCTGGCCGTCGTCGAGACCTCGGTGGATGGCAAGCCGGCGCGGTCACCGGACCACTATGCCGTCCAGACACCCGCCCTGCCGGCCAGCACCGGAGCGTTCAACGTACGCCGCTCACGTGGCTACGAGGGCATGGCCGCCTCCAAGGACGGCAAGATGCTCTACCCCATGCTGGAAGGCCCGATCTGGGACGCGGAAAAGAAGGACTGGGAGAAAATCGACGGCAAGGAGGTCCTGCGCGTGCTCGAGTTCTCTGTCGTAGACAACACGTGGACTGGCCGCCATTGGAAATACCCAGTCGAGATCGCCGGAAACAACATCGGCGACATCAACATGATCGACGCCACGACCGCGCTCGTCATCGAGCGTGACAATGGTGAAGGCAGCGTCGAAAAGGCCTGCCCTGAAGGCAAGCCAGCGCCCGATTGCTTCAACGTCCCCGCCAAGTTGAAGCGCATCTACAAGATCGAGATGACAGACGCCAACGCAGGCGGACTGGTGCGCAAGATCGGTTACATCGATTTGATGGACATCGCCGATCCGAAGGGCCTCGCTAGGCAGGGCGGCAAGGACGGCAAGCTGACGTTCCCGTTCGTCACCATCGAGGATGTCGATGTTGTCGGGACGACCCAGGTCATCGTCGCCAACGACAACAACTTCCCTTATTCCGCCGGCCGCGAACCACAAAAGCAGGACGATAACGAGTTCATCCTGCTCGATGTCGCCGAGTTGCTGACTGCGAAATAGAGCCGCGCATCAAAGAAGATTGGCCGCGGGCATGGTCCCCGCCCGCGGCCGGATCTCGTCAACTAGATCATGGCTTTACTTGTCAAGCCACACATTCTCCAATCGCCAGCTGTTGTAGAGTGAGTTATTGTGGCTGGTGACGCCCTTGACGTGCGGCTGCCAGCAGGTGGCGGCGCGGTTGTGCAGGATGATGGGTCGCGCCACCTCCTCGGCGATCAGCCGCTCCGCTTGCCAAAGAAGCTCCTTGCGCTTGGCCGGATCGGTCTCGCGAGACTGTGCGAAGATCAGCCGGTCGACCTCCTCGTTGCAGTACCCGGTGTAGTTGCGATCCGATTTGCAGGTGTAATTCTCGACAAGGTTCACGTCGGGGTCGTCCACACCGATACCTGTCGTGTTGAGGCCGATGGCGTAGTCCTTGCGCTGCACCTTGGCGTGCCAAATGGTCGTGTCGACCGGATCCAGCTCGCTGTCGATGTGGATCTTCTTCATCTGGTCGATGAAGATCACCGCGGGATCGCGGTAGAGGGGAATGTCGCGCGTGGCGACCTTCACCTTGAGCGGCTTCTCGGCGGAATAGCCGAGTTCCTCCATGATCTTCTTCGCCTCGGCCAGATTCTTGGCCGTGTCTGCGCCATAGCCGGTGATCTTCTGCAGCTCGGCGTCCGGCATCGCCCACTTGCCTTCGGGTCCCGGCAGCATCACGACGCCGATCGACGACTTGCCTTCCGCCAGAATCGTATTGAAGGCCGCGCGGTCGAGCGCCAAAGCCATGGCTCTGCGGATCTTCGGGTTATCGAACGGCGGCGCGCTGGAGTTGACGATCATGTTGATCGTGTTGTTCGACGGCACAAACTGGCAAACCGCCTGGGGCACCTTTGACTGGATGTCCTTGAGGCCGGCCACCGTCACGTCCGAGACGAACGTCATGTCGAGTTCGCCCGCCATGAACGCAAGAACGCGCGTCGATCGGCTGTTGATGATGCGGTAGTCGATGCCGTCGAGATGCGGCAGACCCTTCTTCCAGTAGTCGGAGTTCTTCGCGAGGCGCACGATCTCGCCGCGCTTCAACTCGACGAACTTGTAGGGCCCCGTGCCGATCGGCTTGACGCGCATGTCTTTCAACGCAACGTGGCATGGGTAGACGGGCGAATAGCCCGACGCCAGCAGCGCGAGGAACGATGGCTGCGGCGCCTTGAGGTGGAAGCTCACCTCGGCCGGGCCCGACGCCGTGATCTCCTTGACGTTGTGATACCAGACGCGCCGCGGATTCTTTCGGAAGTCCGCAGCGGTTCGAAGCCCGGCGACCAGCTCGAACGTGCACTTCACGTCCTCTGCCGAGAACGGCTTGCCGTCATGCCAGGTGACGCCCTCTTGAAGCTTGAAGGTCAGTTTAGTCCGGCTATCGTCCCAACTCCAGCTTTTGGCGAGGTCCGGCACGATGGTGTCGAGCGTTGCCTCGGCCTTTGTCTGGTCAAACAACACGAGGTTATTGAACACCGGCATGAACGGGAACACGGTCGAGATCGTCGCTTCCTCGTGAATGGAAGCGCTCGGCGGGTTGTCCCAGATATAGGACTTCAGAACGCCACCCGGTTTTTGCGCGGCGGCAGGTGCTATGCTGAGCGCGACGAGCGCGCCGGCAAGCGCGATTGCGCGCGGTCTCTTAATTGACATGAATGCTCCCAAAGGATTGAACGCGTGGACTATGGCACGCCATCCTCGGGCATGCGAATGCCCGTCTTCGGCGACGTGCCTACGCGGCCTTGACGAGCCGCGCCGCATAGAATCCGTCCATACCGGCCTGACCGGATGACGGCTCGTGGAACGGCAGCGTTCTCAGATCCCCCTTTCGCGTCACCCAATCGATCGAGCCCTTGAGTTCGGCTGCCATGATCGCCCGCCGCTGGAACTCGGGCGATCTCGCGAGGAAAGCGTCGACCACCCCCTCGCCCTCCTCCGGCTCCAGCGAGCACACGCAATAGATCAACCGGCCGCCAGGTTTCACCAGCCGCCCCGCGCGCTCGAGCAGCGTGGTCTGGAGCGCGACGATACGCTCCAGGTCACTTGGCCGCTTGAGGTGAAGGAGATCGGGATGGCGGCGGATCGTGCCGGTCGAAAGGCAGGGGACGTCGAGCAGCACCGCGTCGAACTGTCGGTCGGGGTCCCAGGTCGCGATATCGGCCGCGATTGTCGTGACCCGGTCAATAAGCCCGAGCCGCGCAACATTGTCGGCGAGCCGCTCGAGGCGCTCCGAGGACAGGTCGACAGCAGTGACACGCGCACCGCCAACCGCGAGAGCAGCCGTCTTGCCGCCGGGTGCCGCACACAGATCCGCGACCTCCAGACCGGAAACGTCACCAAGGAGGCGTGACGGTAACGCCGCCGCCGCATCCTGCACCCACCACGCGCCATCCTTGAAGCCCGCGAGTTCCTCGATCCGACCGGCCTCGGTCAATCGCACAGAGCCCGTAGCGAGAACGACGCCACCAAGGCGCTCGGCCCATTTGGCCGCATCCTCCTTCACCGACAAGTCGAGTTCCGCCTCGGCGAGACTGGCCGACGCGATCCGCCGCGCGGTTGGCTCTCCGTACGATGCGACCCACCGCTTCCAGAGCCAGTCCGGAATATCGATCCGTGGCGTATCAAGCCCCGCCAGGATGGCTGGTCCTTCCGACGATACCCGCCGCAGCACGGCATTCGCGAGCTTGTCGAAGCGGTCCGCCTTGGGGTCGCGCCGGCACTGCTCGACGGCAAGATTGATCGCCGCATGCGCCGGCGTACCGAGCATCAAGATTTGCGCTGCCGCCGCGAGCAGGATCGAACGCGGCCGCGGCTGGTTGATCGGCAAGGGCCGCTCGAGAAATCGCGACAGTACCGCATCGAGCGACCCTTGCCGCCTGAGCACGGTCGCCGCGATAAGCCGGGCGAAGCCACGATCGCGCGCCTCGAGACCGGCCACAGCCGGATCCCGATCCGCCGTCTCCAGTGCATCGTCGAGCGCGCGCGAGGACACCAGTACTGCCTCGATGAGTTGCACAGCCAGTCGCCGCGCCCCGAGACCTGCCGGCTCGGCAGCCCCGCCGCGCGCGCCAGCCTTGCCGCCCTTGGCGCCGCTGTCCATGTCAGCGCGCCATGCCCTGAGCCCGCCGCTTGGCTTTACGGCCCTCGGCCGCCCGCCGCGCGGAGCTTTTTTGTCGTCTTTCACGTCTCGATCATCCCCATGGACCACGCGGCTCGCTCCATGGGCCAGCTGGTCGATTGCTTCGATGCGCGTCGTAGGCCACCCCGCGTCCATAGTCATGCGTCGCTTGCGGCAGCGTACCCGCCGCGGCCATCTCCTGGGCAAGCTTCTGCAGCTCCAGGATCCGGTTTTCCGTATTCGGGTGTGTCGAGAAAAAGTTATCGAAGCCCCGGCCCGACAAAGGGTTGATGATAAACAGGTGCGCGGTCGCCGGCACCGCCTCGGCCGTCTCGTTCGGCACGCGCCGGACAATCGACTGGATCTTGCCCAGCGCCGATGCCAGCCAAAGGGGATTGCCGCAGATCATCGCCCCCAGACGGTCGGCCTGATACTCGCGCGAGCGGCTGATGGCCATCTGCACCAGCATCGCCGCCACCGGCGCGACCAGCATCGCGATCAGCGACATCAGCCAGTTACCGCCGCCGTTGCGCCTGTTCCCGCCGAACAGAACCGAGAATTGCATCCATTGCGCCAGCATCGAGATGGCGCCGCCGATCGTGGCTGCAACCGTCATTGTCAGCGTGTCACGGTTTCGGATATGCGCCAGCTCGTGGGCCATGACCCCCGCCACCTCCTCCGGCGTCAGCGCATCGAGCAGCCCGGTCGAGGCACAAACGGTGGCCTTGGACGGGCTGCGCCCGGCCGCGAAGGCATTGGGTTGCGGCTGATTCATGATGCAGACGCGCGGCATGGGCAGGCCGGCCCGCTGCGCCAGCTCCTGCACCATGCCGTAGTACTGTGGTGCATCGGCTGGACCGACCTCCTGCGCGCCGTGAAGCGACAAAACGAGCGTGTCCGAGCGCCAGAGTGCGAACGCGTTCATGCCGAGCGCGATCACGAAGGCGAGCACCATCCCCTCCTGCCCGCCGATCGCCGATCCCATTCCGACGAAGATCAAGGTCAGGGCGGCAAGCAGCAGTGCGGTCTTGGCAAAATTGGTCGGCATCACGCGTCTCCACAACGCTGCCCGGGTGATCCGATCCGGGAGCCAGCGCTTATGGTATATGGTGTAAGCCTACGCAACGCAGCAGGGCATTGTTCCGTCCTGGGTGGTACCCCGTCGACGGATAAGGCGACCCGGGCGGGTTGCAGACACCACCGAAACGAACGCAGCACTCGGCCGCATGACGGCCAGGAGGGAATGAGCCGTGACCGCCAGTGTGCCGACCGAGCCGACCCCTGCCACGCAAGCCGCGCCAGAGCCCGCACCGCGTCCGCTAAGCCCCGAGGCCCAGCGCGCCTTGGCCGAGGCCGAGGAGCGGCGCCGCGTCCGCGATGCGGAGACCACGACCGCTGCCGCCCAGCGAGCCAAGGAGCGCGGCGGCCGCGCCGGACCCGATCCCGTCCGCTACGGGGACTGGGAGAACGGTGGCATCGCATCTGATTTCTGAGCGCAAGAAGCCCGCCGCTTGGCGCGCTCCGGCACACCACCCAGATCGAAGTTCCCGTCCCGACCGTCCCAGAACCGGACATAGGCGAACCTTGGCGTTCGCCCCGGCGGGAGCATCCTGCAGGGTGCCGCTCCGTGTTCCACGCCTTAAAGTTGCAGACAGCTACCCAACATCTCCGCAAGGTGGCGCTGGAGCAGCGATTTCGGTCCAGGCCGGACCAACCGTCAACGATTGATTAACACTCGCTGAAGAGCCGGCACGACTGTTCGCCCCCTCGCTCGTCGGTTCCTCCTTCCGGCATTCGCCTTGCAACTGCCCTGGCACGACCGCGCAAGCGTCTCAGGGAGTGCATCGATGTTTGCCAGCATGCCGAAATCCGCAAAGTCCATAGCCAGCGACTTCGCTGCCGACGCGAGGGGCGCCATCGCAATCATTTTCGGCCTGAGCATCTTCGTCCTCATGTTGGTGACCGGCCTCGCGATCGACATCGGCCGCGTCATGCACGCCGAGCGGTCTCTGGCCGCGGCCATCGACGCGGCTGCGCTGGCCGCCGCCAAGGGGTTGCGCGTTTCGAACCTTTCAGATGCCGAGGTTCAGGCCCTGGCCCAGCGCTACTTCGACGCGAACATGCAAGGCACTGGTGCCAGCTACGCCAACGTCCAGAGCTTCTCGGTCAGCGTCAACCGCGCGAACAACTCGGTTTCGATCGACGTTGCGAGCGAGGTTCCCATGATCTTCGCCAATGTCGGTGGCATATCGAGCATCGCGGTTCCCAAAGCTTCCGTCGCCATCTTCGACACCAAGGACATCGAGATCGGCCTGCAGCTCGACGTCACCGGCTCCATGTGCATGCCCTGCACCAAGATTGACGCACTCAAGGACGCCGTGGCCGGCGCCGATGGTCTTCTCGACATCCTGATGCCCGATAGCGGCACCACCAACTCGGTGCGCATCGGCCTTGCGCCCTTCGCCGCTGGCGTCAACGCCGGCACCTACACCGCGGCCGTTACAGGCGGTCGCACTCCGGCCGACGGTTGCGTCTACGAGCGGTTGAACATCGCTCTGCAGCCGACCGAGGCGTCCCCCGCCGGCGCTGGCCGCTTCAAGGTCCGCTCCGAGGTTCCCGGCGCAACCCCGTGCCCACGCCCGGAGAACAGGGTCGTGGCCATGACCGACAGCAAGAGCGACCTCCGTTCCGCCGTCAACGGGCTCTCAACCGATGGCGCCACCGCTGGGCACCTCGGCGCGGCTTGGGCCTGGGGCCTCGTCTCTCCGGAATGGTCCAGCATCTGGGGCGGCACGGCGCCTGCACCCTACAATGATGGCCGCACCGAGAAGTACGTGATCCTCATGACTGACGGCGACTACAACACCGTGGGCGGCGTCATGAGCAATGCGAACCAAGCGGTCTCGAACCAGCACGCCGCGAACACCTGCACAGCGATCAAGAACAACGGTGTGGTCGTCTTCACCATCGGCTTTCAGGTCTCGAACGCGGCGAAAAACCGGCTTCGCACCTGTGCCAGCGGCAACAACCGCTTCTATGACGCCAGCAATGCTCAAACATTGCGTGACGCCTTCCGCGCCATCGCCGATGAGATCAACAGCCTTCGTCTGTCGAGCTGATCGGATCGGTCTCTCGCCGGGGCCTCACCCCCCTGAGACCCGGCGAGAATGCGAGGGTGCGCCTCCCCCCGGCGCACCCTCGCTGCATTTCAGGGCCAATTCGCTCTGACTCTATGTTCAGTCAGAACCTCCGTGATAGATTGCTCACCAATCGAGCTTGAGCGACTGTGGAGGTGCACGGAATGTACACCCAGGCCCTGAACAGCAAGGACACGGACGCGGTCGCGCGCCCCGAGGACGTCGCGCGCGTGGCCGTCTTCCAGTCGACCATCGACGCCGAGGACAAGATCGAGCCAAACGACTGGATGCCGGACGGCTACCGGCGCACGCTCGTCCGCCAGATCTCGCAGCATGCCCATTCCGAGGTGATCGGCATGCAGCCTGAAGGCAACTGGATCACCCGCGCGCCCTCCTTGCGCCGCAAGGCGGCCCTTCTCGCCAAAATCCAGGATGAGGCCGGCCATGGCCTCTATCTCTATGCCGCCGCCGAGACGCTGGGAGTGTCCCGCGAGACGTTTTATGAGCAGCTGCTCTCCGGCAAGGCCAAATACTCCTCGATCTTCAACTACCCGACCGAGACCTGGGCTGACATCGGCATCATCGGATGGCTGGTCGACGGCGCCGCCATCATGAACCAAATCCCGCTCTGCCGCTGCAGCTACGGCCCCTACGCTCGCGCCATGATCCGGGTGTGCAAGGAGGAGAGCTTCCACCAGCGCCAGGGCTACGAGATCATGCTCACGCTCTGTCGCGGAACAGCCGCACAGAAGGCGATGGCGCAAGACGCCTTGAATCGCTGGTGGTGGCCGGCGCTGATGATGTTCGGCCCGTCCGACAAGGACAGCATGCATTCGGCCGATTCGACACGTTGGAAGATCAAGCGCTTCTCCAACGACGATCTCCGCCAGAAGTTCGTCGACGCGACAGTGCCCCAAGGCCATTTCCTCGGCCTCACGTTCCCGAACCCGAGCCTTAGTTATGACGAGGCATCCGGTCATTGGAATTACGGCGAGATCGACTGGTCCGAGTTCAAGCGCGTCGTCGCTGGCGACGGCCCGATGAACAAGCAGCGCATCGCTCGCCGGCGGCAGACCGAGGCGGACGGCGCCTGGGTCCGCGAAGCCGCCATGGTCTATGCCGAGAAGCGCCGGCAACGTGCAGCGGCTGCCAAGGTCGCAGCGGAGTGAGGATCATGACCGACAAAACGCCCATGCCCATCTGGGAGGTTTTCATCCGGGCCCGCTCGGGCCTGCCGCACAGGCATTGCGGCTCGGTGCATGCCCCGGACGCCACGATGGCCGTGCAGGCTGCCCGCGACGTTTATACCCGCCGTGGCGAGAGTGTTTCGATCTGGGTGGTGCCGTCCGCGGCGATCGTCGCATCCGATCCCAACGACAGGGACCAGTTGTTCGAGCCGACGTCGACCAAGGCCTACCGGCACCCGACGTTCTATGACATCCCCGACGAGGTTGGACACATGTAACGCCGTGCAACCGGGAGTGCAGGAGCAAGGGAGTACGTGAACCCGAGTGGGCGACGCACTCGCGCGCTTCTGAATGTGCACACTCACGAGTTCACCCAACTCCAACGAGGCCCCCCAATGTCCGCCGAGTTGACCGCGTACTCGATCTCACTCGCCGACGACGCCCTCGTGCTCGGACATCGGCTTTCGCAGTGGTCGAGCCTGGCGCCGACGCTGGAGGAGGACATTGCGCTTTCCAATCTGGCGCTCGATCTGATCGGTCAGGCGCGGCTATTCTATACGCTTGCCGGCGAGATCGAAGGCAAAGGGCGCAGCGAGGACGATCTCGGCTATTTCCGCGATGCTGGCGCGTTTCGAAACGTGCTGCTGGTCGAGTTGCCGAATGGCGATTTCGCCCACGCCATGGTGCGCCAGCTGATCTACGCGGCTTTCGCCCACCCCTATCTAGATGCGCTATCGCGCTCCGCCCATGCCGGGCTGGCCGAGATCGCCGCCAAGGCCGTGAAGGAGATGGCCTATCATGTGCGCCATTCGGCCGAATGGGTGATCCGCCTCGGCGATGGGACAGACGAGAGCCGACGGCGGGCCATCGCGGCACTCGATGCCCTGTGGCCCTACGTCGATGAGCTGTTCGAGATGGACGGTGCCGAGAAGCAGCTAGTCGCAGCCGGCATCGCACCCGACCGCGCCGCGATCCGCCCGAGCTGGGATCGAACGATCGACCACGTCCTTCGCGAGGCGACGCTCGAGCGGCCTTCCATCGGCGCCAGCGCGACCGGCGGGAGGTCCGGCAATCACACTCCAGATCTCGCCGCAATGCTCGCCGACATGCAAGTGCTGGCGCGCGCGCACCCGGGAGCGACATGGTGATGGCAACGACGGCCACGAGCGCTTCAGGCAACCATCCTGACCCCGAGCTCGCACGCGCCCACGCCGCTGCCGCCGCTGTGCCCGACCCCGAGATCCCTGTCGTGACCATCGACGACCTTGGCATGCTCCGCGGTGTCGAGCGCCGCGGCGACGGGACCATCCTCGTGCGCCTGTCTCCGACCTACACCGGCTGCCCGGCAACGCTTCCAATCCGGCTCGACATAGAGACGGCACTGCTCGCCGCCGGTATCTCCGACGCTCGCGTCGAGATCGTACTCTCGCCCCCCTGGACCACCGACGACATCACCGAGGCCGGCCGGCGCAAGCTGCGCGACTACGGCATCGCACCGCCGCCGCCACGTTCGTCGAAGGGGAGCCTGCTGTTCGGCAGCGATCCTGTCGCCTGTCCCCGATGCGAGTCTGTCGAGACGACGCGCATCTCGGAGTTCGGCTCCACGCCTTGCAAGGCGCTCTGGCGGTGCGAGCGCTGCCGCGAGCCGTTCGATGTCTTCAAGTGCCTTTGAGGGGATAGCCGATGCACGACTTTCGTCCCCTCATCATCGCGAGCACGCACCGTGAGACGGCCGAGGCACTCTCCGTCACGCTCGTCGTTCCCGAGGCCCTTCGCGCGGCGTTCCGGTTCCGGCCCGGTCAGCACCTGGCCTTCAGGGCCGTCCTCAACGGGGAGGAGCTTCGACGGACGTACTCGATCTGCTCAGGACCCGACGACCAACACCTCACCGTCACCATCAAGCGCGTTCCGGGAGGCCGCTTCTCAAGTTGGGCCGCCGAGACGCTGCATCCCGGCATGACCATCGATGCCATGCCGCCAGCTGGCCGTTTCGTCCTGGCCGAGACGCCGAGCGAGAAAACGCACATCCTCGCCTTCGCAGCCGGTGCTGGCATCACGCCGATCATGGCGATGGCCGAGCATGCGATGCGGCGCCAGCCCAGCAGTCGCTTCACGCTGATCTACGGCAACCGCGACGTGGACAGCATCATCTTTCGCGAGCGGCTCGAGAACCTGAAGGACAGCCACCTGGATCGCTTTGCGCTGTTGCACGTTCTCTCCCGCAACGAGGAGACCGACACGCCACTGCTCGAGGGTCGCATCACGGCTGACAAGGTGAGCGCCTTCGCGGGCCACATCTTCGATGTTCGCGATATCGACCAAGCCTTCCTCTGTGGCCCCGGGACCATGATCCGCGAGGTGCGCAACGCCCTCATCGCGCTCGGCATGCCGCGTGAGAGGGTTCACCACGAGTTCTTCGCCCCAGCCGCAGGGACACAGGCTCGCACCGGTACCGCCGAGACTGCGAGACCCGGCGGCACGCTCGCGGCACCGTCACCCGGCAACACTCCCACGGCTGGCCAACAGACGGACATTGTCGCCATCGTCGACGGCAAGCGCCATCGCTTCACTGCACGTCCCGGCGAGGTCGTCGTCGATGCAGCTCTGCGAGCGGGCGTCCGCGCTCCCTACGCCTGCAAGGGCGGCATGTGCTCGACATGCCGCGCGCGTGTGGTCGAAGGGCGCGTCACGATGCGGGTCAACTACAGCCTGGAGCCCTGGGAGATCGAGAAAGGCTTCGTGCTCACCTGTCAGGCCCTCGCCGAGACCGATCGCCTCGTCGTCGATTACGATCAGATGTGACGACGGCGGCGCCTCGTCGAGGAACACCAGCGTGCGCGCAAGCGAAGTTGCCGGTGCGTGGGCGTCAGCCCCAGTTGGTGGTTTGTTTGGTCATCGGGCTCGCGTCTCCGTCCGGGCGCCGGCGCCCTTCGCCTCGACCACGCCGTCGGCCACGAGCCGGTCGATCTCGGTGGCGGACATGCCGAGTTCGGCCAGCACCGCGCGGGAGTGCTCGCCAACGAGCGGGCTGTGACTGAGGCGATGGCCCGTGGCGGGTGCCGGCTGGCCGGCGACGGACGCCATGGGCACGCGACCCAGCGTCGGATCGTCGACCCAGGTGAGCGCGCCAACGGCCTTCACCTGCGGGTTCTCGAAGAGGTCCTGATGGGTGTGGATAGCGCCGTGCAGCACGTCGATGCTCGCGAACGCGCGGCACCACTCGGCGGTGGTGCGCGTTTCGATGATCGGGCGGATCAGGGCCATCAGCGCTTCGCCGTTGGCGACGCGCAGACGCGGGTCGGCAAAGCGTGGATCGGCGATCCACTCCTCGTGGCCGAGGAGGCGCGCGAAGCGCTCGAACTGTGGCTGGCGACGAGCATTGATCGACATGTAGCCGTCGCTGGTCGTGAAGGCGCCGACGGGCATGCCGATCGGCTCCACGGCGCCCTTCTGGAGGTGCGACTCGATGATTGCCGCCTCCTGCAGCACCAACGCCGATTCAAGCAGGCTCGTCTTGATGTAGGCGCCCTTGCCCTTCATGGCCTTGCGATAGAGCGCGGCCGAGACCGCCTGGAAGGCGTAGAGCCCCGTCGAGAAGTCGAGCGCCAGCATGTTGACGCGCTGGGGCATGCCGTCCTTGTCGCGATTGATGGACATGAAGCCGGTGAAGGCCTGCATGACGCTGTCGGTCGCGGGCAGCTCGGCATTGGGGCCCTCGGTGCCGAAGCCCGTGACCCAGGCGTAGACGACGGCGGGATTGGTCTTGCTGAGCGTGGGGTAGTCGAGGCCGAACGGGTCGATCTTGCCGATGCGGTAGTTGTGAATGACGACGTCGGCCTGGTCGGCGAGGCGGCGCGCGATGGCCACGCCCGCCGGCTTCTTGAGGTCGAGCGCAAGGCTGCGCTTGCCGCGATGCACGACGAGCGAGTGCGCGGTGTGATCGCCGACCGACTTGCCGAGCTGACGGCTCCAGCAGCCGGCGCCCATCGGCTCGAGCTTGACGACGTCGGCGCCGTTGCGCGCGAGATGCATGGCGCAGTAGGGGCCGGCAACGCCCTGGCTCAGGTCCAGCACCCGCACACCCTCGAACGGCAGGTCGTCAGTGGTCATGGGTGGGTTCCGGG
>LNDR01000402.1 GCA_001464755.1 Rhizobiales bacterium Ga0077524
TGATCGAGCGTGACGGCTTCAGCTCGCGCGTCGTTCTTCGCCCACCCTTGCCGGTTCGCCCGCGTAGCCCAACCCGAGCGCCTGGATCGCCTGACACAGCACCTCGGCTTTGGCCGCCCACGTCTGATTTGCGAGGCGGCCGAGCACCGCCGCATAGTCCACCGGGCTCGCCAGCGAAGCACGGATCGCCGCCGCGAACGTGTCGGCTGAATCGGCAACCCTGACCAGGTCGCGCCAGCCGTCGAGGGCCGGAAAGTCGGTCGTGATCACCGGACGCCCGGTCGCCAGGTACTCTTTGAGCTTGATCGGATTGCAGGCCTGAATCCAGTCGCTCTTGTTCCAGGGCATGATCAGCGCATCGCACGACGCCATGTATCCAGCCACGTCATCGTAGGGCTTGCGTCCCAGAAAATGCACGTTGCTGAGGCCGCACCAGCCAGCGGGTAGTGACATTCCACCGACCATGACGAACTGGCAATCGGCGAGCCGGCTCGCCACGCCGGCGTCAATGCCGCCGACGAAGCCGACACGAGGGCGTTCGATACCTGCCAGATCAGTTGGCTCCGCGCCTTCACCGCGTCCGGCCGCTGCGAAGGCCTGCACGTCCGCGCCGTGCGTCAACAGCAGGCTACGGCGGACCTCGCCCCGCTCACTCGCCTCGAGATGCGGGGCGCAATAGACCACGAGATCTGCACGGGCCTTCAGCGACCGTATCTGGCTACCGACCAGCGACCCGTCGGCCTCTGGAAACGCCTCGAAACGGTCGGTTCTTTGCAGAATGACGGCACCGGCCGGGATCTCGCTGACGAGGTCCGCGCCGGCCGGACAATGAACCCAGAGCAAGGGTCTCCGGATGCCGGCTGCCGCGGCCGCCAGTCGGATTTGCGGCGCCAGTGCCCAGCCCGTCAGCCGCCGGCCGCGCTCGCCCGGAATCGACAGCGGCGAGAAGACGTAGAAGCTGTTCTCGACCTTGACGAGCCCGCGGCCGAGACTCCGGGCTTTCCGCCCGATCCGGGCCAGAAACTGCGTGCCTTCTGCCGGGCTCGGCATGCGCACGCCGAGCGAGTTGACGAACAGCACCGGCCAGCGCTCGGCCAGCCGCCGCATGATCTGGAAATCGAAATGCCCGCGATTGTGGTACCACCAGTCCTCGCCGCCGATACAGATCACACCATCGAACGTGCGCGCCCCAGCGTTCCGATCCACCATCGTCCCCACTCCATGCGGCCCATCCGGCTCTTCGCGGAGGCGGGATTATCCCTTGCGGTGCTTAACCACCCCTCACCGGCCACCTCTCGTGAACCTTCGCCAGTTAATCGAGCCTTCAAGTGTTCGGCGTAGCAATCCTCCTAGCCCGGCTGCGGACGAGCCCGCCGCGGCGGCCCTGGAACGTCCATGTCGCCCTCCGTATCGATCCTCATTGTCAGCTACAACACGCGCACGCTGACGCTTGCCTGCCTCGATTCGATCCTCGCCGAGACCCACGACACATCCTTTGAGATCATCGTTGTCGACAACGCTTCGACAGATGGCTCCGCCGCGGCCATCGCCGCCCATCCCTCCCGCCCGACCCTCCTCGCCCTCGACGCCAACGTCGGCTTTGGCCGGGCCAACAATTTCGCCGCCGCAAAAGCGTCGGGCGAACTCCTGCTCCTTCTCAATCCGGACACCGTCGTCCTCGACCGCGCCATCGACCGCCTCTTCGCGTTCTCTCGCGCTCATCCCGAGGCCGGAATCTGGGGCGGACGTACGCTCTTCGCTGACGGCAGCCTCAATCCATCCTCCGCGTGGGGTCGCATGACGCCTTGGCGTCTCCTCTGCCGGGCCACCGGCTTGACGGGCCTCGCACCTCGATCGGCCCTGCTCAACGGCGAGGCCATCGGGGGCTGGCAACGCGACACCGAGCGCGAGGTGGACATCGCCTCCGGCTGCTTCTTCCTGTTGCCTGCTGAGTTGTGGCGTCGGCTCGGCGGCTTCGACCCTGCCTTCTTCATGTACGGCGAAGAGGCTGATCTGTGCCTGCGGGCCCGTGCTCTGGGAGCCCGCCCGCGCACAACACCGACCGCCACCATCATCCACCTAGGCGGCGCCTCGGAGTCCAACCGCGCTGACAAGATCGTCAAGCTGCTGACCGCCAAGGCAACCCTGATCACTCGGCATTTTCCGGCCGGCACACGCCGTCTGGGCATGAGCCTCAATGCCGCCTGGCCACTGAGCCGGTGGCTCGGATTGGCTCTTGCCGCCAGTCTCGCCCGCGACGCGGCTTGCGCCGAGCGCGCCGCAATGTGGCGCGGCGTCTGGCAGCGGCGCTCCGAGTGGCGCAGCGGGTGGGATTCTGGGTCCGGCGTTGCACCCCTGACGACAGGCCGGAATGCAGACTCCCCCGCCGCTTCCTTGCCCACGGCGACCTGAGCGGAGAGGATCTCGTGACGAGCCACGCCCCACTCGACAGCGGCCGAAGTGCAATGACGCCGCCGCCCGCGACGCCCGGAGCCGACCTGGCATGAGGATCTCCTCCGCGATCGAGCCGGGCGCCGGCACTCGCCCGCGCTACACCGTCGCCACACTGGTAAACGACGAGGTCCAGTACCTCGCCATGCTTTCCGCATTCCGAGCGGGGGGCCTCGCCGAGCCCGATGTCGAGTTCCTGGCCGCGCGGGGTGCTACGTCAGCCTTCGAGGCATTGAACGCGCTTTTGTCCGTTGCCCGCGGCGAGATGATCATCCTGTGTCACCAGGATGTTCGCTTGTTGGCTGACGGCCGCAATGCCCTTGACCGGCGCCTCGGCGAGTTGGACGACGCAGACCCGCACTGGGCGCTTGCGGGCAATGCCGGTGGTGTCGCACCGGGCCGTCTCGCCATGTCGATCACCGACCCCCACGGCACCGACCGGCGGATCGGCACCCTGCCCGCCCGCGTGATGAGCCTCGACGAGAATTTTATCGTCGTACGCGCCTCGGCCGGCCTGCGGTTCTCTCGCGACCTGACCGGCTTCCATCTTTACGGCGCCGATATCTGCCTCGTCGCCGACATGCTCGGCTGGTCGGCATGGGTGATTGATTTCCATCTCGAGCATTTGAGCCCCGGCCGCAAGGACGCCTCGTTCTCGGAATCCGAGCACCGCTTCCGCGCCAAATGGTCTCACGCGCTCCGGCCGCGCTGGATGCAGACGACCTGCACTCTGCTTCGATTGTCGGGTAATCCCCTCGGCCGCACCCTCGGGTGGCTTCAGGAAGGCCCCGTACGTGGCATCGTCCGCCGCCTACCCCGGTCAAAGGCCCATTCGACGCCGCTTTCGCGTCTCCCTGCTCGCCGCCCGGGCTGAGGCCGGTACGGCCTTCGCCAACGGCCACCGGGCCGTTGCCCCGTCCGATACTGAGGCCTGGCCGCCAAGCCTCAGTATCGTGTGACCTCTACAAGCCTGCCTTGAGACTGCTCGAATCTGCATGTTACGAGAGAATTACTCTTATCTCGATCATGAGATGAGCACGCGCAATCGTGGGTTGCGCCGTTAACGGTTCAGGGGGTGGCATGAAGTTCCTGCGTACTCTGATGCTCGGCGTCTTCGCCGTAGCTGCGTCGATCATTCCAGCCGCGGCACAGGCTTCGAAGCCCGGCAGCACCTATAAAGTCGCTCTCCACGTCAGCGAGAACGACCCCGCCAAGATGACTCTCACGCTCAACAACGTCCAGAACATCGTCAATGATTTCAAGAAATCCGGGCAGAAGATCGCGATCGAGGTCGTCACCTACGGGCCTGGCCTGCACATGTTTCGCGAGGACACCAGCCCTGTGAAGGCACGCATCCAGGAGATGTCGCTCGCCAATACGAATCTGACATTCACCGCCTGCAACAACACGACGGGTAATATGGCGAAGGCCGAGAAAAAAGAGATCAAGATCATCAGCGAGGCCAAGATCGTGCCGTCCGGCATTGTTCATTTGATCGAGTTGCAGCGCCAGGGCTACGCGTACGTGAAGCCCTGAGACCTGACGCTGTTCGCCAATGACCAGCCGCACCACAAGCGAGGCCCTGCGAGGGGCCTCGTATCGTTTGATGCGGAGGACTTTGCAGGCGCGCCGCGGAAGGGCATGATGCAGCCGTAACGGTCGCCGAACATGTCCGAGAGGCCCAATGACGCAATCCCCGACCCGCAAGACCTTCCTGCGCGACGGCGGCGACGGTCGCGCTGTCCACGACGTGGGTGGCCTCGACTTCGGCCCCATCGATCGCCACGAGCACGACCTCGCGCTTTGGGAGAAGCGCACCGACGCGATGCTGATCCTGCTCGCCTCCAAGAAGGACGTCTTCAAGATCGACGCCATGCGCCGCGTCATCGAGGATTACGGCCAGCAGGAGTACGATCGCACCACCTATTACGAGAAGTGGATCCGCGCGATTCGCAATCTCCTGGTAGAGCAGGAGGTCATCTCCGCCGACGAGGTCGACCGCCGCGTGCAGGAGGTAGCAGCCCAGCATCGAAAGGCCGGCCGCGAGGTTGCCAGCGACAGCATCGACTGGAATGGGAGCGCACCTCGATGAGCGCCCACGCCAGGATCGCCACGCGTTTCACAATCGGCGACCGCGTCGTCGTCGCCAATCGCACTACGCTGGGCCACTGCCGAACGCCCTGGTATTTGCGGGGCCGCACCGGCACGGTCGCCGAGGTTCAGGGCGGTTATCACGATCCCGAGCGCCTCGCCTATCACAAGCCTGGCCTGCCGATGCAGGTTCTCTACAAGGTTCGCTTCCTGCAGAGCGATCTCTGGCGTGCCTACCAGGGGCCCGCCTCGGATCATCTCGAGGCCGACATCTATGAGTCTTGGCTGGAGCTCGCGCCATGATGCACGACGACCACGATCATGATCACACGAGCGACGGCCATGGCCATCACCACGGCCACTCGCACGAGCCGGGCCACGTCCATCCGCCGCAGAAGGACCACGACGCGAGTCCGATGAGCGCCTACGAGGTGCTTGAGGAGGCTGTGCGCACCCTGCTCGTCGAGAAAGGCGTCATGACCGCCGACGAGATCGCCGCACAGATCGACCTTATGGACAGCCGCACACCGTCTCTCGGCGCCAAGGTGATCGCCCGGGCCTGGACCGATTCGGCCTTCAAGGCTCGCCTCCTCGCCGACACCAAGGCGGCGCTCCTCGAGATGAACATCGATATTGGTACGCTCGCCGAGTTTAGAACCATCGAGAATACCGCCGACACACACAACGTCGTCGTCTGCACGCTATGCTCTTGCTACCCGAAGCTGCTGCTCGGCATCCCGCCGGCCTGGTACAAGAGCCTCGCCTATCGCAGCCGCGTCGTCGTCGACCCGCGTGGCGTCCTCGCGGAATTTGGCGTCCACGTATCGGGCGGCACAGAGGTGCGTGTGCACGACTCGACCGCCGACCTCCGCTACCTCATTCTGCCCCGTCGCCCTGCTGGCACCGAAGGCTGGAGCGAGGACCGCCTGACCGCACTGGTAACGCGTGACGCGATGATCGGCACCGCAATCCCCGAGGTCGATCACAAGGCTGCTGCAGAATGAAAGATGACGGCACCGACGCCGCACACCAGACTGGACGATCGAGCACATCAGCTGACGCAAATGACTTCGAGGGAGTGACGGGTATGGCGACGACGCTACGCAAGGTTGGGCTGACAATGGTGGCGTGGACGGCTTTCGCCTCGTCCGCTCTCGCGCATCACCCGACGGGTGGCAAAGTTCCCGCCACGTTCACCGAGGGCCTTTTGTCCGGATTGGGCCACCCCGTGATCGGCCCTGATCACTTGGCCTTCATCATCGCCATCGGCATCGCCGCGGCCCTCGTACCTGGTGGCGTCGGCATCATCGGCGCCTTCATCGCTGCCTCGACCTTGGGCGTGCTGGCGCACTTCGGCGCATGGGACCTTCCGATGGCCGAAGTCCTCGTTGCAAGCTCTGTCGTCGCCGCCGGTGTCCTCGTATCCCGGGGCCGCAATGCAGGCAGCAGCATGTGGATCGGCCTCGCCGCACTCGCCGGCATTGTGCATGGCTATGCCTTTGGCGAGTCGATCGTCGGCGCCGACCGCGGCGTGCTCGGTGCCTATCTCCTCGGCCTCGCGATCGTCTCCGCCGTTGTGGCCAGCGGCATCATGCTTGTGACGCGTTCCATGGCGTCCCCCGAAAACGCAGGTGAGGCACGGCTACGCGTTGCAGGCGCAGTGCTCGGGTCTGTCGGGCTCGTGCTCGTCGCTGGCGCCCTCATCGCGTAACGCCTCGTTCTCGGAGCGCGTGATGACGCAACCCGCAGCATCGGCGCAATCAGCCGCCGGGCAAGTCTTGGCTGCCTTCGAGGAACTGCCTCGACTTGCAGTCGCCGATCTCGACCTCGTCCGTCGTGGCCGCTTCCTGACTTGCGACTTCGAGATCGGCGTTGGTAGCACGCCCCTTGCCGTTGCAATCGCCGCGGGTCGCGTCGCCTCGGTCACGCGCGGCCCGTTCCTGCTGAAGCCCCTTGCATTCTCTGTCCGTGCCGAGCCTGACGTCTGGCAACGCTTTCTCGAACCGATGCCTGCGCCAGGGTTCTATGATCTTCTCGGCATGAGCAAGGTGGGGCGAGCCCGCATCGAGGGCAACCTCGTCCCGCTCATGGGCAACTTGCAATATATCAAGGACCTGATCGCCTTGCCGCGAACTCTCGATAGATCGAAAGCACACTCGTGACGCCTCGCTTCGAGCCGATCATCGGCCGCTATCTCCACCTCGAGCTGTCCGGCCGCCCTCAACGCCTGTACGTGGAGGAGGCCGGCCAAGGCATTCCGCTTGTCTGCTTGCACACCGCCGGCGCCGACGCCCGTCAGTTCCGTCATCTGCTCAACGACGAAGCAATCACGCAGCACTATCGTGTCATCGCCTTCGACATGCCCTGGCACGGCAAATCGCTGCCACCCGAAGGCTTCGAGCGCGAGGAGTATCGCCTTACCACCGCCGCCTACACGGGCATGGTCATCGACCTCTGCGAGGCAATGGCCCTCGAAAAGCCCGTGGTCATGGGCTGCTCCATCGGCGGCCGCGTGGTCCTTAACCTGGCCGCCGAGCATGGTCCCCGCTTTCGCGCGCTCATCGGGCTCGAGTCCGCCGACTACCAGCAGCCCTGGTACGACACCGAGTGGTTGCACCGGCCCGACGTGCATGGCGGCGAGGTCTGCGCCGCACTCGTCTCCGGCATGATGGCCCCGCAAAGCCCAGCTGCCAGCCGGCACGAGACGCTCTGGATGTACAAGAGTGCCGGTCCTGGCGTGTTCAAGGGCGATCTCTACTTCTATCGTGTCGACGGCGACCTGCGCGATGTCGTCGCCAAAATCGACACGTCGAAATGCCCGCTCTATCTGTTGACCGGCGAGTATGATTTCTCGTGCACGCCGGAAGATACGCTGCGCACCGCGTCACGCATCTCCGGCGCCGAGGTGACCATCATGAAACAGCTTGGCCACTTCCCGATGAGCGAAAACCCTGCCCAGTTCCGGCGCTACATCATTCCCGTTCTCGAAAGGATCCGCTCTCGCGGGTGACGGATACTTCTGCTCAACTTGCTGCCGTCGAGGTGTCGAAGAAGCTCAATCCAACTGACAAAGTAAGGTGGAACTCATCCCGCGCTGACGCGCTGCCCCCCCTACAAACTCACCCGCGCCGAGACCGCAGCCGTATTGCCGAACGACGGAATGAACATCGAGTGTTTGCCCGGCCCGCCGGCTACCACGACGTTGATGTGATCGGGTGACCCGGCCGGATAGTAGTGGTCGTTGACCGGATGACGATCCTGCCCCGCCCAGCTTTCGAGGTTCTCCTTCGAGATCCGTGACACATGGATCTTCGAGCGCTCGTAGAGCGCCTCCTGAATGCTCTCCGCTGTCCAACCGTCGCGCGCGAGTGTCTGGGCGTGCTCTGGCCCAAGCACCACGAAGCTCGGACCCTGGAGGTAAGCATTGTTCGAGCCCACCTGGCTCATCGTTCCGGAGATGGTGGCGATCAACCCCTCGCCCGTATTCGACGCGTGATCGTTGATGTTGTGCGGCGCCTCGGCGGCCATCGTCGTCACCACACTCTCGTCCGGCCGGAAACCGCGCCGCACATGGAACGGTTTGAACGGGCTCTCTTCCTCGTTCTCACCGAAGCAGTAGGCGAACTTCGCAGGCGAACCGTGCGTCGCACGATCCATGTCACCCGGCTTGGCGCCACCGACGTTCAACAGGATGAGTTGCAGAGCCCGCCCAATCGTCGCGTTGGCGCGCCGGCCCTGCCCCAGGCAGTTCGACCCGCAATTGATGTCGAGCGCTGTGCGGATCGGCCCGTTGACCACCATCAACTGTCCGCAGGGATGCGTGGTCGCCAGCGTCCCATGCAGGTTGTAGGCGGGTTCCAGAACGGCGCGCAGACCCGCCAGAACCACCGGAAAATACTCCGGCTTGCAACCCGCCATCACGGCATTGGCCGCAAGGCTCTGAAGTGTCGGCACCACCTGACGCGGCGAGATCGGCGCGAACGTCTCGTTGTCGGTTTTCACCGAGTTGGTGAACCGCGCCACTTTCGCCTCGGTCGGCGCGATCATCGGCAGACCGTCGCTCCAGCCCTGGGCCGTCGCGAACTCGTTCCATGCTTCGGTGTCGATGTCGCCGACTTCTACGAGTTCGGCGTCAATCTTGTCCGTCATGAGCTTCCCCGGTATCGGGCTGATCTTTTATTGCGGTCCGCAGTGCCAGAAATAGCCGCTCGAGACACCTCTCGACCCGGTGGCGACTAACGTCATCTGGGCCAATTCCGAACACAGAACAGGCCACCCGAACGGGCGGCCCGTCTCTACTGTCAGCCGACGAGACCTTTGAGACTTGCCCAGGCCGTCTCGATGCGATCCTCCAGCTCCTTCGCGTTCAGCCCCCCAACGGGATGCTTCACGACGAGGATCCTCGGCTCGACCTTCCGTGCCTTGGCTTGCGCCAGGATCAGCGGCTTGAATGTTTCCGTAGCAATGACGTAAGCCGCCACGCCGCGCTTAGCGAGTTCGATGCTGTCGTGGAAACTCCACGATGAACAGGACCCTCAATCCCCCAGCGCGAGCAGCGCCGCTCGATAATGGCGGGCCGCACCATCGATCTGGTCGGCGGTGGCGGGCTGGCTGGCCGACGGCTTCCAGACGAAATCGATGCCCTCGGTCGAGCGAACGGTGCCGAGCTTGGCCTTCAGGCCCTCCAGCAGCTCTTTGGCATTCGGCTTCGAGTTCGAGAAGAGCAGGATCGGGTCCCGCTTCCAGTCGACGGTGCCGGTCTTCAGCGTCTCGGCCCCGGCAGGCACGTGCCCGAAACTTGGATTGACGATGCGCATTGGAACCTTTTCCGTTGCTTGCGGGACGACTTGCCCGACAGGTCTACGCCAGTCGGCCAGCGCGAACCCATTCGATTGCATTGTGGCCCGCGCGCGCGCCGTCCGCAATGGCCTCCGTGAGTGTCCGCGCCGAGCTAACGCGGACGTCGCCGGCGAGGAGCACACCACCCGAGCCCTCTGCACCGGCTTCGAGCATGCCCCGCGCCGGCTCACGACCGACTTGCAGAAACAATCCGCGCGCAGCCACGTGCCACTGACCCGAAGGGCCGCACACGACGACGGCCTCCAGAGCCTCCGAGCCCTCCAATCCCACGATCCGCCCCTCGGCGACCGTCACGTTGCCGAGCCCGCGCAGCGCGGCCAGCCGGTTGTTCGGCGCAACGATTGCCGCTTCAGTGATGAGCACCACCTCAGAGGCATATCCCGCAAGCTCGATGGCCTCCTCGACTGCCCACGCATCGCTTCCGGCAACCGCCACGGGCTGACCCGAGTAAAGCGGCGCATCGCAATGTGCGCAGTGCGATAGCCCCGCTCCCTCGAAGCGTGCTTCCTCGGCAAGCCCGGTCGTACCAGCTGTAAGCCCAGTCGCCACGATGATCGCCTTGCCGGCATAGCGCCCGTCGAGACCCTCGGCTACGAGCCCCCCGACGACGTCGACCCGGGCGATATCGTCGATCGCGATCTCTGCCCCCGCCGACATGGCCCGCTCGGCCATCTGCCCTAGCAGATCTGGTCCGGTCGCTCCTGCCTTTAGATCCCGCACGCCGGTAAGCAATCCGAGGTTCATGAGCTGACCGCCCGGCCCCATCTTGTCGATAGCCACGCACGATAGACCCGCCTCGGCCACCACCGCTGCAGCCTCGAGTCCCGCCGGTCCGGCGCCGATGATCACCACATCGAAAGACTGCTGGCTCATGCGAAAGTTGCCGTCGCCTGCATGGCCACTGTGCCGGCAGGGGTGAGCGCCCAGACCTCAGCCCCTCGACCGTCTGCCGACGGCCGCCCGACGAGTGCGAACGGCTCACCCTCGAACAGTGGCGCGCGCGCACGCATGTTGAACGTCGCCATCCGCTTGCCCGGATTCATATCGCGAATGAAGTCACTGAGGCAGTGCTGCGAGTAGGGCCCGTGCACCACGAGACCCGGATAGCCCTCCACTCCCACGGCATAGGGCTTGTCGTAGTGGATGCGATGAGGATTGAACGTGATCGCCGAGAAACGGAACAGGGACACGGCGTCGGTCTTGATCATCCGCCGCCAGGGCAGTCCGGCCGGAACCTCCTCGCGTTTCGGAATCCCGCTTTTGTCTCCTTCCTTCACTTCCTCGCGGAACGCCCCTTGGTAGTCCTCGGTCATTGCGAGGCCGCGCTGCGTCGATATCCGGCGTGTCTGTGTCGCAAAGATGAGCGTCCCCGTGCTGCCCTGGCGCACCTGCAGGTCGGAGAGCGTCGTCTCTCGAACCAGCTTGTCGCCGACGCGAATGTCGTCATGGAAGGTCATCCGGCAGCCCGCGTACATACGCCTCGGCAGCGGCATCTTCGGCAATACGCCGGCACCCGTGGGTAGGCCGTCGGTCGCTAGCGTCGACTGAGACGCCATGTTGAGGAAATACCCGATATGCCAACCCGGCGGAATTGGCGCCCCCTCACGGGGCGGCGGCTCGGATCGGTCGAACGTCGCAATCAGCATCGCGATCGGAGCGGCCGTCGCCGTGTCTTCCTCGGTCATTCTCTTGCCGATATGCCGGCGGAGTTCTGCTTCGTCGATCACGGTCATGGCTGCCTCGTCGTCTGCCGCTGCCCCCGAACGATCCGGCGCGGCCTCGACGACGTCAAGTCTGACGTAGCCTGCCGACGAGTCCGCGTGACGCGCTTGGCGTGCTGTGGCAGAAAACAACTGGGTGACCAAGCGGTCGGCAAGGACGATTGAAAAGCATGGCATGGTTCTCGCGCGCTCCTGTCATCCCGGTCCTTCGGCTTACGGGACCAATCGGCATGGCGACGCCGTTGCGACCCGGCCTTTCCCTGGCGACGGTCGCGGGCGCGCTCGACCGTGCTTTTTCTCTGTCACGCCACCGCGCGGTAGCCGTCGCGATCAATTCTCCTGGCGGCTCCCCGGTACAATCCCACCTCATCTTGAGGCGCATCCGTCAGCTCGCTGACGAGCGTGAAAAGCGCGTCCATGTCTTTTGCGAGGACGTCGCGGCTTCGGGTGGTTATTTTCTGGCTCTCGCGGGCGATGAGATTTACGCTGACCCGTCCTCCATCGTCGGCTCGATCGGCGTCATTTCCGCGTCTTTCGGGCTGGTCAATGCGATCGAGCGGCTTGGCATCGAGCGTCGCGTCTACACATCCGGCGAGATGAAAAGCTTTCTCGATCCCTTCCTCCCCGAGCAGCCATCCGACGTCGAGCGTTTGCGTGCTGTCCAGCGCGAGGTTCACGACGCTTTCATCGGTGTCGTCAAGGAGCGGCGCGGCCAGAAGCTCCGTGCCCCCGATAGCGAATTGTTCTCCGGCGCATTCTGGTCGGGTCCTCGCGCGCAGGAACTCGGCCTGATAGACGGCATCGGCGATTTGCGGGCCACGATGCGGTCGCTGTATGGTGACAAGATCCGGTTGCGCGTCGTACCGCTCGGCGGCGGCGGGTTGCTTGCGCGCCTCCGACGCTCGCCGATGCTCGGCCCGGCAGGGGACGGCTCAGGCTTACACCATGGCTTGGCCGATGATCTGATCGCCGCTATCGAAGCCAGGGCGTTGTGGGCACGCTTCGGTCTGTAGGAGCCCGTCCAGATACCTTTGAGAATGGGAGTGCATGGACAATGCCGCCGCTGATTGTTGCCGTCCTCTTGGGCGCAGGCGCATACGCGGGCTTCAAGGCCGTCCGGCATCTGCTGTCTCGCAACGCCGGGAGTGCGGGCGGCGTGCCACCGGCGACCGACGAGACCAGCAATCACATCGAGCCCGAGAAGGATCTCGGCCGCCTCGAGCTGGACCCGGCAACGGGCGTTTACCGCCCCGCACCACCTCTTCGCTGAGGTTGCAGACCCGATGCTTCGAGCCATCGCGATGGCTCCACGAAACTGATTTCATGATGACGAAAGTGTTTACTTTTCTCCGCTACGCTTACCAAGTTCGAAGTACCAATTTATTAGAAACTATTTATTCACGGCTCTAGTATTTGATCATACCTCGAGCGCGATGTTCGGCGTAGCGAGGCGGTTGGTCATGAGTGAAGCTAGGATTGCGGGCAGCGGCGGCCCTTCGCGCAGCAATCTGTTCGCCCGCTGGCGCAAGGACGCCCAAGGTGTCACGGCCATTGAATTTGCCATGGTGGCCATGCCGTTCCTCATGCTCCTGTTCGGCATTATCGGTGTCGGCCTCTACTTTTTCACGACATTCACCCTCGAGAACGCGGTCGAGCAGGCGGCTCGTGTCTTGCGCACCGGCGAGGCGCAGGAAGCAGGCTTATCAGAAGCCCAATTCAAGGCCAGGGTCTGCGGGTTCGTGCCGGGCCACGTCGATTGCGAGAACAAGGTTCGGGTCAACGTTCTCAGCTTCACCGACACGGCCAACATCGCTCCGGACTCCCTTCCAACCTGCCTGAATAACGACAATACCCTCGCCGGGACCACACAGTACGCCCCGGGCGCCGCAAGCGAGGTGGTCGTCGTATGGGTCTGCTACGAGTGGGAGCTGTCCTCCAAGATCCCATTCCTGGACCTCGGCAACATGGCCGGCGGCTCGCGTCTCATCCAAGCCACAGCCGTCTTTCGCACCGAGCCCTACGGGACCTGAGGTCGCGACCACGAGACCATGGCCGGCCCATGCCGGCCCGAATGATGGAGTTGGTAATGCGTCGCATGATCGAAATACTTGTAGCCGGAGCAGTAGGGCGCACGTCTGCCCGGCTTCGTCATCTGAGCAGCGATGTCAGGGGCGTCGCGGCGGTCGAGTTCGCCATGATCGTTCCGATCATGTTCTTCCTGTTTGTGGGCGCGATTGAGTTCAGTCAGGCCCTCACAGTGGATCGGCGCGTCACGCAATCCGCAAGTTCCTCCGCCGACTTGATTGCGCGGGCTCCGAGCCAGGGCCTGACCGCCGCTCAGGTCGACAACGAACTCGGGATCATCGAGCAGTTGATCCGACCCTATGATGTCAATGCGCTCAGCGTCCGCATCGTCAGTGTTCGGGCAACCGGAGTCCCCGGCAATCCGGGCGCCGTCAACTACGTCGTCGACTGGTCGCGCGACAATCAGGGCGGAACTCCCTACCCCCGAAACGGCAACTATGCTGGCATCCCCAACGGCCTCCTCGTCGCGGGCGAGAGCGTCATCGTCTCGGAGGCAACCTACAATTATACTCCGTTGATCTTCCACTACTTCATCAAGAACGCCTTCAATCTCGAGGAGCGCTTCTTTCTGAAGCCCCGCAATGCCAGCTGCGTGCATCTGCACCCGATCAACTGCGTGACTGGCGCAAACCTCTGATCCAGCATCCGTGCTCGGTATTTTTCGTTCCCGCCGGCACTTCCGGCGGGAACTCGCGTTTCAAGGGCACCAACAAGGAAACTGTTTCGTCATCGTTCACGACATCGGCAATTGCGAAATAGTCAAAGATCCATTTAATCTGTACATCGATCAACAACTTCTCACGACTTCGAGCACGCGCCATGGGACGTCGGTCCACACACACACCCGAACAGTTGCGACAGCTCATTTTGGATGCGGCGCAAAGCATCATCGAGACGAACGGGCTCGCAGGATTGTCGGCGCGCGAGATCGCCCGGCGCATCAGCTATTCGCCTGGCACCATCTACAACATGTTTCAGAACCTCGACGACGTGGTCCTCCACATCGAGGCTCGCGTTCTCGACGCACTCGACGAGCGATTGACGGCATCCCTGGCCGATGGCCCCCCCCAGGAAAAAGTGTCCCGCCTGGCCGACGCCTACCTCAGCTTCACGCAGGAGCGGCCGAAGCTCTGGAACCTCCTCTTCGAGCATTACATGCCGGCCGACTCGCAAGCCCCGGCCTGGTATCAACAGAAGCTCGAGTTGCTCATGAGCCGCGTCGAGACCGCGATGGCGCCGCTGTTCCCGCCGGGCGCCGAATTGGAGCGGAACCGGGCCGCACGCGTGCTCTGGGCCGGCGTCCACGGAATCACATCTCTGGCAACCGCGAACAAGCTCTCGAACGTCACGAACGAGGCAGCTAGCCTCCTCGTGCGCGATCTCATCCAGAACTACCTCGCCGGCGTCACTGCCAACGCCAAGAAGGCATAAGCGCCAGCAGCCGGCGGCGTCCACCTCGTGTAGTCTCTCCCGGTTTCCATTGGCCCGCCCGCGCAAGCCCGGCGTGGCCGCGTCAACACCGCGGAGCGCACCTGATGCCAGATGGTCTGACCCTGTACGGTAGCTTCACATCGAGTTCGACATATAAACCGATGCTCTACTTGGCTTTGTCGGGCCTGCCCTTCTCATTCCGCACGGTCAACCTCAAGAACGGCGTCCAGCGTGAGGCCGCCTACCTCGCCGTCAATCGCTACGGGCAAGTCCCCGCGCTGCGCCATCGCGGCCTGACGATTGTCCAATCTAACGTCATCCTCGACTATTTGGCCCGCACCACCGGTCATTTCGAAGGCGCGAACGAGCAGGATCGCTGGACGGCCCGCGAATGGCTCTCCTGGGAATCCGACGCCATCACCAATGTCGCCAAGGTGCGGCATTTTTCACGCTTTCGGCAGGTCGGTCCGGCTGTAATGGAGCATTTCCGCCCACCCGCCGAGGCCGCCTTGTCGTTCGTTGATGCCGCCCTGGGTGGCCGTGAATGGCTCGTCGGCAACGCATGCACGATCGCCGACATTGGCTGTTGGGGCCGCATGGTCTTCATGGCCGAGGGCGGCCTCGACATAAACCGATGGCCGAGCCTCTTCGCTTGGTCAGAGCGCATCAAGGCCATGCACGGCTTTGCGCTGCCCTACGATCTTATACCGAAGAAAGATACCGAACTGGGCCCGGCTGCTCCCGGTCCTACCGCGTCGGCCCAGTCGTAGCTGCCGGCGCAGGTGCCGCCGGTGCTCGAATAGAGCCCGTGGTCATTTCGCTGGAAACGCTTGGCACCGCGCTGTTGGCGACTGGCGTCTGGGCATCCGTTTTGCCTGCGCGCAGCCACGCCATGTCTCCGATCAGTCCAAACCACTTGTCCTCGGGGAGCAGTTGCTTCTTCAAGCCCGACCAGAGCGCCGGAGACGAGACGCCGTCGACGAAGGTTTTCGACGAGGGAGTCACGAGGAACAGCGCAACAGTTGCAGCTGCCATGAGCGCCGAATGTCCCAGGCGGTTGCCATCCCAGAGCTTCAGCGCCGTCCCGAATGAGGCTTTGATGCGCGTATCCATCACGTCGACGCTGTAGATCTCGTCGAGCAGCAGATGCACCAGATACCCGGCCAGCATGAATCCGCCCGCAAGCCACGCGACGCCTTCATGACGGCCAAGAACATGCCGATACACAAGCACCGTCAGCAGCGCGAAGAACACCGCTGCCAGAATCGAATGAAAGATCCCGCGATGGTAGGAGACGCGGTGAAAGATCCCGTGCGCCACGTATCTGACGAAAAGGAACGTCGCGGCGGCGAGAATCCAAAGCTCCACGATCGAATAGTGCCCAGCACCGAGAAACAGGGTCACGAACGAGAAGAAGGCGCCCAGCCCGAAGAACAGTGCCCGGCCAGGCCGCGAGTCTTTCAGATCGATATCCGGCAGCACGCTTCCGAGCACACCAGCAGCCGTCACAGCCACCAGACTTTCCGGCCCCACCACGTTTGCCGCGAGCGTCAGCGTCGCGAGCATGCCGCTGGCCACCGTGCCGATGCCGATATGAGTCGGAAAATTGGCCATGCCATGCTCTCCTGGGGGCGCGCGATCACACCATCCCGAATCCGATTCGCAGAGAGCGGGAAATGGTCTCCCAGTGGAAATTCTGTTGATAACGCCATTGATAGAAGCATCGTCGGGGACACCCCTATGAGCGAAAGCAGCGGCAGAGTTGCCGAGCTGATCACCATCCGCGACTGGCTGCGCTATGCCGTCAGCCGCTTCAATGCCGCCCAGCTCGCCTACGGTCATGGCACCGAGCGCGCCCTTGACGAGGCTGCGTTCCTCATCCTGACGGCCCTGGACCTCGACAATGCCGAGCTCGACCCATGGCTCGACGCCCGTTTGACGACGCCAGAGCGCAAGCGCCTCGACCAGCTCGTCGAGGCGCGCGTGACCACACGTAAGCCTGCCCCCTATCTCGTCGGTGCCGCCTATGTTCGAGGCCGTCGATTCCGGGTCGACGAGCGTGCCATCGTGCCCCGCTCGTTCATCGCCGAGCTATTGTGCGACCGCCTGGACGAAGGCCAGGAGCATTTTCCCCCGCCACTCTCCGAGGCTCCCATCACGCGCATCCTCGACATGTGCACGGGCGGTGGCTCGCTGGCCGTTCTCGCCGCACTCGCCTTCCCGGAGGCAAGCGTTGATGCAGTCGACGTGTCGGCCGAGGCACTTGCACTCGCCCGCGACAACGTCGCCGCCTACGGCCTCGAGGACCGCATCCGTCTGCTCGAAGGTGACCTGTTTGCGCCTCTCGGCGACGCAACCTACGACCTGATCATCTCCAACCCGCCCTATGTAACCGATGCAGCCGTCGCCGCTTTTCCACCCGAGTTCCGCGCAGAGCCCGAACTTGCCCATCGAGCGGGCCCCGACGGCCTCGACATCGTCCGCAGGATTCTCGACGAGTGCGGCCGTCATCTGGCGCCCGCGGGGCAGATTGTCATCGAGGTCGGCCAGGCCGGGCCTGCGCTGATCGAACGCTACCCCGACCTTCCGTTCGTCTGGCTCGAGACGGCGACGAGCGCGGGCGAGGTCGCAGCCCTACCGGCCGCCGCAGTTCAGTCTGCCACCCGACCGCACAAAATCACCTCGCGGCGCCCGAGGCGGTGATCCCCCACCACCTCACTTTCCTCTCGACGCGCCGGCGAGCACCATCAAATTGCCCGCAGCCTCCGGATGAGCGTATAAGCGCCGCTCGATCGGATCGACGCGCACACCGCGTCTCCAGCCCTTCCGTTGCAACAACGTAGAGATATGGCAGGCATTCCCGAGGAAAGGCTCGAACGTCTCGTCGAGCGCTGGCACGTTGTTCAGGCCGAGCTGACCCGGGGGCCGCCGCAATCGGTATTCGTGGCCCTCTCGCGCGAGTTTTCCGAGCTCGACCCGTTGGTTGCCACCGTTCAATCTCTTCGCAAAACCCGTCGCGAGGCGAGCGAGCTGGAGGGGATCGCCTCCGATCCGGCCTCGGCCGGCGAGATGGCCGATCTCGCCAAGACCGAACTCACCGAACTCCGCCAACGCATCGACAACCTCGAGCAACGTCTCAAGATCCAGCTCTTGCCCAAGGATTCGGCTGACGAGGGTAGCGCCATCCTTGAGGTGCGCGCCGGCACAGGTGGCGACGAGGCAGCGCTCTTCGCTGCCGACCTTTTCCGGATGTACAGCCGCTACGCCGAGCTGAAAGGCTGGAAGATCGACATCATCTCGATCTCCGAGAACGATCTCGGCGGCTACAAGGAGGTGATCGCCGCGATCGCTGGCAAGGGCGTGTTCGCTCGGCTGAAGTTCGAATCGGGCGTCCATCGCGTCCAACGTATTCCGGTCACCGAGACCGGCGGCCGCATCCATACTTCAGCCGCAACCGTCGCTGTCCTGCCCGAAGCAGAGGATCTCGACTACGAGATCAAGCAGGACGAGATCCGCATCGATCGAATGCGGGCCGGCGGCGCTGGCGGCCAGCACGTCAATAAGACCGAATCGGCCATACGCATCACGCATCTGCCGACCGGCATCATGGTTGTCTCGGCCGAGAAGTCCCAGCACCAGAACCTGCGGCTTGCCATGCAGGTCCTACGATCGCGCCTTTACGAGATGGAGCGCCAGAAGGTCGCTGACGAGCGCGCGCAGTCGCGCAAGGACCAGGTTGGCTCCGGTGACCGCTCCCAACGCATTCGCACCTACAATTTCCCGCAGGGACGCGTCAGCGACCATCGGATCAACCTCACGCTACACAAGCTCGACCAAGTGCTCGCCGGCAGTGCGCTCGACGAGTTGATAGACGCATTGATTACGGACCACCAGACCAGCCAGCTGGCGGCCATGGATGATCGGATCCGCACATGACACGCAAGGGCGGGGTCGAACCTGTCACCACCCTTCGGCTCGACGCCTTCCCGACCTTGGTTGAGACCGTTGCGGTTCTCGCCGCCGCATTCGGCAAGGCCGGCCTCGAGACCCCATCCCTCGACGCCCGCCGCCTCGTTCTCGGCTGCTTGCACCTGCCAGCGATTGCCTTGTTCCGCGAGCCAGAGCGACCCGTGGCTCCGGACGAGCATCGACGGCTCGAAGAGGCTACCGCCCGACGCCTGGCCCGAGAGCCCGTATCACGCATACTCGGTGAGCGCGCATTCCACGGCCTCGACCTCGAGATCGGTCCCTCGACCCTGGATCCCCGCCCAGAGACCGAGACGCTCGTCGACGGCATCTTGAGCCTCGTCGGGCAGGGCCGCGTCCCTGGGGGCGGCGCACCCCGCATTCTCGACATCGGCACCGGCTCAGGCGCCATCCTGATCGCACTTCTGCACCACTTGCCGGCTGCGACCGGCCTCGGCATCGACATCAGCGTGCCGGCCCTAGCGATCGCTGCACGCAATGCCGCGAAGCATGGGCTCGGCGCCCGTGCAGGATTCAAGTCCTCGTTCTGGCTTACTGAGGTCGGGGGACAGTTCGACATTGTCGTTTCGAATCCGCCTTACATCGCGACCCGCGACATCGCCGCCCTCGAGCCTGAGGTTACTTATGATCCCCTATCCGCCCTCGACGGCGGCCCCGATGGTCTCGACGGATACCGCGCCATCGCTTTGCAGTGCCCTCGCGTTCTGGCTCCCAGAGGCTGGATTGCTGTCGAGGTCGGCTCTGGCCAAGCCGGTGAGGTGGCGCGCATTCTGGCTGAAGCGGCGTCCGGACCGCTCGGCAACTGTGTGAACATGTGGAAAGACCTGGCCGGCATACCTCGATGTGTGGCCGTCGAGGCACGTCCCTGAGCAAAGCTGCACGCTCGACCGGACACGGTTTACCATTCGAAAAAAAACGCTTGGAATAGAGCGGCATTCGCGTTAGCGTTCCGACCAAGCCTAGATGCCGAGGTCGAGCGATATTAGGTGGTGGCAGTCGCTGATCTCGTGGCAACGCTGAGTGCTGAGAGCGTTAGGCGGGCAATCGCACATGCGTTCGCGGTAGCTTGGCCCAGCTCATTCCCGATTGACGCAAAGGCCGGAATCCAGAGCGGATACTCTCCCGTCCCGCCAGACTGGCATCGAGCTTCAGTGAGCCGCGCGCACGGTGTTTTCCAGCGCGATAATGGCTGCTGAACGTGGGGCATAAAGACGAAGGCGGAGCATCAGCACTCTACTGACTTGAGAGTGCGGGCAGGTAACTAGCGAAACTGCGCACTACGCATGCCCCCGCAGCAGGCGGGCGTGCACGAACGATAGAAAAGCCAAGTTCTGAGATTGGGAGCCCATGAGGCAGGGACAACAGCATCGGCGTGGCCGTGGCCGCAACAACGTCAACACCAACAACAACAGCAACAGCAACAACAACAATAATCATCCCGGCAATCGCAAGGGACAGAACCCTCTCACGCGCAGCTTCGAGTCGAATGGCCCGGATGTGAAGGTACGCGGCACTCCGGCCCACGTCGCCGAGAAATACATGCAACTTGCCCGCGATGCACAGTCCACCGGCGATCACGTTCTTGCTGAGAATTACTTGCAGCACGCCGAGCACTACAACCGGATCATCCTCGCTTACCGCGAGCAACAAGTTCAGCAGTCCGGCGAGCCGGTTAACGGTGGTGGCCGTCCCCATCAGGGCTCGGACGACGGCACCGGCGACGACATGGGGCAAGGAGACGACGGCACCGGCTCGGAGCAGCCTGCGTTCAACCGGCATTCCGGCGAGCGCGATTTCCAGCCCTCCCTCGACGAGGCGAGACCCCAGCAGCAGTTTCGGCAGGATCAGAGCCACCGCTTCCGCGACCGCCCCCCCCGTCAGGATCGCCAAGACGGCTACGAGCGCGGCGATCGGCCGGAGAGGCAAGGCGGCGAGCGGGGCTTCGATCGCCATCGCGATCGCCAGTTCCGCAACCCCGATCAGCCCGGCGAAGCCCGCGACATGCGCATGCCGCGGGAGCCCCGCGACCAACGCGAGTTCCGGGAGCCGCGTGAACCACGTGAACCCAGGGCTCAAGCTCAGGAGCACCGCGAGTTCCGCGAGCCGCGCGAACTGCAGCCGATACCCGAGCCAGCCCGCGTAGTGGCACCTCCTGCGCATCCTGCGCCACCAGCTCCACCGATTGAAGCCGCCGCCGTTCCCGCCGTCGAAGTCGTGCCCCCGGCACGCCCCGAGGCAGCGCCCCGCCGACGCGAGCGCTTTGGTCTCGGAGCAGATCAACCGGAGTTTCTGCGTCGACCGGTCCGCCGGCCTCGCCGCGACCCCGACCAAGACCTCGCGCCGGAAGCGCCGCCAGCCTTGCCTCCGGCGGACGAGCCGCCGCGCGAGTGAGGTTTGCGGCTGCCGCCTTCCGAGACACCCGGGCAACACCATCTTTTGATGGCCGAGCTGCTGGCCACGTGCCCGCGGTTCCGAACTGCGAAGCGTGAGGACGTGACCACCAACGCTCTGTCATCGCTGGCGTCACTCGCAGTCCTGGAGACCGATGGTTTTGCAGACTATCGGCTTCTCGACAGCGGCAATGGTCGCAAGCTCGAGCGCTTTGGCCAGGTGGTCGTCGACCGTCCCGAGCCGCAAGCCCTTTGGCGCCCGCAACGCGACCCGAGAAGCTGGGCCGATGCCCACGCCATCTACACCGGTCAGGACGACGACGAATCCGGCAAGTGGCGGCGTGACAAGGCCATCCCCGAAAGCTGGCCGATCGCCGTCGAAGGCGTGAAAATAGTCGCGCGACTCGGCGGTTTCCTGCACCTCGGCCTGTTTCCCGAACAGGTCCCTCATTGGCAGTGGATGCAACGCATAATCGAGAACGCCCGTGACGATCTCGGCGCAGAGCGCCCGCGCGTCTTGAATCTCTTTGCCTACACCGGCGCCGCCTCCCTCATTGCTGCGCGGGCCGGCGCCGAGGTCGTCCACGTCGACGCCTCGAAGAAATCGGTCGCCTGGGCGCGAGAGAGCCAGGCAGCGTCCGGCCTGTCCGACGCTCCGGTCAGGTGGATCGTCGAGGATGCCCGCAAGTTCGTCGCCCGCGAGGTCCGCCGCGGCCGCACGTATCACGTGGTTCTGGTGGATCCACCGAAGTTCGGCCGTGGCCCCGCAGGCGAGGTGTGGGAGCTGTTCGAGCATTTGCCGCCGCTGCTCAAGGATTGCGCTGCGTTGCTGGCGCCGAGGTCCAGCCTTGTGCTGACCTCTTATGCCATCCGGGCGTCATCGCTTGCGCTTGGCCAACTGCTCGCCGAATCCCTGCACGAACGTGCCGGCTCCTTCGAGGTCGGCGAACTCGCTATCCGCGAACATGAGGGAACGCGGCGCGTCCCCACCTCGCTTTTTGCACGCTGGTCCTCCAGCCATGGCGCATGATCCCCGATCGGGCGCCCCGACAGGTGGGCGGCGAGCCATCACCAGTCTTCAGAACGATAGCGTCAAGCTGATCCGCTCGCTGGAGATGCGCAAGACGCGCAGGGAGACCGGTCTTTTCATCGCCGAAGGTGCTTCCGTCTTGATGACCGCGCGTGACAACGGCTGGTCGCCACGCATGCTTGTCGCAGGCCCCGGTGCCGATGCAGGGTCTGTGGGCGAGGCATTGCAGCGATGGGCAGAGGCCGCCGGCTGCGATCGTCTCGACGTCAGTGCAGCCGTCCTGGAGAAGCTCGCAGCCAAGGACAATCCACAAAGCGTCCTCGGCGTTTTCGAGCAGCGTTGGACGAGCCTGCCACCGACGACGATCGCGCACTCCGGCTCTTCCCTGCCGCCGCTGTGGGTCGTACTCGAGGAGATCCGCGATCCTGGCAACCTCGGCACGATTCTGCGCACCGTGGATGCGGCTGGTGCCTCGGGCATCATACTTGCTGGCAACACATGCGATCCGTTCTCGCGCGAGGCTGTGCGCGCCAGCATGGGCTCGATCTTCGCCGTCCCTCTGACCCGCACCGATCGCACCGGCCTCCTCGCATTGGCTCGCGCGTGGACCGGAGACGTCGTCGGCACCCACCTGGACGGCAAGCTCGACTATCGCGGCGCCAGCTATCGCGCACCCGCGCTCCTGATCATGGGCAACGAAGGTGCGGGGCTTTCCGAGGAGGTCGCAGCTGCCTGCGGCAAGCTCGTGCGAATTCCCATGGCAGGCCGCCTGGACAGCCTCAACCTCGCGGTTGCAACAGCTCTCATGCTGTTTGAGATCCGACGGCCCCATCTCGCTCTTTGAGCCGATCTCGCTCTTTGAGCATGAGCCTTCGCGTCGAAAGACACCGTCCGCACTGCAATGCGCGAGCCGGCCTCGGCGCATCTTGCGCAACGTCAACCTAGCGACAGCGATGACCTGCCGACCAACCTTAAGCGCACTCACATGCGCGCAACGATCTTGTCGAGCAGAACATCCGGCAATAGCCGCTTCAGAATGCTTGCGCCCTTGGTCATGATGCCGATTCGATAGCGTGCCCGCGGTCGGGGGCTCTCCAGCGCATGAACCAACTTGGCGACGACAGCCTCAGGGCCCAGCTTGAACAGGCTGCCCTTTGCCTTGCCGGACTGCATCTCAGCCATTCGTCTCTGGTAAGACT
This sequence comes from Rhizobiales bacterium Ga0077524, assembly GCA_001464755.1. Lineage (GTDB taxonomy): Bacteria > Pseudomonadota > Alphaproteobacteria > Rhizobiales > Hyphomicrobiaceae. The sequence goes on from LNDR01000402.1 coordinate 23,246, forward strand.
CTCGGTGCGGCGACCGCTCCATCTCGATCTGTGACGTGAAGGTCGACAGCGTCGTTGCCAGGAAGTGCGATTCGATCGGCCCCGGCTCCAGCAGCGATACATGAATGCCGGCCGGTCGAAGCTCGATCCGCAGCGCATCCGACAGAGCCTCGAGCGCATACTTCGACGCGCAATAAGCCCCCCGATACGGGCCACTGACGAGACCCAGTACCGACGAGCACATCACAATGCGTCCGCGGCCCATGCGCCGCATGGCCGGTACCACGCGCCGCGTCAACTCGCTGGCCGCCACCACGTTCACCTCCAGCTGGTCGCGAAGCACACTGGCCGGCACGTCCTCCATGGCCCCAATCACACCATAGGCCGCATTGTTGTAGAGGGCGTAGAGTGCGCCGTCGGTGCGGCGCAAGGCTTCTTCCGCGCAGCGCGCAATAGAGTTTTCGTCCTTGAGTTCCAGCGACAGCGCTTCGAGGCCATGCTCCCGTTCCAGTCTTTCGAGATCTTCCGGTCGCCGCGCGGTTGCAAGCACACGCCACCCCCGCGCCTTCAGTGCACGCGCCCCGGCGAGACCAATGCCCGTCGAGCAGCCGGTGATGAGAATCGATCGTTCGCTGTTGCTCATGTCGGCTGCATAGCCAAAACCTCGGGAGCAGAAAAGCCGCGCCACTGACGCGGTCAGCCATGACATGAATTCCACCTGAACAACAGGTTCAGACAGGGTTCAGCGCCTTGGCGCCATGGTCTCCCTACCCTGCATGAAAACTCCCCCGGCGTGATCCTCGGGGCTCCGTGCGCAGGGTCATGGAGCCCCACCCGCATCCCACAGCTGGCTCGAGGTCGAGATTTCCTCTGCCACCAACCCGCACTAGCTTGGTAGATTGATCGCCGAGAGCGGGAGACGGCAGCATGGACCAGTCTAAGCTTGACGCCCTCCGGGCGAAATATGCCGACGCCAAGGGCGGCGACATCTATGACCCGCTCTTTGCCTCCGTAGCTGCCTCCGTTTTCACCTCGTCCGACCGCCGCGCATGGCCGTTCGCCGGTGTGGCGACTCTGCTCGGCGCCAACTTTCGCCCCGATGCCGCGAAAGAGGCGTTCACCGACTTGGACGTCGCGCTCGTCGGCGTTCCAATGGATCTCGGCGTCACCAACCGCGCCGGCGCCCGCCTCGGTCCCCGCGCCGTCCGCGCCGTCGAGCGCATCGGCCCCTACGAGCACGCACTGCGGGTTGCGCCGGCCGGCAAACTGCGTGTGGCCGACGTCGGAGATGTGCCGATGCAGAGCCGCTTTTCGCTCGAGCAGTGCCACGCCGACATCGAGACTTGGTATAAAGCCCTGGCGGCCGCAGACGTCGTCCCGCTGTCGGTCGGCGGCGACCACTCGATCTCGCTGCCAATTCTGCGCGCACTCGGTGCGAGGCGTCCCGTCGGCCTCGTTCACATCGATGCCCATTGCGACACGTCAGGCGCCTACGAGGGCGCCAAATTCCATCACGGCGGCCCATTTCGACTAGCCGTCCTTGATGGCGTCCTCGACCCCGAGCGCACCATCCAGATCGGCATTCGTGGACCCGCCGAGTATCTTTGGGAGTTCTCCACTGATAGCGGCATGACCGTCATTCACGCGGAGGAGATCGACCGCATCGGACTGGATGCCGTCATCGCCAAGGCGCGCGCCATCGTTGGCGACGGCCCCACCTACGTCAGCTTCGACATCGACAGCATCGATCCTGCCCTTGCCCCGGGCACTGGCACACCCGAGGTCGGCGGGCTTCTCCCCCGAGAAGCGCTCAGTCTGGTGCGCGGCCTCGCGGGCATAGACATCGTCGGCGGCGATGTGGTCGAGGTCGCCCCTCAGTACGATGCGACGACAGCTACACCACAGATCGGCGCCCAAATGCTGTTCCAGTTACTCTGCCTTGTAGCCTTGCGCCAAAGTCAGAGCTGACCGCGGACGGCACGATCACTCGGCTTCAACTCTCCGTGTCGAGCGCTTCCGCCGAAGCGTAGCACAGCGTAGCGATGGCTCGATCTTTCAGTGGACCGATCGGAGCCAAAAAATGCGAACGTCACTAGCCTTGTCTCTCGCCTTCGCCGTCTCGTGCCTGAGCGGTGCTTCGGCTGCAAAAGCCCAGGACACGATAACGACGCAAACCAGCAAGTTCGCGTTCGAGGAGACGGTCGACCGACTGGCCAAGGCGATCGAGGCCAAGGGCATCAAGATCGCCGCGAAATTCGATCATGCAGTTGGCGCCAAGGCGGCCGGACTCGAGCTTCCCCCAACCGTCGTCCTGCTCTTCGGCAATCCCAAGCTCGGCACCCCCCTCATGCAGGCCGATCCGCGCTCCGGGCTCGATCTGCCTATGAAAATGCTCGTTTGGCAGGACAAGGCCGGCAAGGTCCATGTCGGCTACACACCGCCAGCCGCGCTGCAGGCCCGCTACACCCTCCAGGGTGACGGTTCCGCTAATGCTTTGAAGGCGATGACTGGCGCTCTTGACGGCTTTGCCAAGGCGGCGACCAGCGGCGAATAAGACGTATGTTGCCGGTTGGCCGCCAAGCCGTGCGCAAAGCATCCGCACCGGCGGCCGTCTGCAACGCCCCGCGACCCCGTTGCTGTTGCAAAATGCAGCCTTCGAAGCCATAGTTCCGATCAGTTCGCGTGGATCGAACGCTTTGAGCTTGGCCGAACGCGCATGCAGCGACGAGACGACCGTGAACTTCGGGAGCTTTTGGTAAAGCTCCGCGACGAGCATCGCGTGCTCGACGACCAGATCGTTGCACTCGAGTTGGCCGTCGATGCCGATCAACTCACCGTCAAACGTTTGAAAAAAAAGAAACTTCTCGTCAAGGACCGGATCACGGCCGTCGAGGACCAGCTGACCCCTGACATCATCGCCTGAGGCTTGCCGGCCCGTGCCGAGCCGCTGGACTTACTTTGCCCTCACGTTGCGCTTGCCAGAGCCCGCCGATAGCCGATAGAAGCTCGGGCCTTGACGTCGAGCCGTAGCCGAGCGCCGAACGCCGCTACAGCATCTCGAAAGGTTGCGGCAAGACATGCCCAAAGCGGACTTGGTCCCGCCAGGAACCGGCAATCCGGACGCGAGCAACGATAGGCCCATCGTTGCGATCATCATGGGCAGTCAGTCCGATTGGTCGACCATGCGCGCCGCGTCGGTTGTGCTGGCCGAGCTGGGCGTGTCTCACGAGTGCCGCATCGTCTCGGCCCATCGTACCCCCGAGCGCCTCTACGCATTTGCCCGCTCAGCGCGCGAGCATGGCTTTAAGGTGATTATCGCCGGAGCCGGCGGCGCGGCTCACCTGCCGGGCATGACGGCATCCATGACGACACTTCCTGTGCTTGGCGTGCCCGTGCGCACGGCTGCCCTCAGCGGCCAGGATTCCTTGCTGTCCATCGTTCAGATGCCGGCCGGAGTTCCTGTCGGAACCCTCGCCATCGGCGAGGCAGGAGCCACCAACGCCGGACTCCTCGCAGCTCAGATTCTCGCCTTGTCCGATCCCGCCCTCGCGACGCGGCTGGACGCCTGGCGCAAGCGCCGGACAGAAGCCGTTGCCGAGCACCCGAAGGACGATGCCTGAGCCCACCACAAAATCACCCCTGCCGCCCCGCTCGGTGATCGGCATCCTGGGATCGGGCCAACTCGGCAAGATGCTGGCCCAGGCCGCGAGCCGCCTCGGGTTTCGCACCCATGTGTACGGTGACGACGCCGGACCCGCATTCGACGTCGCAACCTCCCATTCGGTCGGCAGCTTCACCAGCTTCGGGCGGCTCGACGAGTTTGCGCGTGGCGTCGACGTCGTCACCTATGAGTTCGAGAACGTCCCCGTCGTCGCTGCCGAGCACTTGGCCCTCAGCGTGCCCGTTCGCCCGGGCGCCCGGGCACTCGCCGTTTCGCAGGATCGCATCGCCGAGAAGACCTTCATCCGCGACCTTGGCATCGCCGTCGCCCCTTTCGCGCCGATTACAGGCCCCGCCGACCTCATCTCTGCCGCGACCGCCCATTCGACTTGGGGCACTCGAGCCATCTTGAAGACCGCCCGTCTCGGCTACGATGGCAAAGGCCAGTCCTCAATTGCTATGCCCTCCGATCTCGCTTCCGCCTTCCGTATCCTTGGCAACGTCTCATGCGTCCTCGAGCAGCGCCTCGAGTTCCGATGCGAGGTCTCGGTCATCGTCGTGCGTGGCATCGATGGCGAGACGGCGACGTACGACATCCCGCTGAACGAGCACGAGGGCGGCATTCTGCGCCGCTCGACAGTTCCGTCTGGCTTGCCACCTGCCGTCGAGCAGCAAGCCCGCGCCATGGCAACCCGCATCGCCACAGCTCTCGACTATGTCGGCGTCCTTGCCGTCGAAATGTTCTATCTGGGCGAAACCGCCCCCGAGCCACTCGTCGTCAACGAGATCGCACCGCGCGTGCACAATTCCGGCCATTGGACCATGGACGCCTGTGCCGTTGGCCAGTTCGAAAACCACATTCGCGCGGTCGCCGGTTGGCCGCTCGGCGACACCGCCCGCCACTCAGACGCCGTCATGCAGAACCTCATCGGCCACGACGTCGACGCTTGGCCGACCCTCGCGGGAACACCAGGAACCTGCCTCCACCTCTACGGCAAACGCGAGGCCCGCGACGGCCGCAAGATGGGCCACGTCAATCATCTGAGCCCGCGCTGCCCTTGAAAGCCCCATCCCCCCAGCCTGTAAAGCTAATGCCAATGGTCCATTCGCTTGCGACCGCCAGCTTTCGAAGCCTAATCTCGCCGCGAGAGGGCCTGTTGGCCCGATAGTCGACCCAACGGAGACGCCGATGGCTGCCACCGCCGCGCCCGCCACCATGTTCGAGAAGATTTGGCGCACGCACGTCGTCGTCGACCGTCCCGACGGCTACACCCTCCTCTATGTCGACCGCCACCTCATTCATGATGGCTCCTACTTCGCCTTCCAGCGGCTCAAGGGGCGCGGGCTGAAGCTGCGCCGGCCCGACCTCTCGTTCGGCACGCCCGACCACTACATGCCGACCGACACGCGCCGGAAGGAGGATATAGCCAACCCCGACAGCAAGCGGATGGTCACGGGCCTCGCCATAAACGGCGCCGAGACGGGTGTCACGGTCTTCGACATCGGCGACCGCCGCAACGGTATCGTTCACGTCGTCGGCCCCGAGCAGGGCATCACTCAGCCTGGCATCACGCTCGTCTGCGGTGACAGCCACACCTCGACCCATGGCGCCATGGGCTGCCTCGCCTTCGGCATCGGACAATCCGAGGTCATGCACGTCATGGCGACCCAGTGCGTCTGGCAGAAGAAGCCTAAAACTATGCGCGTCGACATCGATGGCGCGCTCGGCTTCGGCGTGACAGGCAAGGACGTGATCCTCGCCATCATCGCCAAGATCGGCGCTGCGGGTGGCACCGGCCACGTGCTCGAGTACGCCGGCTCCGGCATCCGCGCGCTGTCGATGGAAGGCCGTCTGACCATTTGCAACATGTCGATCGAGGCGGGCGGACGTGCGGGCATGATCGCCCCCGACGACGCAACCTATGAGTATCTCGCCGGCAAGCCCTACGCGCCGAAAGGGGCCGATTGGGACACTGCGATGGCCCGCTGGAAAGCCCTTCCCACCGACAGCGGCGCGACTTTCGACACCGAGATCACGCTGTCTGGCCCCAGCATCGCGCCCATGGTGACGTTCGGCACGAGCCCAGAGGACGCCGTGCCCGTTACGGACGCCGTGCCCGATCCCTCCACGGCCGCCGACGCTGTCAAGCGCGAAGGTCTCGCCCAGGCGCTGCGCTACATGGGTGTGAAGCCCGGCACGCCGATCACCGACATTCGCATCGACCGCGTGTTCATCGGCTCTTGCACCAACAGCCGCATCGAGGACCTGCGCGCGGCAGCTGCCGTCGCTAAGGGCCGCAAAGCGGTCGTCCCAAGCTGGATCGTTCCCGGCTCCGGTATCATCAAGGAGCAGGCCGAGGCAGAGGGCCTGGACAAGATCTTCAAGGACGCCGGCTTCGAGTGGCGCGAGACGGGCTGCTCCATGTGCCTCGGTACCAACGGCGAGATCGGGCGCCCAGAGGAGCGGATCGCCTCCACCTCTAATCGCAACTTCGTCGGCCGCCAGGGCAAGGGCGTGCGCACGCACCTCGTCAGCCCAGCCATGGCGGCAGCCGCTGCCGTCACCGGCCACTTCGCCGACGTCCGCAAGTTGATGGCGTGAGGACCAGCACCATGACCCAGGAGAACGTCCCGGCCCGCCTGCCATTCACGTCCGTCTCGGCCGTCGCCGCACCCATTAGTCAGGCAAACGTCGACACCGATCAGATCATCCCTGGCCGCTTCTTGTCGCTGCCGCGCCAGACGATGGTGCCGCACCTTTTTAGAGACCAGCGCTATAACGACAATGGCACGCCCAAGCCCGAATTCGTCCTCAACCGGCCGGAGTATGCCAAAGCTGGAATTCTGGTCGCCGGGCGGAATTTTGCCTGTGGCTCGAGTCGCGAGATGGCCGTCACTGTTCTCGTCGACAACGGCTTCCGCGCCTTCATCGCCCCCTCGTTCGGCGACATCTTCTTCAGCAATTGCTTCCAGAACGGCGTCTTGCCGATCGTGCTGCCAGAAGCGCGCGTGAATGACCTCCTGCGCTTTTTGCTGGAGCTTCCGGGCGCCGAGATCGCCGTCGACCTGCCATCTCAGACCGTCAAGGGTCCAGATGGGAAGACCGACCATTTCACGATCGACCCATTCCGCAAGGACTGCCTGTTGCGTGGCATCGACGAGATCGCGATGACGTTCGGCTACGAGGCTGACATCAAGGCCTTCGAATCGAAGTCGATCACAGCCCGCGTCTGAGCGCGAGCTCGATCCCGTGACATCATCCGGCTGGAAGCATCGCTTCCCGCCGTGCCCGCGTCAGCTCCCTTGCTGGGTCAGCGAGCGCACGTAGACGATGTTGGCCTTGGCCTTGTCTTTCGGCAGCACCTTGGTCGCCAGCCGCTCGGCATCGTCGTACTTGCCTGCCAGGGCCATCACCAGCGCCAGGTTCTCCTTCATTTGGCGCGGTGATTCCGCTTCGCCGACGCCCGCCGAACGCAAAGTTTTCTCGGCATCGGCTAGCTTGCCGTCGAGTGCATATGATAGCGCCAGGTTGTTCAGAGTCGGCCTGTGATCCGGTTTCAGCGCCAGAGCGCGCTTGAAGTTGGCTTGGGCTTCAGGCTGCTTTCCCGCCGCTGCCAGGGCCGTGCCGAGCGCCGACAAAGTCTGCCAATCGGGACGTGCCGGATCGATCGCTGCCTCGAGTGATTTCCTCGCCTTGTCGGTCTGGCCGAGTTCGAGCGCGATCAACCCCGCTTCGCGCGCCAGCTCCCGGTTGCCGGGCGCTTCGGCCCGCCCGCGCTCCAGCTCGATGAGCGCCCTCGCTCGATCGCCCTTGTCACGCAGGGACCGCGCGAGGACCAGCCGCTCTGGCACCCGTCCACCTGTGGCCCTCGCCGAAACGGGGCCGACGGTGTCGGCCCCCGCCGGTGAGCCAGACGCTATCGAGCCTCCTCGCTCACCCGCAGTGCTTGCCGTCACGACGCCGCCGTCGGGGGAGAGTGCCATGGGGGTCCCCGCGCATCCACCGAGCATCAGCGAGCCCACAATCGAAAGCGCAGTTATCTTGCCTCGGCATGGTTTGCGCATGGTGTGCGACCCTCTTGAATTTTCTGACGTTGCCCGCTGCGGCCAGATCATCCGCCAGCCATTCCCGAGCTAGGCTGATTCGCACCGCCGGCACCCCGGCACGGGTCGCCGTAGGCTTCGCTATCCCCGCAATGCACAAGCTCTGCGAGCCACACTTTCGGTCCGTTTAAGCGAAGATCCGGAAACGGACGGCTTGCAATCATCTTAAATTTTAGTGTCCGCTTTCACTGTCCGCAAAAAAATAGTCGTTAGTTTTTTCTCTAGAATTTTTGCCGAATGGAGTCGGTCATGGCGACCACTGATCAATCTCTGTCTCGCGGAAGATGCACGGCTCTCGCCACCTTGGCTGCCCGCTATCGCCTCGAGCGCTCCGGCTCTGTCGGGCTTCTGTTTGCACTAATGTTCATGTTGGTCATGATGATTGCTGGCGTCGCGATCGACTACGGCCGCACGGAACTGGAATGGCAGCGCATCCAGCATGCCGCAGACTCAGCTGCACTCGCGGCCTCACATCGCCTCGGCACCGCCGACCAGGATGAAACCGGCGTCGCCGTCGCCGAGCGCTTCTTCAGCGCCAACACGGGAGGCCGCAACTACCAGAAGCAGATCGTCCTGGATGCCGACAGGGGTGAGGTCAGGGTAGTCGCCGCCGGCTCCGTCGGGACGAGCCTTCTCAACGCGGTAGGCGTGCGCAACATGTCCATCCGGGCATCCTCCCGCGTCGTGAAGGGCGACGGCACTGTCGAGGTCGCGCTGGTGCTCGACAACTCCGGCTCCATGGCCGGCCAACCCATCGCCGACCTGATCGCCGCTGCCAAAAGCCTTTCGGGCGTCGTCATGAGCGGAGCCGATAACAGTGACCGCGCAAGCGTCGCAATCGTCCCATTCTCTGGCGCAGTGAACGTCGGCGCCGGCAACCGCGACGCCGACTGGATCGACGCGTCGGGCGCCTCGCCGCTCAACGGGGCCAACTTCGCGTCCAACGTCCCCCGCCTTGAAATGTTCGATCGCATCGGCTCGACTTGGCGCGGCTGCGTCGAGGCACGTTCCGGATCGTTGGATGTCACCGATGCCCCTGCTGATTCGTCAGCTCCCGCAACGCTATTTCTACCGATGTTTGCCCCTGACGAGCCCGACAGCAATAACAGCGGTGGCGCCAGTTATGCCAACAGCTACATTGCGGACGACGGTGGCGCCTGCACGCCTCAACCCGTTGTCTGCGTCACCTACGATCGACGTGGACGCTGCACCAAGTCGCAGAAGTCTCCCTTGCCCCCCGCCGAGGCTCAATCCCGCATCTGCAAGTATGAGGGCGCCGTCGTTCCCCTGGGCGACTCCGGCCCGAACTACATGTGCGACAGCGAGGCCATCCTGCCTCTGAGTTCCAATCTGAGCGAGATCGAGTCCACGCTTTCCGCAATGACGGCGAAGGGCTCCACCAATATCGCCGAGGGGGTCATGTGGGGATGGCGCGTCCTCTCTCCCGGCTTGCCGTTCGCCGAAGGGCGTACCTATGACTCTCCGAAGAATGACAAGATCATGGTTGTCATGACCGACGGCGCCAATACCTACTCGGCCTCCTCGAACCACAACAAGTCCTGGTACGCCGCGCACGGCTATGGGGCCTCGGGCCGGCTCGGCACCACCTTTTCGTCGTCGGCCTATGTCTCGCGCATGAATCAGAAAACGACGACGGCCTGCGCCAACGCCAAGGCGGCCGGCGTCAAGATCTACACCATCGCCTTCCGGCTCGAGTCCGACCCAACGACGTTGGCGTTGCTTCAGAGCTGCGCGAGCGAGGCCAGCATGGCATTTCGGGCAGCCGATGGAGCTGCACTCGTTACTGTCTTCGAGCATATCGGCGGCCAGATCTCCAAGCTCCGTGTGGCCGGTTGACCGACGGCCTGAACACCAACCCTTGCTCGAGGGACCCATTTTGTCGCCTCCCTGCGGTCGCCCCGGCCCACTTCTCAACAGATGTGCTGCGGGGTAACGCACGCATGCGAGACACGCTGCTCAGGCTGTTGCTGCATGGGATAAATCTCGCCTCCATCAGGTTGTGAGCATCACGGTACGGAGGACGTGGATATCCTGTCGAAAGCCGGTGTTCAGCCACACCGTGCAACGCCCCCCGCATGGCGCGCTCCACGCGAATCGTGCTCCGAAGTCTCAGTCGGCGCGTGTCGGTCGCCGGAGTTGGGGGTGCCCCGCTGACGCGGGGTAGTGGGGTAAGATGAGCTTAATTGTTGCGTGGCGGAGAGCGTCACGGGTCACAGCTTTCGTAGCATGTTGTGCTCTGGGCATGTTGATCCTGGCGGCAACGGCATGGCAAACGGCCGAGGCTGGGTCAGGCAACCGCCGCAGCGGCTTCGAGGCACCGTCTGAATGGGGAGAGCACCGCTCGGTGCTTTCGATACCCGCACAAAGCCAGCTGCCCATTACACGGAAGCTCTCGATCGGCCTCGACAAGTCGATGATGATCGAGTTGCCCACCGACGTCTCCGACGTCCTGGTCTCCAATCCCCAGGTCATCGATGCCGTCGTGCAGACGCCGCGGCGAATCTATCTGCTTGCCAAGGACGTCGGCGAGGCCAACGCGTTTTTCCTCGGCCCCGGTGGGCAGAAGGTGTTGCTGATTGAGCTTGTCGTCGTGCGCGACATCGCGCCCCTCGACGACATGCTCGCGCGCCTCATTCCGGGCTCTCGCATTAAAGTCGCGACGGTCGGAACGAACGTGGCTCTGACCGGAAGCGTCCTGACGCGAAGGTCAAGGACGGCGTCGTGAACATGCTGTCGGTGGCCTCGAAGGAGCAGGTGCTCCTCAAGATCAAGGTTGCCGAGGTCCAACGCGATGCCATGAAGCGCATCGGTGTCGACTTGCCGAGAGCCATCGCCCAAACCGGCAACTTCTCGTTCCAAAAGGTGATTGCCAACGGCTTCCCCGTCACCAGCCCATCGATTCCAGTCGGCGTTGCCGGTTCCGCATTCGCGGCCGCGTTCCAAAGCGGCAACCAGGACATCCAGGCTGTGATCCAGGCGCTCGAGCGCACCGGCCTTGTCCGGACACTGGCTGAGCCGAGTTTGACCGCCATTTCCGGCGAGACGGCCAAGTTCCTCGCCGGCGGAGAATTTCCGATCCCCGTTGCCGCGGCCGACAAGCAGATATCCATAACCTTCAAGCGTTTCGGCGTTGCCACCTCGTTCAAGCCTGTCGTTCTTGGCGCCGGCCGCATCAGCCTTACCATCGAGGCCGAGGTAAGCGAGTTGTCCTCCGAGGGCGCCGTTACGACCGAGCTGATCACCGTTCCCGCCCTCAAGGTGCGTCGGGCCGAGACGACCCTCGAGCTGCCATCCGGCGGCACCATTGCCATGGCGGGCCTGCTATCGGACGAGACCCGCCAGAACGTCGACGGGGTACCCGGCTTGAAGAACGTGCCGATCCTTGGCGCGCTATTCCGGTCGAACGACTACCGCAGGCGCGAGACCGAGCTGGTCATCCTCGTGACACCCTATATCGCGTCGCATATGGAGCCCGGCCAGGTGGCCACCCCGGAGGAGCATCTGATGCCCCCGAGCGACCTCCAGAGCCTGTTCTTCGGCGCGCTCAATCGCATCTACGGCAAGCCGGGCGCCAAGCCGCGCGGCCGCTACGAAGGCACACCCGGCTTCATCATCGAATACCCCGATCGCGGAGTGAAGGGATGAGCACGAACGACATGGCACATAGGGCTGGACGTATGCATCGGTTTGCAGCCCTCGCCCTGCTCGCCCTCAGCGCGACGGCCGTGGCCTCCTGCAGCGAGTCCCATCGCCTGAGCAGCGAGGAGGCCTGGATCGAGACGACCGCCGCCCGGGGGCATCCCATCGAGCTGGTCGAAAAGAACGAGGCCCTCGATGTCGAGCTACCGCCCAGCCGGCATGGTTTGAGTCGCAACCAGTATGTTGACGTCTACCGCTTCGCCATTCGCTACAAGGAGGAGGGTACGGGCCCGATTGCCGTTTCTCACGGAGGGGCCCGAACAGGAGGCGAGGCCGTCGCCGACGTGCGCCGCGCGCTTGAGGATGCCGGCATCGCCTCATCCCGCATCGTCCGCGGCTCGTCTCCAAATCGCCGCCTGCTCACACTTGCCTATCATCGCCCTGTCGCCATTGCGCCCCAGTGCGGCCACTGGCCTCGCGATGTCGGCCAGGAGCGCGAGCGTGTGCCTTATCCCGATTTCGGGTGCGCAACGCAGCGCAACCTTGCCGGCATGGTCGTAAACCCGCGTGATCTGATGGGTTCTCAGCCGGAAACACCCGCCTCCAGCGAGCGCCGCGGGCGGATCTGGTCGAGATATGTTGGCGCAGACGCCAGTCCCTCCACGAAGCAGGGCGGAGAGTCGGGTGGCGAAGCGGCGAGCGACTCCCCCGCGAAAGCCGCCAAGAGATAGCAATAGCCACCGAGCAGCGCCGTCCTCAGGCTCGGGAATGTCGCGGCAGCGAGCGGAATCGGACGCCGATCGTATCTCCGCGGCGCCAGACCATCTCGCAGTCGACCTCTGTCTTCTCCAATCGGAAGCCGAGTGTGAACACGTCGGGTATCCGCTCTTCCGACACAAAGACCTTGCGCTCGGCTCGAATAAGCTCGATGCGAGCGCCCGTCGCCGACAGATTGCGAATCACGCATCCGACCGGCTCTGATAGCCGATCCGACTCGATCACGGCCTGCAGGCAGGCTGTTTGTCGTCGTGAACGCCGGTTCTCATCCGCCATAGCCACTTCGATCGGCACCCGAGGCTGCGGCTTGACCGGCCTGGGCTTCAATCGCGCGATCAGGCTTGCCGCCGAAGCCGAAGGGGCCTTGCTCTCCATGGTACCCACGTCGAGTGCTGAAGACTGAGTATCCGGCACAGTCTAAGGGCCTGCGGTTAATGCGTCGTAATCAAGAACCGACACCTTGCCCTCAAAGGTGCCACCTTCTGATCTGCAATTGCTCGCCTTCGTCCGCCAACTGCCGTTCCATGACCTCCTGTCCGAGGAGCCCCGTTTGCGTATCGACATGGCCCACCACCGCCGCTGCATTGAGCGAAGCCGCCCTTAGGGCCTTGTCGAGCGGCGCACCGAGTGCCGTATATCCGGCAAACGTCGAGACGAACGCATCCCCTGCCCCCGCCGTCCCGGCCACCTCCACCAGGCGTGGAGAGGCATGAACGATCTCCCCCTCACGCGCCGCATAGGCGCCATGCCCACCATCGGTGATCAACAATATTCGCGGTCCGAGCGACAGGACCGCGCCCATCAGCGTCCTCAGACTCATGTGAAATCCACCGCCAGTGAACCCGCGCCCGGCCAGGCGGGGCAAGCTATCACCCTCGAGGGCCGCACCCCCCTCTCCGAAGCGAGCCACCAGCGACGGCACCAGCACCTCGGCTTCAGATCTGTTGATCGAGAGGATATCGATCGACCCTAGGCACTGCTCGAAAGCGGCCGCCCTGGCAGCCAGCTGGCGTGGCCCTGGATTCACCGAGACGAGCGCGCCTTGAGCCTTGGCCTTCTGCACGACGGCGGGGAATTGATCCGCGGACGCATTCGAAAGCGAAGCCACATGCACGAGATCGACTGCGAACGCGTCGTCCTTCAGGTCCTTCGCCTCGAGCAGCGTATTCGCGCCGCGAAACGTGAAGATCGCCGCATTGCGATCATGCGACGAGACCAGAACCGAGGCTCCCGTCGGCGCCCGCCCATCGCGCACGGCCCAGCGCGGCGACACACCTTCCGCCATCAGCCGGGCGAGCACCGTCTCGGCGCGCTGATCTTGACCCAGCTTGACGATCGTCGCCGCGTCGAACCCGAGCCGCGACAGCGCCACAGCGGCGTTGACGGCACCGCCGCCGCAATGGGTCGAGATTTCGAGGGCTTCGGTCTTGCTGCCCTCCTGCAGGAGCAGGAACGACGCATCGGCATTCAGCATCGTCATGCGCTCGATACGCTCGCTCGCGATGATAGCAATGGTGTCGATGGTGGCGCTGCCGACCGTGAGGCTCTTCATCCCGTATCGCATCCTTTCGCGTCTTTTGGCGGTCGACGTTTCCGGTCTACGGGCTACAGCGCCCAGCTGCCCCTTGCTGCCGAGGCTTTCGCCTACCGGAAAAATGTAGGCTAGGATCGAGACAACAAGAGAACGGAGGAAGCAAACATGAAGCTCGGCCTGCACATCGGCTATTCAGGCGCGCATTATCAGGCTCCGGTGGAACTCGTACAGCGGGCTGAGCAGCTCGGCTACGACTCGGTCTGGACGGCCGAGGCCTACGGCTCCGACGCCATGACACCGCTCGCCTATCTCGCCGCCAAGACCGAGCGCATCAAGCTTGGCACCGCCATCATCCAGCTCGCAGCCCGCACTCCGGCCAACGCCGCTATGCAGGCTGCCACCATCGACGCCATGTCTGGCGGCAACCGCTTCATCGTTGGCATCGGCGTCTCCGGCCCTCAGATCGTGGAAGGCTGGTACGGCCAGCCTTGGGGGCGCCCCTACCACCGCATCAAGGACTACGTAGCGATCATGCGCAAGGTCCTCAAACGCGAGGAGCCGGTCACCCACGAGGGCGAGGAGATCAGCCTGCCCTACACCGGCCCCGGTGCGATGGGCGTCGGCAAGCCACTGAAGTCCATCCTGCATATGAACCCCAACATCCCGATCTATCTCGGCACCGGCAACGAGGCGACGGTGCGCCTCACAGGCGAGATCGCCGACGGCTGGCTCCCGCTCGGCTTCGTCCCGGGCTCCCTCAAGGAGTACCTCCCCTGGCTGGAGGAAGGCTTCCGCCGCGCCGGCAACGGCAAGAGCCTCGCCAATTTCGACATCCAGGCCTCATGCCATGTCGAGGTCAACGACAACGTCAAGGAGGCCCTGAACAAGATGAAACCTGAGGTCGCCCTTTACGTCGGCGGCATGGGCCACAAGGACAAGAACTACCATAAGGACATGCTGGTTCGTCGCGGCTTCGGCGACGCCGCCGACCGCATCCAGGAGCTGTTCCTGGCGAAACGAAAGGACGAGGCCGCCGCCGCCGTCCCCGACGAGTGGGTCGACCTGAAATCCCTCGTCGGCCCGCCCGCCCGCATCAAGCAGCGCTACCGCGCCTGGGAGGATAGCGGCGCCACCGCGCTCACCGTCCGCACCAAGCAACCCGAGGCCGTCGAAGTCATGGCCGAGGCAGCGCGCCTCAATCGAGCGGGATGACAAGCGGTATCGACCCCAACGAGCGATCAGCAAACCGCCGACCGGAGGGCGAATCACGTGAGCACGGGTGAAACGGCTGAGGGGTCGAAGTTGCTATGGTCGACCCAAGACCTTGCAAAGCGACTCCAGTCCCCAGGCATCTCGGTTGTGGACACGCGGCCGGCCGAGCTTTTTGCCGGCGGTCGCATACCGGGAGCCCGCCATTTCGATCCCTATTTCGTCAATTGCGACGACACATCCGAGCGCCCTCTAGCTTCGTTCACCCGCATGTGGGCGAACATGCTCGGATGGCGCGGCGTGAAGCCCGGCGATACGTTGGTTTTCTACGGCGCATTTACCGACATGTGCGCTGCTCGCGGCTTCTGGTTCGCCGAGTATCTCGGCCACAAGGATGTGCATGTGCTCGATGGCGGGTTCGGTGCTTGGCGTGAGCGTGGCTTGCCGATCGAGCAGTCGAGCCAGCCACCCGCACCGGCAAAGTATCCGTTTAGTGCCGAGCCCGATCGCGTCGCAACGTTCCAGTCGGTCATGGACGCAATCGGTAGCGATGGTCGCGTCATCCTGGACAACCGTAGTCGCGCCGAGTTCACAGGCGAGGATCGCCGCGCCAAACACGGTGGGGCCATCCCGAGCGCACGCCACTGTGATTGGGAGAACCTTTACGACCCGGCAACGGGCCGCATGAAGTCGCCAGAGTCATTGGCCAAAATTCTCAAGGCGGCTGGTGCTACGCCGGAGAAGGAGATCATCGTCTACTGCAATACAGGCTACCGGTCGGCACACGCTTATCTGGCGATGCGCGCACTCGGTTACCCCCGCATACGCAACTATGTCGGCTCCTGGCAGGAATGGGGTAACCGGGACGACTTGCCCATCGTAAAGGGCGGCAGCTGATAGCGGACGGCTTACATCAAATCGCGCCAGAGCAACGATCCGCGATCGCCGGTTGGTCGCGGGGACGACCCTCGCCCAGGCCGTCCCGCCCCTCTGCCCCGTCAAGTCTCGAACCCTTTGAACGGCGTCGCCAGCCCTGCCAGATCGGCGACCAGCTCCGGCGGCATCGGCGTACCGGCGCCGGGCACGTCACGCGCGGAGACGCCATCCGAGAATGCGGCGAAGCGTTCCGCGATCACGCCTTTGATCTGATCGTGCCGCCCCGTAGCCGCGAAGAGATCGAGCACATCATCCGAAACCTCGCCCGCGAGCTTGTCCCACGCCCCCTCTCGCGTCATACGATTGAGCTTCTGCCCGAGATCCTGCAACCCATGCACGGCGAGCACCGGGAAATACGCTGGCGTCGATCCATAGAAGCCGACCCGACCGCGCACCCACTCCCGCGCCCGATGCACCTCCTCGTCGTTTGCCCCCGTCGCGAGGAAGCCGCCGCCCGTGATCTCGAACGTCTCGCGCGTGCGCCCCGATCTCGCCATGCCGGTCCGCACCTCCGGCATCACCATCTCGTCGACATACTTCCGCGTGCAGAAGGGATGCAGCCGAACTCCGTCCGCCACCTCGCCCGCCACACGGAGCATCGCCGGACCGACCGCAGCGAGCGTCACCGGCGGCAGCCTGAGTCCGAGGCTCTCCGGCACGAAATAGGGCGGCATCAGCGTGAATCGATAGTGCTCTCCCTCGAACGCGAGCTTGTCGCCATGCCGCCAGCATCGCCAGATCGCCTTGAGCCCTTGAATATACTCGCGCATCCGCGGTGCCGGCGGGGTCCATGGTACCGAGAACCGCCGCTCGTTGTGCGCCTTCACCTGTGTACCGAGACCCAGGATGAAGCGCCCACGAGAGGCCTCGTTCAAGTCCCAGCTCGCATTGGCGACCGCCATCGGCGAGCGCGAGAACGAGATCGCGATGGCCGTGGCCAGCTCCAGTCGCTCGGTCTCCACCGCCGCAATGGCGAGCGGCAAGAAGGGATCGTGCTTGTTCTCATTTGTCGTAATGAGCGCATAGCCGCCGGCCTCGGCCGCTTGTGCTGCCCCCTTCACCTTGCGCAGATCGTCCTGCGGAACTGTAGTTGCGATGCGCATGGCGGACCTCGTGGTTCGTGGGCTCGGGAGTTGTAGCCGGCATACTCGGACGGCACTGGAAATCGCGCAACCGCCGGCACCGCCTGTGACGCCGGCCGAGCGCCAGTGCCCACAAAGGCTTGCAAGGAGATAAAAGGCGCGGGAAACGAATCCATCTGATATTTCGCATGCGGAGTTATTGAGAACGCGAATAATGTGCAAGTGCAATTCGTGGGACGGTTTCACAAGAGAATGAAGATGGACGGGGAGTCATCGCGCACAAGCCATGATGGAGTTTCGATCGAATTTGGAGAGAAGGCACTTATTTTATCAATTTATAAGTAGTTGGACAGGTATTTTTTATCATCGCTGCCACAGTCCGTTGCTCGACATCAAAGAAGCGCCCCGAAAGGACCCTCCGCAAATGAAATCCTCCCTGCTTGCCGCCGCTGCCGTTGCTCTCGTTGCCGTTGTTGGCACACCTTCGACAGCCGAGGCTGGCGGCCTTCACCGCCTCTGCCCGACGCACTGGATGAAGCATATGCATCATCATTATCACGCCAAGAAGGCCGTCGTCGTGAAAAAGGTCGCCAAGAAGGTCGTTGTGAAAAAGGCCGCCGCGAAGCCGCTGAAGTAATCGCGACTGCCTGAGATAAATTCGAAAAGGCCTCCCGCGCGGAGGCCTTTTTCACATCCGCTGTTCCCAATAGACGCATTGCGTGTGTCAGGTCTTTGCCTTCACGCGCGCTTCGATTCCGCGCACCAGCGCCGCGCCGATCGGCGGATCGTTCTCGACCGCAAGGGTCTCGGTCAAGCGGGCGAGCATCGTATAGAATCCGGTCATCAGGATCAGCTCCACGACCACGCGATCCGAGACGTGCCGGCGCAACTCCGTCAGAGCTGCCGGCGAGCCTTTGTCCTTCGCAACGAGCTCGCGCGTAAGCACGAGGGCTGCCTGCTCGCATGCATCGAAGCATGCGGCACGGTCATCGCCCGCCTCCAGCGCCGCGATTTGCGCCTCGGTCGCTCCAAGATCGAGCGCGATCGGCACGTGCTGAAGCCATTCGTACTCGCCGCCGGCCACTTTGACCGCCTGGAGCAGGCACAACTCGCGCAACTTCGCGTCGAGTTCGAGCTTTCCGAGCAGCGTGCCGCCGAGCTTCATGACCGGCTTCAGCGCGGTCTCGGCATGCGCCATCATGTTGAAGATGTTGGCCGGCGCCGGCAGCCGCCGAAGCATCTCCTTTGCCTCGGGTGAGATCTTTTCGAGATTGGGGTAGGGAATGAGGGCCATGGGCTCGTCCTCGTTGCGGCTATTGCAGGATTAGGTGAGTGTGCGCCGGGCTGGCCGCAGGTCGGGCAGGGAAAGCCTATCTTTCCCGATCGCGCCTGCTCCGTTAGGTGGCATCCTCATTGTTGTCGTCGCCGGTGTCAGGCGTCTCCGGCCCGGCCAGACGCACCACCACTCGCCCAGCCTCCAAGTCCACCTCCGGCACGAATGCATCGATGAAAGCCACGAACTCCGTCTGGCGCGATCCTTCGAGCCGGATTTCGAGCAGGTCGCCCGCGCCGTAGTTCTGCACCGCGACCACCTGGCCGACCAGCTCTCCACTCGGCGCCACGGCTCGGAGGCCGACGAGGTCGACATGGAAAAACTCGCCCTCCTCAGGCTCGCCGAGGCGCTCCCGCTCGACCCAGAGTTCCGTCCCCTTGAGCGCCTCGGCCTGGGTACGATCAACTACGCCGGATACCCGCACGATGACGCCCTTGTCGGCGACTCGCACCACTGTGAGGTTGAACACGCGCCGCCCCTCGGCATCCGAAAGCGGACCATAGGCGGCGATATCCTCTGGGATCTCAGCGAAGGACTGCACCACGACCTCTCCTTTGAGACCCTGTGCTCCCCCGAACCTGCCAAGTTGCACCCGCCTGGAACCGCTCACGGCGCCCCCCAATCGGTCGAATTGGGACACGGAGGATAAAAAAGCACCAGCTTCGGTCGCATCGAAACGATCCGTTTACAGTTGTCGGGCAATCTCCACCCTCGTAGGTAAGCCGTTGATTTGCGTTTGTTCGATCCTGGTTCAAGGATCGCGCGGCAGCGGTTTGAAAGTCGCATCAGTCAGTAGAGTCAACGCCCCCATGGTCAAGCGCGTCCTCGTCGTCGATGACGACCCCGCCCAGCGTCGCATTCTTGAAGAGATGATAAAGCGTCTCGGCTACGAGACAAGGATCGCCCAGAGCGGCGACCAGGCCCTGGCCATTCTGGAAG
>LNDR01000403.1 GCA_001464755.1 Rhizobiales bacterium Ga0077524
CTTGCGGTCATGGCCGGTGGGGTCTGGATGGCCTGGGCCAAGAATGACTACTCGGTGCCCTATGGGCTCGAGGACAAGCTCTGGCTCGTCGCGTTGTTTCCGGCCGTCTACATCCTCTGTATCACCCTGCTTCGCGAGTAGGGCGCTAGGGCGTTGCGTGCAGGTGCACGGTCCCGATGGAAGTCACCCCCCAACCGCCCATGCCAGGTGCGACACGTGCCCCGGCAGCCGGCATCCCACTTTCTCGATTGATCAGCAGGGCTGCGGCCAGATATAGGTGTCGCCCTCGATCCGGCTGGGAGAAGAGCGGCTTTCAGTGCGCGCTCTTGCAAAAGTGCCCAGTCGCAGGTTGCCTTATCGAGGCGCAGCGAGCCCATTGGGCCGCCGCGGGCGCTGGCGGGCGTGGTGGAACTGGTAGACACGCCAGATTTAGGTTCTGGTGGCCTAGGCCATGGGGGTTCGAGTCCCTCCGTCCGCACCACGGCGGCGAGGCAATGCCGGGAGAGCTCCCAGGCGCCGGTGGCGCCCGGAGGTTGTTCCATGAAGTTTTGGCCGTTGAGCAGGGTGGCGAAGAGCACGATGCAGGTTTCAGTGACGAGCGCGGAAGGTCTCAAGCGGACCCTCAAGGTGGTGATCGGTCAGAGCGAGCTCGGAGAGCGTTTCACTTCGCGCCTCGACGAGGTCAAGGGCACGATCCAGATCAAGGGCTTCCGCCGTGGCAAAGTGCCGGCGACCCATATCCGCAAGGTCTATGGCCGCTCGCTGATGGCCGAGGTGATGCAGAAGGCGGTGGAGGAAACCACCGAGAAGGCCATTGCCGAGCGCAAGGAGCGCCCGGCTTTCGAGCCACGGATCGAGTTCCCCGAGGATCAGGCCGAGATCGAGCGGGTGATGGAAGGTCAGGGCGACTTGGCCTACTCGGTGTCGTTCGAGGTACTGCCCGACATCAAGGTGACCGACCTTGCGGGGCTCGAACTCGAGCGGCTCGTCGCCGACGTGCCTGATGCGGACGTCGCCAAGGCAGTCGAGCAGATCGCATCCCGGAATGTCACGTACGTGACCGAGGAAAGCCGCGCCGCGGCGGAAGGTGATCAGGTCACCATGGATTTCGTGGGCCGTATCGACGGCACGGAGTTCGAGGGCGGCAAAGCCGAGGACGCGCCGCTGGTCATCGGAAGCGGCGGCTTCATCCCAGGGTTCGAGGAGGGTCTGAAGGGCGCCAAGGCCGGCGAGGAACGCGTCGTCAAAGCCACCTTCCCGGCCGAATATCCGGTGCCGGCGCTGGCTGGAAAAGAGGCCGAGTTCTCGGTCACCGTCAAGGCTGTCGGCGCACCTCAGAAGCCGGCGATCGACGATGAACTCGCCAAGGGTCTCGGGCTTGAGTCGCTGGATCAGCTTAAAGTGCGCATTTCTGAGCAGATCTCGGGCGAGTACGATCAGGCCTCGCGTGCAAAGCTCAAGCGCGGCATGCTCGATGCGCTCGACAAGGCGCATACTTTCGAGTTGCCGCCGTCGCTTGTCGAAGGCGAGTTCAATGGGATCTGGCAGGATCTCACCCGGCGGATGGAGGAGGCCAAGAAGACCTTCGCCGACGAGGGCAAGACCGAGGAACAGGTCCGTGAGGAGTATCGAAAGATCGCCGAGCGACGGGTTCGTCTGGGGCTGGTCCTGGGTGAGATTGGCACGGCCGCCAAGATCGACGTAACGCAAGACGAGTTGCGCAACGCGTTGTTCGCCCAGGCTCGCCGTTTCCCCGGTCAAGAGAAGATGGTCTACGAGTACTTCCAGAAGAATCCGGGCGCCGTGGCGCAATTGCGTGCGCCGATCTATGAGGACAAGGTCGTCGATCATATCGCAGCGCAGGCCAAGGTCACCGAGCGCAAGATCTCTCCAGAGGACCTTATGAAGCCGATCGAGGAGGACGCGGCACCGGCCGCGCCGACCGAAGGCGTCTGACCCAGTCGAGGCGTTCCGGCGTAATTTGTCCCACCCTAGCCTGGATCAAATGATCCAGGCGCGTTCGTCATGACGACGATCGGACCCAGGGGCCCGATCATCAGCGGGAGCAATCCCATATGCGGGAGCACTGACATGAGCGTGATCACGAGCACATTTTGGCCCACGGTCATCGAGCAGACCGCCCGCGGGATGCAGGCCTACGATTTGCCGTCCCGGATGCTGCAGGAGCGGATCATCTTCGTCATCGGTCCGGTCGAGGACGCAATGGCGACGTCGGTCTGCATG
Organism: Rhizobiales bacterium Ga0077524; assembly: GCA_001464755.1. Taxonomy (GTDB): domain Bacteria; phylum Pseudomonadota; class Alphaproteobacteria; order Rhizobiales; family Hyphomicrobiaceae. The sequence goes on from LNDR01000403.1 coordinate 2,245, forward strand.
CAGCTTCTCTTCCTCGAGGCCCAGAACCCGAAGAAAGAGATCGCGATGTACATCAATTCGCCGGGTGGCGTCGTGACCTCGGGCATGGCGATCTACGACACGATGCAGTTCATCAAGTGCCCGATCGCGACGCTGTGCATCGGTCAGGCGGCCTCGATGGGCTCGCTGCTGCTCACGGCTGGCCGCAAAGGCATGCGCTATGCGCTGCCGAATGCCCGGATCATGGTGCATCAACCCTCCGGCGGCTTCTCTGGTCAGGCCAGCGACATCGAGCGCCATGCGCTCGATATTATCAAGATGAAGCGTAGGCTGAACGAGATCTACGTCAAGCATACGGGCCAGACTTACGAGAAGATCGACAGCACGCTCGACCGTGACCATTTCATGGTTTCGGAGGAGGCGAAGGACTTCGGCCTGATCGATCGCGTGCTCCACAGTCGTGACGAGATCGACTTCGGGGCCGAAGCACGCTCCTAACCCGGTGATAGCCGGGCGCGCTCTTGGCGTTAGGAACCTGAATCTTACAGGCCGACGGCCGGACCATTTAGCTGTCCGGCCGTTTTCCTGTGGTTCATCCGGGCGGTGGGACTGCTGCGCCGGTGCGTCAAACGGTGTTCGTCGATAGCTTGCGGCGCCAAGGGCTTCAGCGACTGGAATCCGCTCACGTCACGTTCCTTGAATGTTCTTTAATGTTTCAGCCTCCTTGCGACGCGGTGTCGCCACCACGATATAGGGGTGGCTCGCAAGTCACATGACTGTATCAATCACGGGATGCGTGTCGCCGCTAGGTATGGTCTTGTTAATCCATTCTTGATCTGGCCACAGCTAGCGTGCTCAGATCGCCTTAAATGGATTCCAGCGTAGCCCGTGGTGAGTATCAGCCGCGCGATCGACACGGGAGGTACGCATAGGGCCTAACAGCCCGAGCCCGTTGCCAACTCGAGGTTTGTCCTGCACCGAGCCTGCTCGGCAGGCATGAGAGAGCCCGGATGCCGAACGAAAAAAATACCCTCTACTGCTCCTTCTGCGGCAAGAGCCAGCACGAGGTGAGAAAGCTCATAGCCGGGCCGACCGTGTTCATCTGCGATGAATGCGTCGAGCTGTGCATGGACATCATACGGGAGGAGAACAAGAACACGCTGGTCAAGTCGCGGGATGGTGTGCCGTCTCCGCAGGAGATCTGCAACGTTCTCGATTCCTACGTGATCGGCCAGATTCACGCCAAGCGTGTGCTATCGGTCGCGGTGCACAATCACTACAAGCGCCTGAATCATGCCTCGAAATCCAACGACGTCGAGCTGGCCAAATCGAACATCCTCCTGGTCGGCCCGACAGGGTGTGGCAAGACCCTGCTCGCTCAGACGCTGGCGCGGATCCTTGACGTCCCGTTCACGATGGCGGATGCGACGACGCTCACGGAGGCAGGTTACGTAGGCGAGGATGTCGAGAACATCATCCTGAAGCTGTTGCAGAACGCCGATTACAACGTGGAACGGGCGCAACGCGGCATCGTCTATATCGACGAGGTCGACAAGATCAGCCGCAAGTCGGACAACCCGTCGATCACCCGCGATGTGTCTGGCGAGGGTGTGCAGCAGGCGCTGCTCAAGATCATGGAGGGGACGGTTGCATCCGTGCCGCCGCAAGGTGGGCGCAAGCACCCGCAGCAGGAATTCCTGCAGGTCGATACGACCAATATCCTCTTCATTTGTGGTGGCGCCTTCGCTGGCCTCGAGAAGATCATCTCGCGGCGCAACAAGGGCACGTCGATGGGGTTCGGGGCTACGGTCATCGGTCCGGACGAGCGCCGCACGGGCGATATTCTGAAAGAGGTGGAGCCCGAGGATCTCCTGAAGTTCGGTTTGATCCCCGAGTTCATCGGTCGTTTGCCGGTGATCGCCACGCTGGAGGATCTCGACGAGAAGGCACTGATCCAGATTCTGACTGAGCCGAAGAACGCGCTGGTGAAGCAATATCAGCGTCTGTTCGAGTTGGAGGATGTGCAACTCACCATCACCCAGGACGCTTTCAAGGCGATCTCCCGCAAGGCCATCGATCGCAAGACGGGGGCTCGCGGCTTGCGCTCGATCATGGAAGGCATCCTGCTCGATACCATGTTCGATCTGCCCACCATGAAGGGCGTCGAGGAGGTCGTGATCGGTCCCGAGGTGGTCGAGGGCGGAGCGCGTCCGTTGCGCATTTACACCGAGCGTGCCGAGGAAAAAGGTACTTCGGCTTGAGGTTGCAGCGGCGGCGTGCCTTATCGCCGTCGTTTTGCTGGGCCATTGCGGATCTCTCCGGAGATCCAGTTGTTGGCTGCGGTCTTGCAAAGACGACTTGGCAGACTATCTCAGTTGGCCGTCCCACTCGAGTGCTCGGTTAGGTCGGTATGTGCAAGATCGCGAGAGTCGCAGCGTCAGTCATCCTGAGTCGGAACCCTTGTCCGCTCGGGAGAACGATATGGGTCGGGGGGTGCGGCATACGGCCAGGAGCGGCGCATTAGGCTTCTGCCTTCGTCGGGAGTATCGCGGCTGGTGGCGGGTTCGACAGAACGGATGGGAAGACGATGAGCGAAGAGAACCGTATGAAAGCTAAGGACAAGGGTGGGGCCCGGGAGGTCTATCCCGTACTCCCGCTACGTGACATCGTCGTGTTCCCCTACATGATCGTGCCGCTTTTCGTCGGCCGCGAGAAATCGATCAGTGCACTCGAGGAGGTCATGCGGGCCGAGAAGCAGATCCTTCTCGTGGCCCAAAAGGATGCGAGCGACGACGATCCCGAGACCGCCGCCATTTATACTGTGGGGACGCTGGCGTCCGTGCTGCAGCTGCTGAAGTTGCCTGACGGTACCGTCAAGGTCCTCGTGGAGGGCACTGCGCGCGCGCGGATCACGAACTACACCGCGAACCCCAATTTCTTCGAGGCCGAGGTTGAGCGAATCGCCGAGGTCCCGGGCAACGTCGAGGAAATCGAGGCGCTGGCTCGATCCGCGGTCACGCAGTTCGAGGGCTACGTCAAGCTCAACAAGAAGATCAGCCCCGAGGTTCTCGGCACGCTGGCCCAGATCGAGGATCACTCGAAGCTGGCCGACACCATCGCCTCGCATCTGGTCATCAAGATCTCGGACAAGCAGGAGATCCTCGAGATCACCAAGATCTCTGAGCGGCTCATCAGGAAGCGCGTGCAGCGCCAGATGGAGAAGACGCAGCGCGAGTACTATCTCAACGAGCAGATGAAGGCGATTCAAAAGGAGCTCGGCGATAGTGACGAGCGCGACGACATCGCCGAGTTCGAGGAGAAGATCGAGCAGACCAAGTTGTCGAAAGAGGCCAAGGACAAGGCGCTCGCCGAGCTGAAGAAGCTCAAGCAGATGAGCCCGATGTCGGCCGAGGCGACTGTTGTCCGCAACTACCTCGACTGGCTGTTGTCGATCCCCTGGGGCGTCAGAGGCAAGGTCAAGAAGGACCTTAACGAGGCGCAGGAGATTCTCGACAAGGAGCATTTCGGGCTCGAGAAGGTCAAGGAGCGCATCGTCGAGTATCTTGCGGTCCAGAACCGGACCAACAAGCTCAAGGGTCCGATACTGTGTCTCGTCGGCCCTCCGGGTGTCGGCAAGACCTCCCTTGGCAAGTCGATCGCGAACGCGACCGGCCGCGAGTTCGTGCGCATGTCGCTTGGCGGCGTGCGCGACGAGGCCGAGATCCGTGGTCATCGCCGCACCTACATCGGCTCTATGCCCGGCAAGGTCATCCAGTCGATGAAGAAGGCGAAGCGCACAAATCCGCTCTTCCTGCTCGACGAGATCGACAAGATGGGCTCGGACTTCCGCGGCGATCCGGCAGCGGCCCTGCTCGAAGTGCTTGATCCCGAGCAGAACGCGACGTTCAACGATCATTACCTCGAGGTCGACTACGACCTGTCGAGCGTGATGTTCGTCACCACGGCGAACACGCTGAATATCCCGCCGGCTCTGATGGACCGGATGGAGATCATCCGGCTTGCCGGCTACACCGAGGACGAGAAGGTCGAAATTGCCAAGCGGCATCTCATTCCTGAGACGCGTCAGGCCCATGGCCTCGAGGCTGCGGAGTGGAGCGTCGACGACGAAGCGATTCGGACCCTCATCCGCCGGTACACGCGAGAGGCGGGCGTTCGCTCGCTGGAGCGCGAGATCTCCAAGCTCGCGCGGAAAGCGGTGAAGGATATCCTCGTCGAAAAGCACAAGACCGTCCACGTTACCGCGGACATGGTCGAGGGCTATCTCGGCGTGCCCAGGTATCGCTATGGCGAGGCCGAGCTCGAGGATCAGGTTGGTGTCGTCACGGGGCTCGCATGGACCGAGGTCGGTGGGGAAATCCTGACGATCGAAGGCGTGATGATGCCCGGTAAAGGCAAGATGTCCGTCACGGGCAACTTGCGTGACGTGATGAAGGAATCGATTCAGGCCGCCAATGCCTACGTGCGCTCGCGCTCTGTCGACTTCGGTATCCCGGCCTCGCTGTTCGATCGTCGCGACATCCACGTGCACGTTCCGGAGGGGGCAACTCCGAAGGACGGACCGTCTGCTGGCGTGGCGATGGTCACGGCCATCGTCTCCGTGCTGACGGGCATCGCCGTCCGTAAGGATGTGGCGATGACCGGCGAAATCACGCTTCGTGGCCGCGTGCTTCCGATCGGCGGGCTCAAGGAAAAGCTGCTGGCAGCCCTCCGTGCCGGTATCACGACCGTGCTTATCCCCGAGGAGAACACGAAGGATCTGTCGGAGATCCCGAACGAGGTGAAGGCGAAGCTGACGATCGTTCCGGTCGCACGCATGGACGACGTGCTCAAGCAAGCACTGATCCGGATGCCCGATCCGATCGCTTGGGAGGCCGAGCCAGCGGCAGTCGCCGTAGTCGGTGACGCGACCGATCGACCGACGGCGCATTGATCGCCGGCGGAGGGCGTTTGCTTCCTTCCAGTTTAGCTGAAGTGGGCCCGGTGGCATGATACGCCACCGGGCCTTTTTCATTCCTGCTTCGTTCCGACGCGTGCGTCGAATTGGCTTGGAACCCCTGGATTCATGCGGGTTTCGCGGTGTTTTCAGCTTGACCTCGACAGGCATTGGCGGTTGGTAACCCCACGCTGCCTCGTTGAGCAGCGAGCGGGCGGGCCTCTGCGCCGAATTGCGGTCAGGCCCATGCATGTCACGAGTGCACTGATCCAAAGGATACCCAGAAATGAGCAAGCAGGATCTGATCGATGCCGTCGCCGAGAAGTGCGACCTGACGAAGGACAAGGCGAAGTCGGCGGTCGAGGCGGTCATGGAGAGCATCGCCAATTCCATGAAGGACGGCCAGGACGTGCGCATCCCCGAGTTCGGGACTTTCAAGGTTGCCAAGCGCAAGGCGCGCGATGGTATCAACCCGCTGACGAAGGCCCCTATTCATATTCCGGCTTCGAATGTGCCGAAATTCACCGCGGCCAAGAAGCTGAAAGAACTGCTGAATTGAAGCAGTTCCGGTGCTGACGCGCCGGCCAACTCAAACATCGAGGCGACGGCGTGCAATATGGCGCCGTCGCCTTTTTCGTTGCTGCTTGCCACGCCGTCAGTCTGCCGTCTGTAACGTGCGCGCCTACGGCTCGGCCCCGCTCGCTTGCGGCTTTGTCGTCTGGCTGCCGCGCGACCAGCGGGCGATCTCTGCAACGAAGTCGCGCGCCCGAACCCGCGGCGCCTCGAGATAGGGAAGCGGCCGGATCACCTCGATCGCGGCAGCGCCGACGCGCGCCGTGAGCGCCGCGTTGAAGAGGCTCTCCCCAAGCCGACGCGACAGGCGGCGGACCAGGTCCTGTCCTAGAAACTGGCCTAGGAGGTCGTCGGTAAGCGCTACGCCACCCGTGGCGATGATGTGTCCGAGCACGAGCCGCGCGAGGCGTGTGGTGCCGAGGAAGCCGGGCTGCCCGCCGTAGAGCGTCGCCAGCGCCCTCAGCAGGCGAAGGTTCTCCAACAGGATCCAGCCGACCGTTACGAGCGCCATCGGCGACAGCGCCGTGACAACGCTGACCCGACGCGCGGTCGCGGCGACCAGGCGCCGTGCGTCGCCGTCGAGCGCCGGCATCACGTCGCGGTCGACCAGGCGAGCAAGATCGCCGCCGTCGCTGACGCTCTTGGCGTGCTCGGAGACGGCAGCCAGCTGCCAAGTCAACTCCGGCCGCCCGGCAAAGCGCGACAGGATCTCCTCAATGGCCCGTCGCTCGGCGCTCGTGTCACGCGCTGCGAGTGCCATCTCGAGTTCGCGGCGAACGCGGCCAAGCCGGCGGAGACGGAACAGGCCCGTAACCTCGCGCGTCAGCATGGCGACGAAGGCCAATGTCGCGATGGCGAGCAGCGCGAATGAAACCCAGCCGATCCAGTCTTGCCTCTCGAATGCCGCCGAGACGAACCGGGTCAACGAGAGCGTGAGCGCGATTCCGCCCAGCAAGGACAGAGCTGATACGAGGATCGCACCCCAGCGAATGCCACGGGCTGCCGACGGCTTTGACGCCAACCGGGGCGGTAGGCTCGCCTCGCCGTCGCTGCCCGCGCTAGCCTCTTCGAGTGGCGCGCCTGGTCGTCGCCCACCGACACTCAGTCCTTCCGGCGCGACCACCAGATCGGGATCGTCCAGCGGGATGACCTGTGGTTTCCGCCGTGGCCGCTCGCTCGTCATTCGAGACGATCTCCCAAGAGGAACTCGAGTGCTCGGTCGAGGCGAATATGCGGCCAGGGCTGCGCGGCCCCGGCCGCCGTGTCGGGGCCAACCCGGCACGGCCGGAACCGAACGAGGGCGACATCGCGGTCGGTGCCCGTGCTGGGTGGAGCCGAAAGCGCCTCCTCCAATGTCGTCGGGAGGTCACCTGGATACAGGGCCACCTTGCGCCGCCCGTCGAATGTCTCGCGACCGATCCGCTCACCGGGAAGAGGAATGCCGAGGAGTGCGGGCTCGGGTGAACCCCGTTTCACCTCAGCCTCCTGCGTCACCCTGAGGGCTGCGATGGCCATCGCTCGGACCTCCGCTCCGGAGTAGCGCGCTCGCTCCGCGGCTCGTGCGGTGAGGCCGGCGAGGATCGTCTCCAGCCGGTCGTGGCTCGATCGGGGCACGTGATCGGCCTTGGTTGCGGCCAGCAGAATGCGATCTATCCGGCGAGGGCGGAACATGGCGAGTAGGCCTCGGTCTCCCGTGCGGAACGCCCCCAGAACGGCGGCGAGGGTCGCCTCGAGATCGGCCAGCGCTGCACTGCCCCGGTCGATCGCCGAGAGCGCGTCGACCAGCACGATCTGCCGGTCGAGCCGGGCGAAATGGTCGCGAAAGAAAGGCTCTACGACCTTTTTTACATAGGAGCGATAGCGGCCTTCCAGCATCTCGCGCATCGAGCCGCGCGGCGCCGGGCCGTTCGGCGCCAGAACCGGCAGGAAGGTCAGCAGAGGCGAGCCCTCGAGCTCGCCAGGTAGCAGGAAGCGGCCCGGCCCGAGCGTCGGCTCGAAGGATCCGGATCGGCGCTCCGCCTCGAGATAGCGCGCAAACAGTCGTGCGCCATCGAGCGCCGCCTGCTCGTCGCGCGGCCCCTCCGTATCGAGGTTCCGGATAAAGCCAAGCACCTCGCCTACGGCCGCTGTTCTGCCTGCGCTCTGTAGCCGCGCCAACGATGCCTCGCACCAGGCGCGGTAGCTCTGGCCGAGGAGCGGCAGATCGATCAGCCATTCGCCCGGATAGTCGACAATGTCGACGTGCAGCCGTTGGTCGCCGAGCTGGCGCCAGACGGGATGCAGCGAGCGGTACTCTATGGTGACGCGAAGCTCCGCGATCCGGCGCGTGCTCTCGGGCCATTCCGGCGGATCGGCGGCGAGGGCGGCGAGGTGGTCCTCGTAGGCGAAGCGGGGCACGTCGTGGTCGGGCTGCGGCTCCAGATAGGCACGCACGATCCGCCCCTGAGCCGAGGCCCCGAAGAAGGGCAGGCGCGCCTCACGGATGAGATTGCGGACCAGCGAGGTTATGAACACGGTCTTGCCGGCGCGCGCCAAGCCGGTCACACCGAGCCTGAGCGTCGGCGTTGTCAGCTCGCTCAGCATACCTCCCGGACCGAGCAGTCCGCCGAGTGTCGAGCGAGTGAGATCGAAGGTCGGCAAGGGTTGTCGTCCCAAAGCTCCGGCGGCGCCGGCAACGTGGCTGCTCCGCTTGCGAAGTGCAAGCGCCATCGGCCATCATTCATGGCCGGGCCCCAGGCGACCTGCTCATCGCGCGAACGCCCACATGGAAGCAAGCAACATGACGAGCTCGGACGAGACCTTCGACTACATCGTCAGCGGCGCCGGCTCTGCGGGGGCGGCGGTGGCGGCACGGCTGTCCGAGAGCGGCCGCTATCGGGTGCTGCTGCTCGAGGCTGGACCGCCCGACACCAACCCTTGGATCCACATTCCGCTCGGGTTCGCCAAGACCTATGTCGATCCCCGCGTGAACTGGAAGTTCGAGAGCGCGCCGCACCCTCGGCTCGCCGACCGCCAGATCTATGTTCCGCGTGGCAAGACGCTCGGCGGCACGTCGTCGATCAACGGCATGGTCTACATGCGCGGCCATCCGCGCGATTACGACGGCTGGCGCCAACAGGGCTGCGTCGGCTGGGATTGGGACAACGTGCTGCCGTTTTTCAAGAAGGCCCAGAATCAGGCTCGTGGCGCCAGCGCCTTCCACGGCGTCGGAGGGCCGCTCAATGTCTCGGATACGCCGGAGCGCTCGGAGCTGGCCGAGGCGTTGATCGCATCGGCAGGAACTCTCGGCATTTCGCGAACCGAGGACTTCAACGGGCCATCACAGGACGGCGCCGGCTATTACCAGACCACGACGGGGCAAAGCCGCCGCTGGAGTTCGGCCAAGGCCTATCTGCAACCCGCGCGCGGTCGCGCCAATCTGGTGATCAGGCCGAACGCGCAGGCGACGCGTATCCTCTTCGAGGGGCTGCGCGCGGTCGGTATCGAGTACCAGGCCGGGACTGGCCGGCGCCGCGCGCGCGCCCATCGCGAGGTGATCGTCTCAGGCGGTGCTTATGGATCTCCTCAGCTCCTGCAACTGTCAGGTGTGGGCCCAGCCGACCATCTGCGCGAGATGGGTGTCGATGTTGTTCGCGACATGTCTGCCGTCGGCGCCAATCTGCACGATCACTTCGGGATCTATCTGATGTGGCGATGCTCCAAGGCGATCACCCTGAACGATCTTGAGAACAGCTGGCCGCGAAAGATCATGGCGGCTCTGCGCTACGGTCTCATGCGTGACGGCCCTATGGCGGTCAACGGCATTCGCGCCGGCGTACTCGCTAGGTCCGATCGTAGCCTGGAGCGGCCAGACCTGCAGATCAACCTGCTGGAATGGAGCACCAAGGAGCGCTCCAAGGATCGCGTCATTCCGCACGATTTTCCAGGCTTTACGCTGGGGCCCGTGCATCTCGCACCGGACGGGCGCGGCTCGGTGCGTTTGTCGAGCCCCGACCCGCTGGCGCCGCCGCGGATCACGTTCGGCTTCCTTGGCTCCGAGTACGACATGCGCGCCATGGTGGCTGGCGTGAAGCTCGCCCGGGAGCTTGCCGCGCAGCCGGCGCTTCGCGCTTATGCCGTCGAGGAGATCGTGCCGGGTTGGAAAGCCGCGAGCGACGCCGATCTCGAGCAGTTCGTGCGCGAGACAGGCGTCACCAATCATCATCCGACCAGCAGTTGCGCCATGGGGACCGGCACCAACACCGTGGTCGATCCGCGTCTCAAGGTCCACGGTATCGCGGGGTTGCGCATCGCCGACGCGTCTATCATGCCCGCTGTCGTCTCTGGCAATACTAACGCGCCGTCGATCATGATCGGGGAGAAAGCGGCGGCGATGATCCTGGAAGACGCGGCGACCATGGCCGTTGCATGAGGGACACGAGTGTCCCGGATTGCGCCGCAATTGAGCGGCTGCGGCTGGCCACGGGGCTCTGGTCCGCGATAAGTGTACGGCGAGGGCCGTGATTGTTTGGGCTGAAAGAAGCGGCGCCCCTTAATACTCGGAATTTATACAAGGCAGAATTGTAATTCTCTCGTCAGTTCTATTTCCGTTTGGTCACATCAGTTGATCCGCGAGACACAAAATCGCCCCAGACGTGTCTCTTTTTGCACACGTTCAAAGTCAAAATCATCGTCATCGGACGACGTTGATTTGGCGCTCCACCCAGTCCGGATCGCCACCAAGGGGGAAGTCAAACACCAGATATCGCAAGCCGGCGTTTGCCGGAGCGGGGGCGCATGCCCAATCCGCTCCTGGCGACCGGCGAGACATTGGCCAGATGACGACGACGTCGGCGCGCTCCGCTGTCGATGAGACGTTTCTGGCCTCAAAGAACGGACCGTTTCCTGCCGGGCGCCCTCCCGGTGGTGGGCGGCCCGCCCGGGACGGCGGCGAACCCCGCTACGCCGCCGTCCCGGCTCAGCTCGGCCGGCCGCAACCCTGCAAGGGGCCCGCGGTGGCCGTGCCCTCTGCCGGAAGGTTCCGCCTGGCGCCGCACCGCCACACCTCCCTCCCCGACGCGGCCCAGGTGGCTCCTTCCGGCAGTTGGCCTCTCCCGGGGCACGCGCATAGCGCCCGTCGTCTCACGCGGCACTTGCATTCCGGCCCGCGAAACGCTTTAACTTGTGGTCTAGAAGGCAACGTCGCCCGTAGGCGGCACCGGAAAAGCCGGAACAATGACGCGCGCGACAAATTCAGCAATCGAGCTGACCGCCACGGCCTCCAGGCCTGGCCTGTCGTCGTGTGGGCTGTCTCCGCGTGCCCAATCTCCGCGTGCCTTGAGCCTCACCCTCCTCCTTACCAGCCCCTGAGCCGATCAAGCTCGGACCACTTGGTCTCGGGCGGCGCTCAGGGGACCGAACGGCTAACCGGGCTGATGGATCATTGGCCGGCCCCATGAGGCTGGCTGCACGAAGGAACAAAGTTATGAGCCAAACGGGCAAGCACGACACTGCCACCGTCATCGCCGAGAATGCGGCCAAGGACCCCAAGGACCGGGTCCTCATCTTCGACACCACGCTGCGCGATGGCGAGCAGTCGCCCGGCGCCGCCATGACGCTCGAAGACAAGCTGCGTGTCGCCGAGGTGCTCGACGAGATGGGCGTCGACATCATCGAGGCCGGTTTCCCGATCTCGTCCAACGGCGACTTCGAGGCCGTCTGCGAGATCGCGAAGCTGGTCAAGAACTCGGTCGTCTGCGGTCTGTCGCGTTCGAGCTTTGCCGACATCGACCGCGCAGGCGAGGCCGTGAAGTTCGCCAAGTACCCGCGCATCCATACGTTCATCTCGACGAGCCCCGTTCATCGCAAGTGGAAGCTGCAGATGGACGCCGAGCAGGTGATCGACGCGGTCGGTGCCAGCGTTTCCCGCGCGCGAAACTATACCGACAACGTCGAGTGGAGCGCCGAGGACGCGACGCGCACCGAGTGGGACGTGCTGTTCCGGTGCTGCGAACTCGCGATCAAGCAGGGCGCCACCACGATCAACATCCCGGACACGGTCGGCTACTCCGTACCGGAGGAGTACTACGCCCTCATCAAGCGTCTCCGCGAGGAGGTGCCGGGCGGTGACAAGGTGGTCTGGTCGACGCACTGCCACAACGATCTCGGCATGGCGGTCGCCAACTCGCTCGCGGGCGTGCGCGCCGGAGCGCGGCAGATCGAATGCACCATCAACGGCCTCGGTGAGCGAGCGGGCAACGCCGCCCTCGAGGAGATCGTGATGGCATTGAAGGTGCGCGGCGACATCCTCCCCTATTGGACGGAGGTCGATTCGACGAAGTTCGTGCGTGCCTCGAAGCTGGTGGCGGCCGTGTCGGCTTTCCCCGTGCAGTACAACAAGGCCGTCGTCGGCCGGAACGCCTTCGCGCACGAGAGCGGCATCCATCAGGACGGCATGCTGAAGAACATCGAGACCTACGAGATCATGCGGCCGGAGAGTGTGGGCCTGTCGAAGTCGACGCTGTCGCTCGGCAAGCTGTCGGGACGCGCTGCCTTCCGCGACAAGCTCAAGCAGCTCGGCTACGAGCTGGGCGACAACGCTTTCCAGGATGCGTTCCGTCGCTTCAAGGATCTGGCCGACAAGAAGAAGCTCGTGTTCGACGAGGACATCGAGGCGCTCGTCGATCAGGAGGTCGCGACGCAGTACGACCGCATCAAGCTGGTGGGCCTGAGCGTCGCGGCTGGGCTCGGTGTCGCGCCGAAGGCGACGCTGGCGCTCGAGATCGACGGCCAGCGCCACGAGCACGAGACGGTCGGCGACGGCCCGGTCGACGCCATCTTCAAGTGCATCAAGGCGCTCGTCCCGCACGAGGCCCGCCTGCCGCTCTACCAGGTCTCGGCTGTGACCGAAGGCACCGACGCGCAGGCCGAGGTGATGGTGCGGCTCGAGGAGAACGGCAAGGAGGTGACCGGCCGCGGCGCCGACACCGACACGATGGTCGCCTCCGCCCGCGCCTACGTCGCAGCCCTCAACAAGCTGATGATGAAGCGCCTGCGCGGGCCCCATGCGCAGGCGATGACGGGGTGAGACGTCAAGTGCGAGGGTTGCCCGCCCTCGCGCTTACGGCCAAAGGGCTCGGCCCTGCGGCGACCGGTAGACGATCGAAAGCATGCGCGTCGTGCGGGGACCATGAGCGTTGTCGATATTGCACTCCGGTTGATCGGGGCGTTCTATATGTTCGGCGGCGTCGTGGTGGTGCGCGCGTTCGCGATGTCGCGCTTCCTCGACGATGCGCTCGACCGGCTCGGCGGTGTCAAACCGGGGAAAGCAGAAGCCGCGCGGGCGGTCTGGAACGTCGGGACTGCGCTGCTGACGTTTGCCGGCGGAGTGAGCCTGTTGCTACTGTCCGACCTCGCACCCCGGCTGTTCCTTGCCTCGCTGGCGTGGCAGGCGATTTATCTCGGGTGGCTTGCGCCGCAAGTGCTCGACGCCTCGGACCCAGCGGACGCAGTCGGGCGGCAGCAATCGACTCACGCGCTCGTCGTCTACAGCGCAGCAACGGGATGGGTGGTCTGGGCTTGGTGGCATGGCCGGCTTTTGCCGTGGCATGAACTGCCGAATTGGGCATTGGTTCCAGGCGTGGCGGCTGTTGCCGTGCTTGCCGGATATGCGGCGTGGATTGCGTTGCGGCCAGCGTCCGACGGGGGCTGAGCGACGTTGTCACATCGTCCGACCCACGATAGCTTGGCGACGAACCAGTTCGCGTGGATCGGCAGGCGATGACCGGCAGGATTTTTCTCAACTACCGGCGCGCGGACGCAGAGGCCTGGGCGGATCGGGTGTTCGAGCGACTGGTCCGGCAATTCCCGCGCGAGAACGTGTTCATGGACATCGACGGGAACATTCCGTTCGGTTTCCCATGGGCCAAGTGGCTGGACGATCAGGTCGCCGCCTGCGACCTGATGCTGGTTCTGATCGGGCGGACCTGGGTCGCCGAGTTCCAGGCGCGAGCCGACCCGGACGAGCGCGATTTCGTGCGGGTCGAGATCGAGAGCGCGCTAGCGCGGCGCATTCCGGTAGTTCCGGTCTTCCTTGGCGATGCGCCGGTCCCGAAGAGCGCCGATCTCCCCCCAAGCGTGCGCCCGCTGCTGGCCCTCCAGTCGGCACGCCTGCAGCGACTGAGCTTCGATAGTGATGCAGAAGTGCTGGTGACGGGAGTGGCGCGCTCGATCGCTTTGGCGCGAGGCGAGGCTGTGCCGGCAGCGGTAGTACAGCGTCCAGCGCCAGTCGCGCCGCCGCCGAAGCCTGAGGATCGCTTCCGCGCCGAGGGCCGTATCCGCATCGAGGCGCCGCACAGTCACGGCGCGCCGAAGAGCGTCGATGGTGCGGGCTGGCTCCTCCCCGGCGCGGGCCGCACGGAGTGGTTCCGCGACTTGCCCGACGGCCCCGAGATGGTGGTGATCCCGGCGGGCCACTTCATGATGGGCTCACCGGACGACGAGCCCGGGCGGGTCGGTAAAGGGCACGAGCATGCCGACATTGCGGATTTCGAGGAGCCGCGCCACCGCGTGACCATTGCCCAGCCCTTCGCCGTCGGCCGTTGCGCGGTGACGGTGGACGAGTTCGCGGCGTTCGTCACAGCCACCGGTCACATGATGCCGGACGAGATATTCACCTACGAGAGCGACAAGTGGGAGCGCCGCAAAGGCCGCACGTGGCGCAACCCCGGCTTCGCGCAGACCGGCCGGCATCCGGTGGTCGGCGTGTCATGGGACGATGCCGGTGCCTACGCGAAGTGGCTGTCGGAGGCGACCAAAAGAGCCTACCGCCTCCTGTCGGAGGCCGAGTGGGAGTACGCGTGCCGGGGCGGCCCGTCAGGCGAGGACACGCCGTTCTGGTGGGGCAAGGCCATCACGCCGAGCCAGGCCAACTACGACGGGAATTACGTCTATGCCGGAGGCGGTGACAAGGGTGCGTACCGCAAAGCCACACTGGCGGTGGACTACTCGGGCGAGAAATTCGAGCCCAACCCCTGGGGCCTGCACCAGATGCACGGCAACGTCTGGGAGTGGTGCGCGGACGTCTGGTACAATAGTTACGATGGCGCCCCGGCTGCTGGGACGGCACGAGACGGAGCAGATAAAACCGTTTCCCGCGTCGTCCGCGGCGGTTCCTGGTTCTACGAGCCAAGGTTCCTCCGTTCGGCCTTCCGCGTCAGGTACCTCCCGGTCAACCGCTTCAACGACCTGGGCTTCCGTTTGGCGAGGACGTTACCTCCTTGATCTTCACAGCCTTACGTCCCGCGCACTGCCAGCGGGCAGGCGTCCCGCCGGAGGCGGTTCGGCTTTTTGGGTAGTGGAGGCGGATTTCTGTCGATGGGCGTGCAGCGCAGCGCGCAGGCACCGTCTTTCCCGCGAGGCTCCCCCTCCCTATCAACCATTCCATGCGGTGGGGTGCTTTCGCCCGTAGGCCGGCTCGGCTAGAACGCGCGGCAACGCAAGGCAACCGGAGCAGAGCCACATGACCGCCATCGTCGACATCCAGGGCCGCGAAATCCTCGATTCTCGCGGCAATCCGACGGTCGAGGTCGATGTGGTGCTGGAGGACGGCTCGCGCGGCCGGGCCGGCGTGCCCTCGGGCGCCTCGACGGGGGCCCACGAGGCGGTCGAGCTGCGCGATGGCGACCCCAAGCGCTACCTGGGCAAGGGCGTGACCAAGGCCGTCGCCGCCGTGAACGGCGAGATCTTCGACACGCTCGCCGGCATGGACGCCGAGGACCAGCGGGCCGTCGATGCCACGCTGATCCAGCTCGACGGAACCCCGAACAAGGCTCGCCTCGGGGCCAATGCCATCCTCGGCGTCTCCCTGGCGACCGCCAAGGCGGCAGCTGCGGCCCGGGGGCTGCCGCTCTATCGCTATATCGGCGGCACGCAGGCCCACGTGCTGCCGGTGCCGATGATGAATATCGTTAACGGCGGGGCGCATGCCGACAACCCGATCGACATCCAGGAATTCATGATCATGCCGGTCGGTGCCGCCACGTGCGGTGAGGCGATCCGCATGGGCTCGGAGATCTTCAACACCCTCAAGAAAGGCCTCGCGGCCGCCGGCCACGCCACCAATGTCGGCGACGAGGGCGGATTCGCGCCGAACCTCAAGTCGGCCGACGAGGCGCTGGGCTTCATCATGACGTCGATCGAGAAAGCCGGCTACAAGCCGGGCGATGACGTCATGCTGGCGCTCGACTGCGCGGCGACGGAGTTCTTCAAGGACGGCAAGTACGTCATGGAAGGCGAGGGCAAGACGCTCGATCCCGAGGGGATGGCCAAGTATCTCGCCGACCTCGTGAAGCGCTATCCGATCGTCTCGATCGAGGACGGCATGTCCGAGGACGACTGGGCCGGCTGGAAGGCGCTGACGGAGCTGGTCGGCGCGCGCTGCCAGTTGGTCGGCGACGACCTGTTCGTGACCAACACCAAGCGGCTCGAGAGGGGCATTCGCGAGGCCACCGCGAACTCGATCCTGGTCAAGGTCAACCAGATCGGCTCGCTGACCGAGACGCTTGCCGCCGTCGATATGGCGCACCGCGCCGGCTACACGGCGGTCATGTCGCACCGGTCGGGCGAGACCGAGGATGCGACCATCGCCGACCTCGCGGTGGCGACCAACTGCGGGCAGATCAAGACCGGGTCGCTGTCGCGGTCGGATCGTCTCGCCAAGTACAACCAATTGATCCGTATCGAGGAAGAACTCGGCGCGGCGGCCATCTATGCCGGTCGCTCCGCCCTCAAGGCCACGAACAGGTAGGCTGGGTCGAAATTGGTCGAGGCTGGCTCGTAGCTTTACGTGGACTTTACCATCCCGGCATAGAGTGCCCCTTGTCGCCGGTTCGAGCGTAGAGCGACACACGGTTTTGCGTAACGTGGTCGAGTTGGTCTCATGTCGGTGCAGCGGCGATCCCCTGTGTTGCTCGTTTGCTGTTGCCTGACGGCCTACTTCGGCTTTCATGCACTTCACGGCAGGCACGGCCTCGAGGCGCGTTCGGGGCTCCAGCAGCGAGCAGTCAAGCTCGGTGCGGAGCTGCGAGGTCTCGACGCCGTGCGGGCTGCGTTGGAGCGTGAGGTGGCGCTTCTGGGCGCCTCTACTCCCGACCCCGACTATGTCGAGGAGGTGGCCCGCGGGTTGCTGGGCTACGCCCGGCCCGGCGACCGCATCCTGATCGACCCCGACAGTCGTCTCACGATGCTCTCCAGCGCCAGCAAGGGCTGGCGATAACGCTCGTCCTCCGTTAATGGACCGGTTTCAGATCGACGCGTGTCCCCTAGCCCGGCCTGTAGCCGTCGTGTAGGCTCGGGAGACCGCTCACGGTCGATCAATCGGCTTTCGCGCAAGGAGGATGCATGGCGCCGCTCGGCACACAGGCAACGTCGGCCCAGCAGGCTGCCATCGCGTTCCCGAAGCCGCCTGAGTTCACTCGCGATGAGGAGCTTGCCGCCTATCGCGAGATGCTGCTGATCCGCCGGTTCGAGGAGCGCGCCGGCCAGCTCTACGGCATGGGCTTCATCGGCGGCTTCTGCCACCTCTACATCGGCCAGGAGGCCGTCGTCGTCGGCCTGCAGATGGCAGCGAAAGAGGGCGATCAGGTCATTACAACCTATCGCGATCACGGCCACATGCTGGCGACCGGCATGGACCCCAAGGGCGTCATGGCCGAGCTGACCGGGCGCCGCGGGGGCTACTCGCGGGGCAAAGGCGGCTCCATGCACATGTTCTCGAAGGAAAAGCACTTCTACGGGGGCCATGGCATCGTCGGCGCCTCGGTGCCGCTCGGGGCCGGTCTCGCCTTCGCCAACGTCTATCGGGGCAACGACAACGTCTGCTGGTGCTACTTCGGTGACGGCGCCGCCAACCAGGGCCAAGTCTACGAGACGTTCAACATGGCGAAGCTCTGGCACTTGCCGGTGATCTTCGTCATCGAGAACAATCGCTACGCCATGGGCACGGCGATCGAGCGGTCGTCGGCCACGACGAATTTTGCCATGCGCGGCGCCTCGTTCGACATTCCGGGCGATCAGGTCGACGGCATGGACGTGCGCGCCTGCCGGGCTGCCGGCGAGAAGGTCGCGGCGCATGCGAGGGCAGGAAACGGCCCCTATATCCTCGAGATGCTGACCTACCGTTATCGCGGCCACTCGATGTCGGACCCGGCCAAGTACCGGACCCGCGAGGAGGTCGACAAGGTGCGCGAGCAGCAGGACCCGATCGAACGGGTGAGGAAGCGGCTGCTCGACGGCAAGCTGATCGGCGAGGACGAGCTCAAGGCCATCGACGCGGAGATCCGCACCATCGTCACCGGCGCCGCCGAGTTCGCCCAGAACGACCCCGAGCCCGATCCGTCGGAGCTGTGGACGGACGTGCTGGTGGAGGCGTGAGAGGGTGATTATGGTTGCTGAGGCCACACCGAACTCCGAACAGCAGCTGAAGGCCATTGCCGTCCGTGAAGCTCTTGAGTGGAGCAGGAAGCCGATCGAGGTGCTTCGACAAGAGTTGAACGAAGCCACCGGTTACGAACGAGATGGCGACGAAGGTTGGCTGCAATGTGAGGTGTTGCTGTTGGAGGACGAGGCCAATTACGTGCATGTGAGCGTGACCGTAGACGACGGGAGCGCGCGCTGGGCTCGCACCCCGATAGGCACTAGCTTTCTCGTCTATTCCGACGGTCGCGTCGACATTTGAAAGGCCAGACTGTCATGCTCCGGGCCATGCAGCGGACCGCAACCTACGCCGACGTCGAGGCCCTTCCGCCCCACCTCGTGGGCGAGATCCTGTTCGGCAATCTCGTGACGCATCCGCGCCCGCACTGTCGCCATGGGCTGGCGGCTAGTGCGCTTGGAGCGATTTCCACGAATGCGTTTCAGTTCGGCGTCGGCGGTCCAGGTGGCTGGGTCTTCGTGGACGAGCCGGAGCTGCATCTCGGCCCTCATATCGTCGTTCCCGACATCGCTGGCTGGCGTCGCGAGCGTATGACGGAGACCTCAGAAAAGGCGTTCTTCGAAATCGCCCCCGACTGGATCTGCGAAGTGCTGTCCGACCGCACAGAGAAATACGACAAGGGCGACAAGCGTCGCATCTACGCGCACTTCGGCGTGCTGAATCTCTGGCATCTCGATCCGCGCGCTCGCATCCTGGAAGTGTACCGCCTTCAGGACGAGAGCTGGCTGCTGACACATACTTTTGTCGACACGGAAGACGTTTGCGCGCCGCCCTTCGACGCCATCACATTCTCGCTCGGCCTCCTCTGGCCGTTCGATCCGCCCTCCGATCCAACCGCCTCCGAGCCCGCAACCTGACGGACCCGAGCCCCCGATGCCCATCCAGATCCTGATGCCTGCACTGTCGCCCACCATGGAGGAGGGCAAGCTCGCCAAGTGGCTCGTCGAGGTGGGCTCCCACATCAAGCCGGGCGACGTGATTGCCGAGATCGAGACCGACAAGGCCACCATGGAGGTGGAATCGGTCGACGAGGGCGTGGTCGAGCAGTTGCTTATCGAGGCAGGCACCGAGAAGGTGCCCGTCAACACGCCGATTGCCATCGTCCGGCAGGATGGAGAGGCCAAGGGCTCCGCTGCGCCCGCCGCGAGGCCAAACGGAAATGCCCAAGGGGCGCCCGTCAGCGCAGCGCCTGCGGCGACGCAGCAACCGGCTGTTGCGGCGGCTCCTGCAATCAAACCGGCCCCAGCGGAGCCCGCTTTTGCCGGCGAGACCATCACCCAGACCATGCGCGAAGCCTTGCGCGATGCCATGGCCGAAGAGATGCGTCGCGACAAGGACGTGTTCCTGATGGGCGAGGAGGTCGCCCAGTACCAGGGCGCCTACAAAGTCAGCCAAGGCCTGCTCGAGGAATTCGGCGGCAAGCGCGTCATCGATACACCGATCACCGAGCAGGGCTTCGCTGGCATCGGCGTTGGTGCGGCCATGGCGGGCTTGAAGCCCATCGTCGAGTTCATGACTTGGAACTTCGGCATGCAGGCCATCGACCAGATCATCAACTCGGCGGCAAAGACGCTCTATATGTCAGGCGGCCAGATGGGCTCGCCGATCGTGTTCCGCGGACCGAACGGCGCAGCCGCGCGCGTGGCTGCTCAGCACAGCCAGTGCTTCTCGGCCTGGTATGCGCACATTCCAGGCCTGAAGGTCGTGTGCCCATCGAATCCGGCCGATGCCAAGGGTCTTTTGAAGTCGGCCATACGCGATCCGAACCCGGTGCTGGTGCTCGAGAACGAGTTGCTCTACGGCATGTCCGGCGCGGTGCCCAAGGGCGACGACTGGCTTGTTCCTATCGGAAAAGCGAAGATCGTCCGGCCGGGTCAGCATTGCACGGTGGTCTCTTTCGCGCGCGGCCTGACCTATGCGCTTGCCGCTGCAGAGACGCTGGCCGCGGACGGCATCGAGTGCGAGGTGATCGATTTGCGCTCACTCCGCCCCCTCGACATGGAGACGATCCTCGCCTCGGTCAGGAAGACCAACCGCATCGTGACGGTCGAGGAGGCCTGGCCGGTGTGTTCGGTTGGCTCGGAGATCTGCGCGCAGGTCGCGATCCAGGCCTTCGATCATCTCGATGCACCACCAGCCAAGGTCAACGGCGCCGACGTTCCGATGCCCTATGCCGCCAACCTCGAGAAGCTCGCTCTGCCCTCGGCCGAGCAGGTCGTCAACGCGGTGAAGAGCGTGTGTTATGCCTGACGACAATGACGAGTGGTGGCCGTCGAAGTGAGCCGGCAAGGGTAGGGTTCGTAATGTCGGAGGCCGAGCTCACGCAGCAGTTGTTCAATGCGGTTGATACTGTGCTGACCATCTTTTCGCTCTTCTTCACGCTCGTCTCCGGCTACCTCGCGGCGCTCTACCTGTTCCTGTCGCAGGCGCCAGCGACATTACGCCTTGTCGCGTTCGCGCTGCTCTCGAGCGGTCTCGTGTTTCTCGGCGGCGTGGCGATGACGGTGCAGAACATCCAGAACGGGCTGTTCGCAGCCTGGGCCAAGTTGCCGGAGCCAACCATATCGGTGACGCAGCTCAGAAACCCGATCGCCATCGCGACGGTTCTCGACAATGGCTGGTCGCTGCAAGAGGCTGGCGTGGTGATCGGCTGGCTCGTCGCGGTTTCCGTCTACTTTGCTCTCGCCTATCTGACGTTCGTCTATCGCTGGCCGGGTCACGAGCAAACGGGCGGTGCTCGGGTCGGGGAATGGAGTTGATCAATGCTGCGGACGGCCCTGCCATCATGGCCACCGTCGAGACGGAGGAGGTGACCAAATGCGCCGTCCACGACCGCAGCGCCGCTCGGTCTCGGTCAAGCTCTCGGCCGACGGTGGCACCATCGAGGTAAGGGCCAACGATAAGGTTCTCGGCGAGGTCGCGCGCCTGCAATCCGAGTCGGATGCGGCCATGAGCGGCTCATTTTCGCATCGGCCCGCCTATGCGGACTATGCGCCACTGTTCCTGCAGCTCGCGCGTGCGGTCGAGGCCGGTCAGCTAGCCGAGGCCGGGGAGGTTCACGCGCGTCTCGAGACACAGGGCGTCGAGGTCTGGCACAACTCGCACGAGATGCGGATCGACCGGCCGCATTCGCTGGTGATTGCCGAAGGTAAAGTCCGCTTCGCCCCCAACGATGCGTTCCTCATGATGCGAACGGGAGGCCTGTGACGCGCCTCGCTGCCAAGCAATCATGGACGCAAGGTGCATTCCGCTTCAAATTCTGACGTCAACCCAATCCGGCGCCGGTCGCGCGGCGCTCTCGACGAAGGTTCCTTTCCGATGCCGACCAATATCCTGATGCCCGCGCTCTCGCCCACCATGGAGGAGGGCAAGCTCGCCAAGTGGCTCGTCTCCGTCGGGCAGACGGTCAAGGCCGGGGACATCCTCGCGGAGATCGAGACGGACAAGGCGACGATGGAGGTCGAGGCGGTCGACGAGGGCACCGTCGGCGCCTTGCTCGTGGCGGAAGGGACGGAGAAGGTAAAAGTCAACACACCGATCGCGACATTACTCGGCGAAGGCGAGGCGCCGGGTGCCAAGACATCGGGCGCGGCGTCGCCAGCACCGAAAGCGCCGGCCGCCCCGGGCGCGTCGGCGACTCCGCAGGCTGCGTCGACGCCTGCCCCGGCCCGCGCAGAGACACCAAAATCGGCTCCCCAGGCCAAGCCATCGGCAAGCAACGGCCATGACGACGGCGCACGCATCTTCGCCTCGCCGCTGGCCCGCCGTTCGGCGGGAGAGAAGGGCATAGACTTGGCGCGTCTGACCGGCTCGGGGCCGCACGGTCGGATCGTTCAACGCGACATCGAGAAGGCCGCGCGCGAAGGTGTCACACGAGCGGCGGTGGCAGGTGCCGGGTCACGCGGCCTGGTAACCCAGGCGGCCGGCGCTCTCGGTGCGGCCCCTCAAGCTCCCTCCTCAGGCCAATTGGCCGTCGCCGCGATGCCGGACGACAAGATTCTCGCCCTCTACGACAAGGGCAGCTACGAGACGGTGCCACACGACGGCATGCGCCGCGTCATCGCTCAGCGCCTCACGCAATCCAAGCAAACGATCCCGCATTTCTATATGTCGGTTGACTGCGTTCTGGACGGCCTTCTGGCGGCTCGCGAGCGGATTAACGCTGCTGCCCCGAAGGATGGCCCGAAGTCCTACAAGCTGTCGGTCAACGACTTCATCATCAAGGCCTTGGCACTGGGGCTTCAGCAGGTGCCGGCGGCAAATGCAAGCTGGACAGAGGCGGGCATGCTGCGCCATCGGCATTCCGACGTGGGTGTTGCAGTCGCGGTCGAGGGCGGGCTGTTCACGCCCATCATACGGCACGCGGAGCTCAAGACGCTGGGTGAGATCTCGAACGAGATGAAGGATATGGCCGCGCGGGCGCGCAACAGGCGTCTGGCACCGCACGAGTATCAAGGCGGCACAACGTCGATCTCCAACCTCGGTATGTTCGGCATCAAATCGTTCGACGCCGTGATCAACCCGCCGCACGCTACTATTCTCGCGGTTGGCGCAGGCGAGAAGCGGGCCGTGGTCGTCGGCAATGATGTGAAAGTGGCAACCATCATGAGTTGCACGCTGTCGTGCGACCATCGCGTCGTCGATGGTGCGCTCGGCGCCGAGCTGCTTAACGCCTTCCGCGCTTATATCGAGGATCCCGTTCGCATGCTCGTCTGAGCTGGTCGGAAATTCGACGTAAACAGCCTCCAACGTGCTTCTGTCGGCCTGTTGCACATCAGGCACAGCGCCCGGCTTTTGTGGGCGCACGGATGGCGGCGTTCTCGTAGCTGGGGCTAAGTCCCTAGGGTCGCTTGTCGTCCGGCACTTGCGTGCCTACCAAGCGGGACGATTGCGTAACGAATCGGGGGCAGTCGTTTTCTCATGGGGGATCTCGCATGATGCGGGCGTTCACGGTCACATGCACCATTTGCACGGCGCTCGTTCTTGGCGCCTGCGCCAACGACACCCTGATCGGGGGACTGACGCCGTCGGCTCAGCCGACAGCGGCTCTGCCAGCGAAGCCTGCGGTCGATCCGGCGTGCACAACTTTGGCGGCTCGCATCGATGGTCTGCGCAAGGATGGCGTCGTCGATCGCATGGAGGCCGCGGCGAAAGGCAAGGGGAGCACCGTGAAGGTCAAGCGCGAGTCGCTCGGCCAGATCGCGGAGCTGGAGAAGGCCAACCTGGAATTCCAGGCGAAGTGCTCGACCTTGCCCCGGGCAGCCGTGGTTCCGCCGGTCAAGACCGCTGCTGCGGCTCCGTCGAGCGAGGATGCAAAGGCGGCGGCACTCGTTGCCAAGGCGACGGCCGAGTCTGCAAAGGCAACCGCTGCCGCGAAACCAAAGGCATCGTCTGCTGTGGCGGCCAAGGCCCAGTAGCAGATCGATGGAGTGCCGGAGGCTTGGAATCCGCGTAGTTGCTCTGAGCCGTGGTTAGTTGCCGTTGAGACACAAAGCCTGACAGAAACGCGGACGCGGCTCTGCGTGTCGCAGCCTAGTCGGGTTGCCCGGGCAGGCCCATTGTGGTCTCTAGGCGCGAAAGTGCTTCGGATTCGGGGAGATGATCGTGGATAGATCGCTGCGGTCGATGGGTGCAGTCGGTGTGCTCGGTGTCGTCGCCCTCTTGGGCGGGTGCGCAGCCGAAGGCAAGGCCGGGGGCGATCCAGGCGCACGACCGCTGCCGCCGGGCATGTCCTGCCAGTCGGTTCGCCAGGAGCTCAATAGCCTGGATGCACGCGGGGCGGCCTCCAAGGTGGAAGCCGCCAATTCCGGCCGCAAGATGTCCGACGGTGATCGCGCAATCGCCGACCGATACAACACGATGCTCAGCTACTACCTCGGGGGGCGCTGCCACGTGTAAATTCGAGTCGCCGACGTGGCGATGCGGGTTTTGCTTGAGCCGGATCGCCAGCTCTGCACAATGATCGGCTCCGACCTAGCGGTCGGGGCCGTTCTCGTTTGAATTTGGCCTCGAGCCGTTCGCCAATCAGCCCGTGCTTTCGAGCGAGACCCCGCGCCATGACTGATTCCGCGTTCGACGTCATCGTCATAGGCTCAGGCCCGGGCGGCTATGTGACGGCAATCCGCGCGGCGCAGCTCGGCTTCAAGACGGCCATCGTCGAGCGCGAGCACCTCGGTGGAATCTGCCTGAATTGGGGCTGCATCCCAACCAAGGCCCTGCTGCGTTCTGCTGAGGCCTACCACATGGCCACGCACGCGAAGGACTACGGCCTCGTGCTCGAAGGCACGGTTCGGCCTGATCCGGCGGCCATCGTCAAGCGCTCGCGAGGGGTGTCGACGCAACTCAATGGTGGCGTCGGCTTCCTGCTGCGCAAGAACAAGGTCTCCGTGATCTGGGGCGAGGCGGTTATCGATAAGCCGGGACAGGTCTCGGTCAGCGCAACGACGAAAGTCGCGATGCAACCGCAGGTGCCTCCGCCCAAAGGCACTCTCGGGGCGGGCAGCTACCAGGCCAAGCACATCATCGTCGCAACGGGAGCGCGGCCGCGCGTGTTACCGGGGCTCGAGCCTGATGGCCGGCAGGTGTGGACCTATTTCGAGGCCATGGTGCCGCCGTCGCTCCCCAAATCGCTGCTGGTGGTCGGCTCGGGGGCCATCGGCATCGAGTTCGCCTCGTTCTACCGCACGCTCGGTACGGATGTGACCGTGGTCGAGCTGTTGCCGCAGATCCTCCCCGTCGAGGACGCCGAGATCGCCGGGCTCGCCCGCAAGCGCTTCGAGAAGCAAGGCATGAAGATCCTGACGGGCGCGAAGGTGGCCAGTCTCGACAAGCGCGGCGACAGTGTGCTGGCGACGATCGTCGATGACAAGGGCCAGCAGCAGCGGCTCGAGGTGGAGAAGGTGATCTCGGCCGTGGGGGTCGTGGGCAACGTCGAGGGCCTTGGCCTCGAGAAGCTCGGCGTCAGAAGCGAGCGTGGTACGATCGTCACGGATGGCCTGGGGCGCACCAGCGTGGCTGGCATCTACGCCATCGGCGATGTGGCCGGCCCCCCGATGCTGGCTCACAAGGCCGAGCATGAGGGCGTGCTGTGCATCGAGGCGATCAAGGGGCTCCCCGTCCACGCCCTCGACAAGGCGAAAATCCCGGGCTGCACCTACTGCCATCCGCAGATTGCAAGTGTGGGGCTCACTGAAGCCAAGGCCAAGGAGCAGGGCCGCGAGGTGCGCATCGGCCGCTTCCCATTCCAGGGCAACGGCAAGGCCATCGCGCTGGGCGAGCCGGAGGGACTGGTGAAGACCATCTTCGACAAGAAGACCGGCCAGCTTCTCGGCGCCCACATGATCGGTGCCGAGGTGACGGAGTTGATCCAAGGGTTCGTCGTCGCGATGAACTTAGAGACCACCGAGGAAGAGCTGATGCACGCCGTCTTCCCGCACCCGACGCTGTCGGAAATGATGCACGAGAGCGTGCTCGATGCCTATGGCCGCGTGATCCACATGTGAGGCGACCTGCTCAGGCAGAGCCGAGCGTCGCAATAGAAATGCAACCCCAGAAGGATCCTCCAGGTGTCGCTCCCCAAGCTGTTCACGCCCCTCACGTTGCGCTCGGTCACGTTGCCGAACAGGGTCGTTCTGTCGCCGCTCTGCATGTACCAGGCGAAGGACGGCCTCGCGAACGCGTTCCATTTCTCGCACCTTACCGCGTTCGCGCGCGGACGTGTCGGCCTCGTGTTTACAGAGGCGACGGCGGTGGAGCCGGAGGGCCGGATCAGTCACGGCTGCTGCGGCATCTGGAACGACTCACAGGTCGAGGCCTACCAGCCCATCGCCAAGGCGATAGAGGAACTGGGCGCCGTGCCGGCGATACAGATCGCACACGCGGGACGCAAGGCCTCGGCGCGGACGCCCTGGCAGGGGAGTGCTGCGCTCGATGCCACGGATGCGGCCGCCGGTTCACCCCCGTGGCGAACAGTTGGCCCATTCGGCGAGGCCGTCAACGCATCCTGGCCGACGCCCCAGGCGATGACTGAGAGCGATATCACAGCGATGGTGGCCAAGTTCGCCGCGGCGGCCCATCGCTCGGCCAAAGCCGGCTTCAAGGTCCTCGAGATCCATGGCGCGCACGGCTATCTGATCCACTCGTTCCTGTCGCCCCTCTCCAATAAGCGCAACGACGGTTACGGCGGCGACCGCGCCGGCCGCATGCGCTTCGGGCTGGAGGTTGCCGAGGCGGTGCGGGCCGCTTGGCCGAAGGAGCTGCCGCTCTTTATGCGCATCTCGGCAATCGACGGTCCGGCCGGCGGCTGGAGTCTCGACGACTCGGTCGTCTTTGCCCGGGAACTCAAGTCGCGCGGCGTCGACGTGGTCGATTGCTCGGCCGGTGGCATCGCGGGCCCACCGTCGTTCCGGGCGAGCGATACCGGCCAACCCTTCAAGGATCGCGGAGACCGCGCTCCGGGCTTCCAGGTGCCATATGCCGACCGTATTCGGCGCGAGGCCGGGATTGCCACCATGGCCGTCGGCGTAATCGTCTCGGGTCCGCAGGCCGAGGCGATCCTGGAGGAAGGCAAGGCCGATCTGATCGCAATCGGACGTGAACTGATGTACGACCCCTATTGGCCGCTGCGCGCCGCCGAGAGCATGGGTGTCGATCCGGATTGCAAGATGTGGCCCAACAGCTACGGGTGGGCCATCGCGCGCCGAGCCTCGATCAAGGCGGCATGGTGAGTCACGACTTTCTCTCGACCCTGGCGATCCTCGCTTGCGGGGCGCCGGGGGTGTCGTTATAACGCCGTCACAACACGGAGGCCCAAGCGGCATGCCCGTGTCCCGAGCCTGCGAGGCGCGCCTCGCGGGCAACGTTCCGTGACCCACACGGAATCAACGCCATTGGCGGAGCGTAGCGCAGCCTGGTAGCGCACTTGCTTCGGGAGCAAGGGGTCGGGGGTTCGAATCCCTCCGCTCCGACCATTCGCGCTGTCCAGAGCCCGGACCGACAGGTGGCGCGGTCGTCGAGGTTCGCTTGAGCCGCAACCCACGTCTTTCATTGTGGCGCAGCGACGCCGATCAGCTGAAGGCCGGGTGAACGCGCCAGTCCGGCTGCGTTCATATCAGTTGCCCTACAACTCCATGCAGTTTCCCTCGATCTAAGGAACCGCACGGATGAAAAAGGCACTCCTCGTCGGCATCGCCCTCGCATCGCTGCTCTCGCTCTCCGGCGTGGCCCAAGCCAGGGATCGACATGGCGACTATGGCCGCGGTTATGGCTATGGCCATCACCATCACTACGCCCAGAAGTATCACGGCCCCCGTTGGGGCCATGGGTATCGGGCCCATCGTGGGTACCACCATGGGCATCGCTACGATCGCCATCATCACCGGCGCCACCAGGCTTGGCATTGGCGCCGCTGGCACTAACGACGCCTGAGCGGACGTAGCTACACGGGGTGCATGGGTGGTAGTTCCCTCATGCACCCCGCTTGCGTTTGATCACGCCACGAAGCCTTGATGGGTGCCGCCTGCAACTCGGGTTGGAGCCTTGTTTTCGTCATCGACGATCCGGCAAGTCTTTCGAGTACCGCCAGACGAGGCGCGTCACCACAATCAACGTCTTGTGTCAGCCGGTCGCGGTTGCGATGCGGCGGCGCGCCAGCATGTGCTCGCGCGGTGCGTTGACGGCGTCCACGCAGAGCAGCCGGTCGCCAGCAAAGTAGCTGAGTGCGAAGCTCGCGATGCCGGTGTCGCCGCTGACCTCGGTCCGGTCATGCCCCAGGTTCAGCCCTGCGATCTGGAGTTTGACATCGTACTGGTCCGACCAGAACCATGGAACTGGATCGTAGATGTCCCAGGCACCCAGCATCGCCGCTGCTGCGGCGCGGGCCTGATCGGTAGCGTTCTGCACGCTCTCGAGGCGGATCGACCGGCCATAGCGACGGGAGAAGAAGCGCGTGCAGTCTCCGGCCGCGTAGATGTCGTCGGCGGCACGGCAGGTCTCGTCGACGAGAATTCCATCGCCGACCGACAGGCCAGCGGCCGCGGCAAGGTCGTCGTTGGCGATGCTGCCGGCGGCAATCAGTACCAGATCCGCCGGGATAACTGTGTCTGCAGTCTCGACTTGCTCGACCTTCCCGGTCCCGACGATAGCGCGAACCGAAGCGCTGAGGCGGATGTCGACACCTCTCCGGGTGTGCAGTTCGTGGAAGAAGCCCGACAGGACGGGGCCGGCAACGCGCTGCAGAAGTCGCTGCTGGGCCTCTAGAATGGTGACGGCATTGCCCATCGAGCGGAGCATGGCGGCAACCTCGAGGCCGATATAGCCGCCGCCGATGATGACCACGCGGCAACTGCCGCCTCTCACCGCTTCCATTGCGAGCACGTCGCTGATGGAGCGGAGCATGTGGACGCCGGGCAGATCGCTGCCGGGGAGCGGCAAGGCACGAGGGCGGGATCCGGTCGCCAGGAGAAGCTTCGAGTAGGAAAAGGCGCGGTTGGATGCGGTCTCGACCCGCCTGGCACGCGGATCAATGCTCACGACACGCTCGCCGGTGACGACCTCGATGCGCTGGCTCTCGTAGAAGCCCGGACCATTCAGCCAGAGTTGCGCGGTCTCGATCTCGCCTGAGAGGTACTTCTTCGACAACGGCGGGCGCTGGTAGGGCTCGTGCGGCTCATCGCCGACGATCATGATGGCGCCATCGAAGCCGAGACGGCGCAAGGTCTCGGCCGCTTTTGCCCCCGCTTGTCCCGCGCCCACGATCACGATCGGATCGGTCATGGCAGCCCACTCTCCCCGATGGATGGTTGAACACTAGAGGCCGCCGACCGCGGTGGGTCAATGGCCTCGCCGAAGCGCATTGCCGGTGATTGGGCGAGGCTGCTCAGGGAACCGCACTTCGCGGGGGGAACCAATTGCATGCTCGTCGCGTTGTGACGCCAACTCGTTGTGCCCCCTCACGCGAAGTCTCGTGTCCATGCCAAAGAAGCACCGCGCCTATTGGAAAGGCTATCTACGCCTGTCGCTCGTGACGATCGGCGTCGAGGTCTACAACGCGACCGAGAGCGCGAGCGACATCAGCTTCCGGCAGATCCACAAGCCCTCCGGTCGGCGCGTGAACTACGAGAAGATGGTGCCGGGCGTGGGAAAGATCGCCAACGACGATATCGTAAAGGGATACGAGGTCGACGCAGACACCTACGTCACGCTCGAGGCCGACGAGATCGACAGTCTCAAGCTCGAGAGCAAGAAGACCATCGACCTCGTCCAATTCGTTGAGACGGCGGAGGTCGACTACCGCTTCTTCGAGCGTCCCTATTTCGTTGCCCCCGCGGATACTCTGGCAGGGGAGGGGTTCGTCGTCATCCGCGATGCCCTGAGATCGTCGGGCAAGCTCGGACTCGCGCAGGTCACCATCGGCGGGCGTGAATGGCTCGTTGCAATAGGCCCGCTCGGCGACGGGCTCGTCATGGAGCTGCTGCGCTATGCCGACGAGTTGCGCGATCCGGCCGACTATTTCACCGAGTCATCGAGCAGAAGACATCGCCGTTCAAGCCCGCCGAATTTCAGGATCGCTACAAGTTGGCCCTGAGGGACCTCATCCAACAGAAGATGAAGGGGCGAGCAATTGTTGCGCCGGAGACCGAAGGGCGCCCGTCCGGCGCCAACGTCGTCGACCTCATGGAAGCGTTGAAGCGGAGCGTCGGCAGACCCGAAAAAGCAGAAGCCGACGACGCGGCTGAGCCCAAGCGGGCGTCGCGCAGGGGCGGGAAACGGAGTGCTCCCGCAAAAAGTGGAAGCACCGGCGCCCAGGCGTCGCGTGCCAAGCGCAAGAGCTAACCGTTCGGATGCGACATGGCTGATGCCCTCCGACAGTACCGCAGCATGCGCGACTTCACCGAGACGCGGGAGCCGAGCGGCAGGGAAGTGGCGCGGGTCGCGCCATCTAAGCATTTGCGTTTCGTTATCCAGAAGCACGACGCGACACGCTTGCACTACGATCTCAGGCTCGAGTTCGATGGCGTCTTCAAGTCCTGGGCCGTGACGCGTGGGCCCTCGCTCGATCCGGCCGAGAAGCGCCTCGCGGTCGAGGTCGAAGATCATCCTCTTGAATATGGCGACTTCGAAGGCACGATTCCCAAGGCCGAGTACGGCGGTGGCACGGTGATGATCTGGGACCGGGGCTTCTGGGCACCCGAGACGGTCGAGCCGATCGCGGAGGCACTCGCCAAGGGCGAGCTGAAGCTGGCGCTTGCCGGCGAGAAGGTCCGCGGCAGTTGGGTGCTCGTGCGCATGAAGCGCAAACGCGGCGAGCCTCGTGACAACTGGCTGCTGATCAAGCATCGCGACCAATGGGCGACACCCGGGCGCGACAAGATCCTTGCGCAAGCGATGTCCGTTGCCTCGGGCCGGACGATGTCGGCGATCGCCTCCGGCAAGGGCAAGCCGCCGACGCCCTTCATGACGCGGGAAACCGTCCACGGCGCTGACGCAGTCTGGCATTCGCGAGAGCAGTCGGCAGCGGCGCAGACGCCGGTCGACAAACAGTGCAAGAAGCAGGCGAATAGGATGGTCTCGCTGCCGCGCCTGACGCATCCGGAGCGCGTTCTGTGGCCCAGCGACGGTGTGACCAAGGCCGATCTCGCCGGCTACCTCGCCGCGGTTGCGCCGTGGATGATCGATCACGTCGGCGGGCGGCCTTGCTCGTTGCTGCGCGCACCCGAAGGCATCTCCGGCGAGACGTTCTTTCAGCGCCATCCGCTGGGCGCCCTGACGAGTGGTCTCGCTACTGTCAAAGTCAGCGAGCGACACGCACCGTACCTGATCATCGAGAGTGCGCAGGCGCTCGCGGATCTGGCTCAGATCTCGGCCATCGAGTTCCATCCCTGGAACTCGGCGCCGGGCGCCCCGCGCGTGCCGGGCCGGCTGGTCTTCGATCTCGATCCGGCGCCGGATGTCGCGTTCGACGTCGTCGTCGAGGCGGCGCGCGAGTTGCGAGACCGGCTGGCAGGCGTCGGTTTGATGGGCTTTTGCAAGACGACTGGCGGCAAGGGTCTGCATGTCGTGGTGCCGCTGCGGCCCGACCCCAAAGTCGGATTCGATCAGGCAAAGCTCTTCACCCATACGCTTGCAGCGCGCATGGCGGACGCCGCCCCGTACCGTTTCGTCACCGTCATGTCCAAGCGCGAGCGTACCGGCAAGATCTTTATCGACTATCTGAGGAACGACCTGACCGCCACCGCGGTAGCGCCTTTGTCGCCCCGCGCGAGGCCCGGTGCTCTCGTCTCGATGCCGCTCGAGTGGACCCAGGTCCGCCGAGGTTTGTCACCTGCGCGTTTCACTCTGCACACCGCACCGGCTTTGCTCGAAAAATCGCGGCCCTGGCGCACCTATCGCGCGTCGGCGCGGCCGCTCGGCCGAGCGATCGAGAAGCTTCTCGGCCGCATGTAACGACGAGGATTGCACAATGTCAGCGCTGCTCGCGGGTTGCTTCATGCCACCTTGCCTGGCTACACGCGCCGCCGAGCCGCCGTCGGGTCCAGGCTGGGTGCACGAGATCAAGTATGACGGCTATCGCATCCAGGCTCATGTCGTCGCCGGCCGGGCGACCATATTCTCGCGCAATGGCCACGACTGGACGCGCAGATTCGGCTTGCTTGCCGCCGAGCTCGAAGATCTCAAGGTACGCGAGCTCGTTCTCGATGGCGAGGCCGTGGTGCTGCTGCCGAGCGGAGTCAGCGACTATCATCGGCTGCGCGAGGAGCTGACGAAGGGTGAACGGGCTCAGATCTCGATGATTGCCTTCGATCTCCTGAGGCTGAACGGCGCAGATATTCGCAACCGCGAACTTATTGAGCGCAAGAACTTGCTCAAGATGGTTCTGTCGCGGCGTCACAAGCGCGGTTTGGTCCGCTTCGGTGACCATGCGAGTGGTCAAGGGCCTTCGATTTTCGAGCGTGCGTCGGCTCTCGGCGTCGAGGGGATCGTCTCGAAGCACTGCAACTCGCCATACCGCACGGGGCGCTCGGCCGACTGGCTGAAAATCAAGATCGCGGACACCGAAGATCTCATCGTCCTCGGCTATCTCGATCTCAAAGGCGCGAGCGGGCTTATCGGCGCATTGGTCGTGGGCATCCCGGACGAGAGCGCCGTGCGCTACGTCGGTCGGGTGGGGAGCGGCTTTTCAGCCAAGGAAGCAGCCGCGATCTGGGAGGCGCTGCAACCGCTCCGGGCCTCTCCACCCGCTTTGACGCGCAGGCTGGAGCGCGCACAGAGCCAGGGCGTCAAGTGGGTCGAGCCACGCCTCGTCGTGGAAGTGGAGCACCGCGGCTGGTCGCCCGATGGAATTCTGCGCCAAGCAGCCTTTAAAAGAGTCCGTCCCGACAAGGACGCCGCGAAGCTCGTCACGGCCTGACGAGCCGGATCATCGAGCTGGAAATACCAACTGGCGTCGCGCCGATCGGCGTCGTCCTACCGCGCGTCGTCCAGCCGGCCGAGGCTGCTGTCGAGCACGCGGCGCAGCTTGTCGGCAGCACCCTTGATCGCCTGTTCAACGGTCTCGGCATTGTGGGTCGTTGCCTGCGGCTTGCGGCCCTCAAGGCGGGCTTCCATCACACAGCGCTTGTCGTCAGGGCCACGCTTGCCAGCGTTCTCGTCGGTGATGTGCACCTCGATCCGCGTAATCTGTGGCGCGAGGTGGCCCAGCACCGCGCCAACCACGCTCTCGACATGCGGCCCGAGATCGCCACCGCGAATGTTGTTGTCCGTGCTGATCTCGATGTGCATCTCGGGGCTCCTGTCAGGGTGTCAGGCATGGTGATGTCCCACCGCGCGCCCTCATCCTCTGACATCGGTGCCCGAAGCCGATCTTGCAAGTGGCCCACCACGAGCGCTGAAAGCCGTCACCGCGAGGGACATGTCAACGGCGCTGGTTCGGATGAATCGCTACTGCCCGCCTTCCGGGTGCCTCTCACGATACAGAGGATGGTCTCAATCGCGGACCTGTTGCGCTCGGCGCGGGTCTCGAGCTGGTCTTGAGACGTATGCGCGGGGCTTGCGGTCGAGGTTGCCATCTCATGGCTAAGCCTCAGGGTCTCTGGCGGCATCACCTGGGTCGCAATCGAGTCCAGTGTCGTGCCTGAAATAGTCCAGCCAAGAAAGAAATCGTCACCGTAGTCGATTTGCAGAACAGAACGCTGGTGCAGTGCCTTGGCCGGATCGGCAAAGCGCTCTGCGATCCGCGTCACCTCGCGCGCCCCGATGCCGGCGCGGACGTTGAGCAGCGCCTCGAAGGGGACCCGGAAGTCGACGAAGACGTCGCTGCCCGGTGCATGGGGCCGCCGGTTGGTCGTCTCGCTGGTGAGCACGATCAGCCGGAGATCGACGTTCGAGTGATTCCCGGCTGCGTGCTTGCGCAAGTGACCGAAGAGCGCGCCGGCGACCACGGCGCCCGAGTTGTCGGCGTAGCCTCCGTCCACGAACGTGCGCTTCTGGTCGCCCGACGTCCGGATCAGCGGCGGCAGTACGAGGGGGAAGCGGGCACTCGCCACCGCCGCCTCCGTCACCGTGCTCGGATCGTCGAGGATCGCATAAGGAGCATCGACAAAAGAAGTGATCTTGTGGTCACCGAGCCCTTCGAGGGAGAAGGGCGCGAAGGCGACGGTGTCGCCGTTCCCTGCGTCGGTCGTATTGAGGATGAGGGCGTAGCCGCGGCCCTCGTTCCAATGATCGGCTATCGTCTTCGAGTGGGCGCCCGGTCCCAAGCCATGGTTCAGGCTTTGCTCGAGCAGGTCGTCTCGGCGATTGATTTCAGGTAGCCGCGCATAGAGATCAGACCACCATTGCCGAGGCGTTTTCAACCACGACAGCGGCAGGAGATCACCGAGGAGCCTAACGGGTGTGCCTGCCAGCATCGCCAAGTCTCGTGCAAGCGTCCAGACGAGGTCGGGCACCATGACCGCGAGGACTGGCGACAAATGGTCGGCGGTGAGGACTTTCCTGGCTCTTGCCTCGTGCTTCCTGTCGGTCGCTGTGACCCCGCTGTAAAGTGCAGCTCCGACCGCACCTCCCGAGACGCCCGTGATCGCGAATACCCGGTCGGCGAACGCGGGCTGACTGTCGCGCATGGCAGCGAGGAACGTCGCAACCGCCGAGGCGGCGAAAATGCCGCCCCCTTCGGCCGCGACGATGAAGGCTGGTCCGCTCGCTCGTTCGGGCCCCGACTTGATCCAACTGTCGAAGGAGGCTGCGACGGCCGCCGGACCGACCGCTCGTGCAACATCGGCCTGCTTGTGGCTACTGCCGGCACGCTGCGGCAGCAGCAACCAGTGGCAAAGGCCGAGCCCGATCGTTGCGAGGGTCCAGAGGACCAGCGCCGGAAGCGCCCAGCCGCGCGCCCTGAGCCAGATCCGTTGTACCGTCACGACCGCCAGGAACGCCGCGAGCAGCTGCAGCCCCGTCATGGCCAGGGGGCCGATCGTGCGGCTCCACTTGACGATGTAGTCGACCGGCAAGAACATCGGGATCAAGAAGATGACGGCTCCGGCCCAGTAGAAGATTTGCTGGCGGGAGAACTTTCTGAGGCGCGCCCAGTGGCGTGCGAGGTGGCGCCCGCCCCATAGCAGGACGGCAAGCGCCATGATGGCGATCATCGTGTAGACGAGGAGATCAACGGCACGGCGTTGCGCGTGCAAACCGTAGAGGGCCCAGCCCAAGCCTGCGAGGGGCAGTATCGCGCACGCCGTCGCGATGACCGGCCGCAAAGCTCGGATCCAGGCCGGCACCTGATAGCGCGAGAGAGAGCCGAAGACCGCCGGGTGCCGCGTGCTCGTCTGCGACATGTAGTACGAAAAGCTCATCCAGCCGATCAGACAGAAGACGACCAGACCGTTGACGTACTGGGCATTCTCCTCGGTCTCGACGATCAGCTGTACGATCTCGCGCATTTGCCCGTTTGTGGCCAGGACCAAGGCCGTGACGAAGCTGAACAGAACCGGAAGCAGCAGCGCGATGCGGCTGAGCGGCAAGACGTGTCGGTGCCAGTTTTGCACCCACCACCGGCGGAAATTGAAGCCAAAAAGCCAGACGGCCCAGGAGAAGGAGTCCCGCTCGGACGTCGGCGGCGCGGCGGCTGCAGGCGCGCTCCCCCGTGACGACGCTTTCGCCGCGGTCATCGCGGACGCTCCGCCGCGACAAACTCGAGATGCTCGCCGGTATGCCGCTTCAACTCGTTCGTCAGCACGTCGAGCTGATACCTGTCATAGGCAAGGAAATAGACTTGGTTGAGTGTCGAGGTCGGGTTGCGCCGCATGTGATCTACAGCCTGATCCACCATCGCACGTGCGATCTCGGGAGGTTTGCGGCCACCCGAGCCGGCGCCCAGCAGGGGAAAGAGGATCGAGCGATAAGGCGACCATAGGAAGCGGTCGGGCCACCAGCGTGAGCGGTAGGCATTGAGATCGGCCGCCTGATCAAGCGATGCGGTGACGCACTGGGCCGAGATTTTCGGGTCGGCGGAGAGCCCCTTGCCGAGCTGGCCGTAGACGGCCGCCGCATGGAAGATCTTGCGCACCTTGTGGGTCGCCATGAGGCTTCCCGAGCCAGTCACGAGCACCGCCGCCGGCTTGACGAAGATCTCGCCGCCGAGGCGGGCCTTGAGCTGCTCGGCAATGGTGTCGCGGTAGATCGTGCCGTTCCTGTGCTTCTCGGCTCCGTAGTATCGGATCGTCGCCGAGATCGACGTGCCGAAGAACCGGTCCATGACCATGTCCGTGTTCTCGGAGTTCACCCAGATGTCGATGCCGTCGATGTCGAGGATGTTGCCCGTCCAAATGCCGAGCACCCGTTTCTCTAGGTCCTGCTTCCTATCGTCCGCGCTGAACTTGAACGTGGTCAGTCGCGGCATCCGGCCGGCCACGCCACTTCGTGATCGGCTCGCACCCACCGTCCGGAACCACTGCGCCGCGACCAGCAGCTTGGGGTCCCGGTAGAGGCCCCGGTCGATGTCCGCGAAGAGCTGCTCCGGTGAGACGAGGTGGGGACGGATGTCCTCGCCGTCTGCTCTCTTGGCGCCGCCAGGGCGCAGCGAGCCGTCGTCGTTTTGGCGGTCCTTCTCCTCGACCTCGACGAAGAAGATGTGGATGCGCTCGCTCGTCCAGCCAGGCGAGGCCTGGATCGTTGCAATATGTTCGAACCTTGCCGGCATCGCCGGGTCGTCCTTCGGCGGCAGCGTCAGGTCGTAGCCGGTCTCCTCGGCAAGTTCGCGAC
This sequence comes from Rhizobiales bacterium Ga0077524, assembly GCA_001464755.1. GTDB lineage: Bacteria > Pseudomonadota > Alphaproteobacteria > Rhizobiales > Hyphomicrobiaceae. The sequence goes on from LNDR01000403.1 coordinate 38,481, forward strand.
GGGCCGTTTCGCGCGCATTTTCGTGGCGCTCCACGCGCCCGGCGGGGATCTCCGTGATCCAGCCTTCCTGCGGGGAGTGGTGGCGCACCGTCGCGACCCGGAATTGCTCGACCAGGACCAGCTTGTCGAGCGTGCGGTCGTAGGCGAGCACAGCCGCCGCATCGCCGTGCACACAGACCTGATGTGTTTGCTTGCCGCTCGATGTGCCGTCATACCGGGTGAACTCGAAGTCGACGTCCTCGATCTTCAGAAAGCCGTCGTGGCGGAGCCGCCGATCGTTGACCTTGTAATCCCCATGCCCCGGCACGACGCGCCCCCTGCAACAACTTGATGCGATGAGGCCAAACTATCCGAGGTGCTCGGGCTGGCTATTATATGCACGGTGGGGAGCGCAATTTTTCCGTGCGTTGATGCTCGTTTGCCTCAGTGTGCTTTCATGACGGCTCTCGTAAAGCACCTCACTTGAGGTGCAGCGCCTTGCGCAGGAATGCGAGCTCGGCTTCGGCGACCTTGACGATTGTGTCCGCCTGGCGGAAGCCGTGGCCCTCGCCAGCGAACTCGTAAAGCTCCGTCAGGATGCTGCGCTCGCGCAACCGCTCGTGGATGAGGCGCGACTGTTCCGGCGGCACGACCTTGTCGTCGAGGCCCTGGAAGAGGATCAGCGGCGCGGTCATGCCGTCGATCAGCGTGAGCGGTGATCGCGCCACACAGGTTTTCTTCCAGGCCTTTGCTGTGGTGCCGAGCAGCCGGTGCAGGTAGCCGCCCTCGAACTTATGCGTCGACCCCATCAGCAGCGACAGGTCCGATATGCCGTAGTGGCTGCATCCGGCAGCGAACGTCGTCGTTGTGGCGAGCGCCATCAGCACGGTGTAGCCGCCTGCGCTGCCGCCCGCGATGGCGATGCGGCCGGGATCTGCGAGACCTTCGGCGGCGAGGAACCTGGCGGCCGCCGCGCAATCGGCGACGTCGGCGATGCCCCATTGGCCGTCGAGCCGCTCGCGGTAGGCACGTCCGTAGCCGGTAGAGCCGGCGTAATCGACATCGAGAACGGCGAAGCCGCGGCTGGTGTAAAACTGCACACGAAGTGCGAGGCCCCGGCCCGCTTGCGAAGTCGGCCCGCCGTGGGCGAGCACAAGCGCAGGGGGAAGCGCGCCGCGCGGGCCGCGATGGGTGGCACTGGCGGGCGGGTAGTATTGCGCGAACGTGGTCTTGCGGTCGCCACCGCGAAACGAGACGGTGCGGCCGACAGAGACGGCGGCAGGCTCGAGTTCGAGATCGGTGGCTGTGCGCAGGATGGCGGGTGATTTGCGCTTCTCGGGGATGGCAACGAAGGCGGCGGGTGCCTTCGGGCGCCCGATCACGGTCGCGACGCCGCCGTCGAAGGTGGCAAGGCTGCCGATCGAGGCAGCGGCGATCGGGCGCACATCGACGGACGCCTTGCGCTGGTCCAGGCCGGTGACGATCACCAGCGAGGGCTCGTCGCCGACATGAGCGCTCGCGACGATCCGATCCGGTCCGGCAGCGACGAACGTGCGGGGCCCAAGGTTCCACATCGGCTGCCCGAGTTCGGTCTTCAGCCTGGTCAGGGCGCGCGTCGTCTCACCGTCCCACAGCATCAGATTGCCGAAGCCGGTTTCATCGGAGAGAAACAGCAGCCGCCGGTCGTCGAGCCAGGCCGGCTGCATGGTGGCGACGCCGCTACCTCCGGCAATGCGCTGGGCACGGCCGACGCTGCCGTTCGGCTTCGCGGATGCAATGTAGAGCGCCGACTGGTCCCAGGGCATATCGGGCAAGTCCCAGCCGAGGAAAGCCAGGCGGGCCCCATCCGGCGACAAACGCGGAAAGGCGTAGAAATCGCGGCCCGTGACGAGCTCGGTGATGCGACCGCAGTGCTCGCCGTCAAGGCCGATGGCTGCAATCAGGTTTACGGGCTGGCCGTGGGTGTCGCCCTCCGGGTGGCGCTCGGCAACCGCGATCAGGCGATCACGGCCAGCGTCGAGGGCCATGTCGGCGAAGCGCATGGTCGGCGCCTCGGTGATCCGCTCAGGTTTCTTGCCGGGTATCAGACGCCAGATGTCCTGGTCGTCGGCGTTGACGAAGTAAAGGGTGCCGTCGGCGACCAGGAACTCCGCGCCGCCGTACTCGTGCACCTTGGAGCGCGCCGAGAACGGGGCCGGGAGCACGTCAGCGGGCTTGTCGTCTGTGCCGGGACGTAAGCGCACGATAACCTGGCGGCCCTTCTCCTCGGGCCGACCCTCGGTCCAGTAGACATATGCGCCTTCGCCCTGGATGTGGCCGAAGCGTCGGGCTCCACGCGTCAGGTCGCGTGGGCGGATCGGGGACGGCCAATGGCCGAAGGGAGCTGTCATTTTGGCTGGCATGTCGCGACGCTATCAGAGTGGGACCTGCGCGCCAGCGCGGCGTGTGACAGCGCTAGGACGCGGACGCCACATACCGCGCCAGCTTGTCCATCGTCTGATACCCCAATTCAACCGCGCCGAAGCCAATCGTTGCGTCGCGCTGCTCCTTGCTCGGGTGGAGCTGGCGGAGTGTCACGACCGTCTTGCCATCCTCCTGGGCATCGAAAGTGACGGTGACGCGAAAGCGCTCGGGCGCGTCGTCCTCATCAGGGCCGTGGTCGAAGACGAGGCGCGCGGGCGCATCCGAATCGAGAAAGGCGATTCGATTGCCGTATCGCGTGCCATCAGGGCCGACGTAGTCGAACCGCCATCGGCCGCCGGGGCGCACGTCTGCCTCGCGGCTCTCGACCACGAAGCCTTCCGGGCCGAACCACCGCACAAGATGATGCGCCGCGGCCCACGCCTGGAACACCTGCTCGCGCGGCGCCGCGACCACGATCGCTAACACGATCTCGCGGTCGAGGGCCCAGGTCCCCAGTGCTTCGCGGGTGGACATGATCGAATACTCCGTCGGTCGTGCGGGAACGGACGGTCCGGTCGGTGCTGGAGACGGCCGAACGCTGCGGCGCACCTACCACGTCGCCGGCCCGTCGTCCTCTCGCTGCAGTGCAAATTTCCATTTGCAGTCGCCGATAGGTCAGTTATCCTGTCCTTTACGTGGTTTGACTGCCGAAGCCACGCCCCGGTTGCTCGCGCCGAACACTGTCGGCAACGAGATCGTGCGGGCGGCGCAGACCACAATTTGAGGGAAGAAGACGGGCCAGGCTCGCAACGCACCGTCCACGCCTCCGACACGCGCTGTCCGATCCGGCAGACAGCGCTGTCCGGTCGCGGGCATCGGGGGAAAATCGTTGCATGCCGGCGCGTTCCGACGCATGTGCGACGCAATCGCCAGGCGGTCCGGTTCGGATCGCATGGACGGACGCGGCGCGGGGGCCACGAGCACGGATCGAGACGATCCGCGAGGACAAAGCCATGGCTGAGACGAGATCGACGGCGCTTCGGATTTCCGGCAACGGCGCTTACACGGCGCCCGACAAGGCCGGGCTGTTCGACCGAAAGCGCGAGCACGATGCGTGCGGCGTCGGCTTCATCGTCGACATGAAAGGGCGTCCCTCGCATGCGATCGTAGCCGATGCGCTGGCCATCCTCGAAAACCTCGAGCACCGTGGCGCGGTGGGCGCCGACCCGACCTCAGGGGACGGTGCCGGCATTCTCGTCCAGATCCCGCACGCCTTCCTGAAGGACGAATGCGCCAAGCACGGCTTCAAGCTGCCGGCACCCGGTGCCTATGCGGTTGGCCACATCTTCATGCCGCAGGACGAGCGGCTGTTGGCTCACTGCGAGCGGGTCTGGGCGCGCATCGTGCGCCAGGAAGGGCTCGAGCTGCTGGGTTTCCGCCCTGTGCCGGTGGACAACGGCTCGCTCTCCGAGATGGTGCGCTCGACGGAGCCGCGGCACCTGCAGATCTTCGTCGCACGGCCCAAAAGCATGTCCGACGAGGACGAGTTCGAGCGGCGGCTCTACATCGTGCGCAAGGTGGTCTCGAACGCGCTCTACGACGCCTACAAGGGGCGCGACATCGGCCATTACTGCGTGTCGCTGTCGTCGCGCACGCTGGTCTACAAGGGCATGTTCCTGTCTAATCAGGTGAAGGCCTACTACAAGGACCTTTCCGACCCTCGCCTGGCCTCGGCCCTCGCGCTCGTCCACCAGCGGTTCTCGACCAATACCTTCCCGTCGTGGAAGCTGGCACATCCCTATCGGATGGTCGCCCACAACGGCGAGATCAACACGCTGCGCGGCAACGTCAACTGGATGGCGGCCCGCCAGGCCTCGGTCGCCTCGCCCCTGTTCGGCGCGGACATCAACAAGCTCTGGCCAATCTCTTACGAGGGCCAGTCCGATACGGCCTGCTTCGACAACAGCCTCGAGTTCCTGGTGCGGGGCGGCTACTCGCTGGCGCATGCCGCCATGATGATGATCCCGGAGGCATGGGCCGGTCACGCGACCATGGATCAGGCCCGCCGCGCCTTCTACGAGTATCACGCCTGCCTCATGGAGCCGTGGGACGGCCCTGCGGCCATGGCTTTCACCGACGGCCGCCAGATCGGCGCGACGCTCGACCGCAACGGATTGCGGCCGGCGCGCTATCTCGTCACCAAGGACGACCGCGTGATCATGTCGTCGGAATCGGGCGTGCTCCCGATCGCCGAGAGCGACATCGTGCGCAAGTGGCGGTTGCAGCCGGGCAAGATGCTGCTCATCGACCTCGCCGAGGGCCGGATCATCTCGGACGACGAGTTGAAGAAGGATCTCGCCGCCCGCTTCCCCTACGAGACCTGGCTCAAGCAGACCCAGATTCAGGTGGGCGACCTGCCGCTTTCCAAGCCGGTCGTGCGTAAGGCGAGCAACGTCAACCTTCTCGATCTGCAGCAGGCGTTCGGCTATACGCAGGAGAGCCTGAAGTTCCTGATGAGCCCGATGGTGCAGACAGGTCAGGAGGCGGTCGGCTCGATGGGCACCGATACGCCGATCTCGGCGCTGTCGGCCAGGCCGAAGTTGCTGCACACCTACTTCAAGCAGAACTTCGCGCAGGTGACGAACCCGCCGATCGACTCGACCCGCGAGGAACTCGTCATGAGCCTCGTGTCGTTCATCGGCCCGCGACCCAATCTGCTCGACCTCGAGGGCACTTCGAAGGTCAAGCGGCTCGAGGTTTACCAACCGATCCTGACCAACGAGGATCTCGAGCGCGTTCGCCAGATCGGTCTTGCACGCGACAATCATTTC
>LNDR01000404.1 GCA_001464755.1 Rhizobiales bacterium Ga0077524
GACGAGCAGGTATGCGCTGGCGTTGGCACTGTCAAGTTACGAGTGCCAGGAAAGGGTGAGTTGAGACGCCTTTACGCCGTCTTGCCCGGTATGAATGCGACAGCCACATCAGGCTTCTTTGTCGGATCAAAACGGTCCGGAGCATAAGGCGCCAAGTCGAGGTTGAGTCGCTCGCCCGATGCTATCGCCGCGACGATCCTGCCAGTGTTTGGGCCACCCGTGAGGCCGAGGTGTCCGTGGCCTGCCGCAATCAAGATGTTGGGGTGGCCCGGCAATGGGCCGATCGCCGGCAGGCTATCGGGCGTTCCCGGCCGCGGACCCATCCAGCGGCTCCCGCTGCTTAGGTTCGCCCTCGGGAACATGGCCCGGGCTTGGCGTTCGAGCACCTCGGCGCGTCGCCATGCCGGGGGATCGTCGGCGCGACCAAGCTCCTCGGTGCCGGCGACCCTTAATCCCATCTCCATCGACGTGACTGCGAAATGGCGTTCCGCCTCGCTCAGCACATGGTTCAGCGAAATGCCTGGGTCGGCGTAGGTCACGTGGTAGCCGCGCTCCGCGATCAACGGCAGCTTAAGGCCGAGTGGCCGGGCGAGATCGAGCGACCACGATCCAGCGGCGATGACGATCGTCTCGGCTGCCATCTGCCCTGCCGAAGTCTCGAGGCCTGTGACGGCCCCTGCAGGGCGTAGCGCGCGCACCTCGGCTCGCACGATCCGGCCGCCTTCGCGCTGAAACAGGGCTGCATACGATTGCGTCAGCCGGAACGGGCTCAGCGTGTAGCCGATCGGCCCGAGCCTGACGCCGCGCTTATACTCACGCGATAGCTCCGGCTCGGCCTCGTGTAGCGCCTCACCGTCGAGCACCTCGATCTCGGCACCTCGTTCGCGCCTGAGCCGCCACGATAAGCCGTTCTCCACGTCGAGCTTCGCCGGATCGCGAGCGATGTAGAGATAGCGTGTTGGCCGCACGAGATCTTGAACACCGGCTTGCCGGGATAGTGCCTCATGCAACTCGAGCGAGGTGCCGTAAAGCGCCTTCATGGCGTCGGCGGTCGCCACGACACGTGGTAGATTCGCGGCTTGACGGAACTTCCAGAGCCAACGCGCCGTCCAGGGCAGAGAGCCCCACCTAACGACGAGCGGGCTTTCCGGATCGAGAAGCATGCTCACTGCTTCGCTTTCGATGCCGGGCATGGCGACCGGAACGACGGCCTGCGCCGCCAGAATGCCGGCGTTTCCGAAAGAGCAGCCTTCGCCTGGCGCCAACCGATCGACGATGGTCACGGCCCAGCCTCGGCGCTGGAGCTCGATTGCACTGCAAACGCCGACGATGCCGGCACCGATCACGATGGCGCGTTGGCGTCCTGCGCTCCTCATGTGTTCTCTCCTTGTCGCCGCGCCTTGCCGCAATGGTCGCATGGTGGCCCGGTGCCTGCCAATCGCGGTTTGATCCAACTTCTTGACGGCGGATGCGAACACGCCAACGTTCTGATATCAGGGTGAACGATCAGAGAAAGGACCCGCCCATGGAATCACCGCTCGAGATCACCTTTCACGGCATCGAGCGCAGCGAGGCCGTCGAGGCGCGGGTCAAGGAGAAGTTCAAGCGCATCGAGGCGCATTTCGAGCGGATTACGCATGCCCGCGTCGTTATCGAAGCTCCGCAGCGCCGCACGCCGCTGCCAAAATTCTTCCACATCCGCATCGATATCGGCGTTCCGGGCCACAAGCCGATCGTCGTAAAGCACGAGCCGGACGCCGATCATGCGCACACCGACGTGATGCTTGCCGTGCGGGATGCCTTCAGCGCGGCACAGCGTCAGCTCGACGATCTCTCCGACCGGCTGGACAAGCAGGCCCGTCACGAGAAAGTGCGACGCCGCCCCGTGCCGGAGCGTGACGAGGGCTGAGCAGGCTCGGCTCGGCTCGGGTAGAAAGCTTCATATCGGCCGACATGCTGTCTCAGCTGTCGGCCACCGAGCCGGCCAGCATGCTCCGGTAGGCCTGTTCGATTGCGTGCTCCACGTGACATTCCGTAAATCCCGCGAGTACCTTCGTCCGTGCCGCAGCGCCGAGCCGTGCGCGGAGCCCTTTGTCCTGGGCGAGCCGCGTCAGCGCATCAGCGAGTGCCGGCGCATCGCCGGGTGGCACAACCAGCCCCTCCACTCCGTCGCTGACGAAATGGCGGCACCCCGGGACGTCGGTCACAATCACAGCTCGCGCTGATGCAGCCGCCTCCAGCAAGGCCCGTGGCATGCCCTCGCGGCTTCGGGCAGGCAGAACGAAAATGTCCGCTTCCCGCCAGATTGCCGCGACATCCCGCGTGAACCCCATGTAGCGGCGGTCGTTGCCATTGGCCCAAGCATGGAGAGCAGCCGACGCGATCGCCTCCGGATTGCCGTCATCTGTGTCACCGTGTAGCTCAATCGTGATCGGCACAGCGCGCTGCTCGAGAATGTCTGCCGCCGCCATCAGGACATCGACGCCTTTCGGCCGAATCATGCGTGCTACATAGGCGGCCACTGGCGTCGGCTTGGCGACTGGCGGCTGCGGCGCGAAGGCGTCCGGATCGATGCCGGCTCCTCCCAACATGGTGAAACGCGCCGCCGCCTGGACCCCGCCGGCTTCCAGAAAGGCCAAATCTTCCGGGTTTTCGACGAGTAGCCAACTTCCTGGCCGGCGCATCACGCGTTTCATGACCGCCTGTGCGGCAAAACGCGCCCCGCGCGCTTTTGCAGTATCCGAGATCGCGAGAAAGCCAAGGCCGGTCATATGCACGACTGTATGGCGGGGCGGTCGAAGGAAAGTTGCCAATCCGCCCAGTACGATCGGCTTCATCGCGATCAGATGAAAGACGTCTGGTGCTTCATTTGCGAGGATCGCTCCTAGCTGTCGCACGGTCCTCGCCTCGCGCACCGGGTTCATCGATGCGCGATCGTAGTCAAGTTCGATGGTGCGGCAGCCGAGCTTCGCGATCTCGCCCATGCGACCTGATGAGCGCGTGACCACCACGACGTCGTTGGCGATCCGCGTCAAGCGTCGCAGAAGAGGCTTGAAATGGGAAAGTGTGAACCAGTCCTCGGTGCAGGCCACCAAGACCTTGCCCACGACCGGCACGGGGGCGCATTCGCCGTTCTCGTCGCGTCGCGGTGGATCTTCGATGTCGGTCTTGCCGGGCATTGCGCGAGATTATGCGAGCGGTCGGTCAAGCTCCATGTGACGCGTCGCAGCTAGCGTGACGGAGAGGTCGAGAGAAGTGCGTGCCCATCAGAAGACCGTGACAGCCTGCACCCGCACCTCTCGGCGTTGCGACCGCCGACAAATTCTATAGAAGCCTGTGCTCGCGAGCACAGATCGCACTGTCCGGACGTCTTACGAAGGTCGCGATCGGCAACCTGGAAGGCAATGCGAATGCGGCGGGCTCTTGTCTTACTGCTAATGGCGTTTTCGCTGTCGTGCGCCGAGGCGCAAGTTCGGCCGCCGGAACCCACTCGCGCGTTGCCTGGCTTCCCGGCCGCCTCTGCCACGCCACCCGTGCCGATCCCGGTCGCATCGGCCGTGCGTCGATCAGCCGAGGAGTTGTTCTCCGAGATCACGAAGCTCGACCCGGCGGCCGAGATCACTGTGATCATCGATCCGCTGATCGATGGCATCACGGGCTTCGAGACTACGGCGACGCGCGACATGAACCGACAGTTGGTCGAGATCGCCGCCAGCGCTTTTCCCCGCATCAAGGTGCTGCCGTTGACGGTCGAGAACCTCGATCGCGCCAAACTGTTGATCATCGGCACGTTCAACCCGGTCAATAATGCTGGCGAGCCGTCGGGTCCACGCGATGCCTATTGGCTGTGCTTCGCGGCAATCGACCTCGCGAAGAAGATCGTCGTTGCCCGATCGGTCAATCGGGCCCTGCCGGACGGCGTCGACAGCACTCCGGCGCCTTTGTTCGCCCGATCTCCCGTCTGGTCGCTCGACCAGGCGACCCAGGCCTATGTCCGCGCCTGCCAGCGCTCGAAGCCCGGTGATCCCGTCGACCCGGCCTATATTGCGAGCTTGCGACTGCGCGTCGCCAATCAGGAGGGCCAAGCCGCTCTTGAAGCCGGGCGTGCCGAAGAGGCCCAGGCTCGCTTCGAAGCTGCTTCCGCACTGCCGGGTGGACGCGACAGCGTGGCGACCTACAACGGTCTCTACCTCTCACTGGCCGATCGCGAAAGAGGCGCCGAGGCATTGCAGGCGGTCACACGTCTCATCGATATCGGTCTCGAGCAGGATCGACTCGGAATGTTGTTCCTGTTCGAGACCGGCTCGACGGCATTCGTCAATGATCCCGCTTTGGCTGGCCGCTACCCGGATTGGATCGCAGCGCTGGGTCGGCGCGCGGCCGAAACCGGCAAGTGCCTCAATATTGTCGGTCATGCGAGCCGTACCGGCAGTGAGCCCGCCAACGTGCGCTTGTCCCAGGCTCGGGCGATCGCGATCGTCAGCCAGATCAGGCGCGCGTCACCAGATCTTCAAGAGCGATTGTCTGCATCGGGCATGGGGTCAAGTCAGGTTCTCGTTGGTCTGCCGATCGATGATGCACAAACGGCGGTCGACAAGCGCGTCGAGATCCTTCCGGTCCCGTGTGCCCGTGGTTGACGAGCAACGGCGTGGCTTCGTGCCCCCGCTCACGTGCGACGAGGAGGCAGGGAGTCGACGGCACCAAGGTGCATGATGCCGTTGACCGCGGCGCCCCGGGCGTGCTCACTCCCGGTAACAGCTGACCGTGCCTCATGTTCGATGGAGTTTACTATGACCAGCCAGTCCGACCCCGTCGTTATCGTCTCCGGCGCCCGCACCCCGATGGGGAGCTTCCAGGGTAGTCTCGCGAGCGTCACCGCCCCGGAGCTTGGCGCCGTCGCCATCCGCGCAGCCGTCGCGCGCGCTGGGGTGAAGCCCGAGGAGATCTCCGAGGTGTTGATGGGGTGTGTCCTGCCCGCCGGACAAGGTCAGGCTCCAGCCCGGCAGGCGGCTCGCTATGGCGGCCTCCCGGACTCCGTTCCTTGCACCACAGTCAACAAGATGTGCGGCTCGGGCATGAAGACCGTGATGATGGCCTTCGAGGCGCTCCACGTGCGCCCGAAGGACGTCATCGTCGCCGGCGGCCTCGAAAGCATGACCAACACGCCTCACATCCTTCCGAAGCTGCGCTCCGGTCAGCGCCTCGGCCATACCCAAATTTACGATCACATGTTCCTCGACGGGCTTGAGGATGCCTACGACAAGGGTCGACTCATGGGCACCTATGCCGAGGACACTGCCCAGCACTATCAGTTCACGCGCGAGCAGCAGGACGACTACGCGATCGAGAGCCTATCGCGCGCCAAGCGTGCCAACGAAGACGGCTCCTTCGCCAAGGAGATGGCTCCGGTCACGGTAAAGGGGCGCAAGGGCAATGTCGTGGTCGATCGCGACGAGCAGCCCTTCAACGCCGACCCCTCGAAGATCCCTGGTTTGAAGCCCGCCTTCCGCGAGGGGGGAACGGTGACGCCCGCCAACTCGTCGTCGATCTCGGATGGCGCGGCCGCACTTGTGCTGATGCGCGAGAGCGAAGCCAAGCGGCGAGGGCTGAAGCCGCTGGCGAAGATCGTCGCCACGTCGAGCCAGGCTCAGGAGCCGGCATGGTTCACGACTGCCCCGATCGGCGCTATCCGCAAGGTCCTCGACCAGACCGGTTGGACGGTCAAGGATGTCGGTCTCTATGAGATCAACGAGGCATTTGCGGTCGTTGCGATGGCGGCCATGCGCGATCTCGACCTGCCGCACGACAAGGTCAACGTTTACGGCGGCGCATGTGCCCTCGGTCATCCGGTCGGTGCCTCCGGTGCCCGAATCATCGTGACGCTGCTCAACGCCATGGAGACGCGGGGCGAGACGAAGGGCATTGCTTCTCTTTGCATCGGCGGTGGCGAGGCGACGGCCGTGGCCGTCGAGCGCATGGCCTGAGGCGCGGGTCGGATACTAAGCCGCTGTCGCTACGCCTGAGGGCCCTGCAATTGTGCCGTGTTGCGGTGTGATGCCGAGCCGCGGCGTGGGGTCGATGATCGTTTCGCTGACATTGGTAGGAACCAGAAGTGGGCTGAACGTCGGCTGACGCGCCCAGCCCTTGGTTGTTCTCACGACTACGTTATTGTTGGTAGTTGAGATAGATCGCCTGATCCCTGCCACGATCTCGGCTCAATACTTGCACACGAGGGCAGGTAGCCGGGATCCGAGAAGAGCGTGTTGGCGTCTGTCGGAGCAGAGGATGGGGCAGGAGTAGAGGATGCTGGAGCTCTTGGGCAGGGCGGGCATGGGCTCGTTTGGTCAAGCCATGAGCGATGCCGCTCCGGTGCTGGTCGCAATCGTGGCCGCACTCTCCGCGTTCATCCTGATTTCGCGTATCTTCGCCGGCCCGTCGGTCAAGCGCGAGGGGCCAAACGTTTTCGCCCGTATGACCGCAGCCTTGGCAAAGGCGCTGTCCTCCAACTGGCAGCTGACGCTTCTGGCGCTCACGGCATTCGTCCTCTCCCTCGCGTCCGGATGGACCACCTGGGACGGCATGCGCAATTTCACCGGCGAGCCTGTCCTGTCCCTGATGGTTACTTTCGGCATTCAGGGCGTGATGCTGATCATCGCTTGGCTCATCGGCGAGAGCTTCGCGACCGGAACAGGGCGCAGTGGCGAACGCTTTCAGGTCGAAAAATACGTGGCCATACCTGCCGGGATCCTGTGTTTTGTCGGGATTGCCAACGCACTTGGTCTGGTCGAGGCCGTCAATAATTCACAGACGATGAATGCGGCCCTCTCCGCCTTCGCCAACTGGGCCCTCCTGCTGGGTGTCGGTCTGCTCGTTTTCTCGGCCATCTTCCTCAATCAGCAGAGCACGATCTTGCAGCCGTATCTGCATTCGGTGCAGGTGATGGCCCGCAATGCCGTGCTGTGGGTGATGTTTCTCGCCTGTATGGCGACCAGCGTCTTTTTCTCGTTTGATAGCCTGTTCTCGGCCATTTTCCCCAAGGAGGAGCGCCAGCGCGCCGGAGAAATCCGGGCTGTTCGCCAGATCGCAGGTATCGTCAACGACATTGGGGGGCTTGCGACGCGGCGCCAGGCGGAAGAAGCCGAGCAGCTTTTTCGCAATTCTGGCTGGGTCGCCTACGAGCGAAATCTCGCGACTTTGTCGCAAGCGAGCCAAGGCGCCGAGCAGGCGATCGAGCGCTATTTCGTCGAGCGCATGGAAGCTCATCGCACGGCGATGGCGACGCAGCAGGAGCGCATCGCGACGGCCAAAAGTGGTCAGGCGGGCTTGGCGTCCAGCAAAGGCATCCTGACCGACGAGTTGTCGCGTCTCAAGAGCGAGCGGCCGCCCCTGGCCGCCGATCTCGCCGAGAAGAAGACCGAGCTAGATAGCCGCAGCCGTAACATCGATGCAAAGCGTGTCGAGGCCATGGCTGAGGAGCGAGGTGCCGAGGGCACGCTCAAGGCCGGCAAGGGGCCGATTTTTCGCGAGCGAATGTCGGAGTTGGCCCAGCAGCAGGATGCGGTCAAGATCCAGGAGCAGCGGGTGCGTGATGCAACCAAGCGCATGGCCGACGCCGATGCCCGCATCGCCCAGATTGGCCGGGAGCTTGCTTCCGTCGATGCCGATCTCGCCAAGCTGCAAGGTGAAGCTGAGACGGCCGCGCAACGCATCGCCGTCGCCGAACAGGCCAAAACCGGTGACGAGAGTGGTACTCCCAAGGTCGACCCGGCGCGCGTCCGGACCGCCTTCGAGCGGGCGCTGACTGATTTTCGCCAGCAACCGACGACTGATCGGCTGGGCATGCTCACGGCACAGTGCTCGCAGCTCCTAGGCGCCATGCTCTCCACGCCCGCCACGAAAGATCGGGTTCGCAACATCGATTGCGATCCCAAGCAGGCAAATGAGGCGGCAGCCCGCGTCTTCGCGTTGAACGCTGGATTGGTCACGTTCGCCCGTCATTGCACCGGCGGTGACAAGCTCCCTGAGGCCGGCGGCACGGATGCCTTGCTGACGTTTGGCCGCAAGTGCCTCCAAGACTCGGGCCTGCCAAGCAAGGACTCGGCCGAGATGGCGGCCAAAATCTCGTCGATCGACCTCAATCGTGACGACAAGGCGCATCGCTTCGTCGTTACTTGGAACGCCTTCACCGACGGCAATCGCCTGGCCTACTTGGCACTCGCCATCGCCATCGCCATCGACAGCCTCGTCTTCATGTCCGGCCTCTTCGGAGCCAATGCCGTCCGCTCGCCGTTGACCGAGATCGAGGACCGCGGTGAGATGACCGCCGATCAGCTCGAGGCCATCGTCGATTCGGCGCTTCATGACACGGGTCATCCGCGTGCCACTCTCCAGGCCATCATGGCTGCGCTGCATCCGATCAATGGCGATCGCGGGTTCACGTCGGAAATCATCCTTGACGCCCGTGACGACGAGATCGCTCGCGAGGTCCGCCAGGTCTTGAACCAGGCAGCGACCATCGGGGCCGTCCGCAACGTCAGCCAAGACCGTACGCGCTATCATCTGCACTACGGTCTCGTTCGCTACTTGGGTTTGGCGCTCAAGAAGGCACCGCGGCTCAGCCAGTCGCATGTCGATCGTAAGGAGCTGGTCAACGTCGTCGGCGTGGCTCTACTGCCTGTGCCTCAGCACAATGCCGAGCAAGTTCTTTCGGAGATGCACCCGGTTTCGGATTCCGAGGGCTTTGCGGCCGAGACCTATCCGTTCCGGATCGCCGAGGAGGACAAGCGACGGTTGGTGCTCAATGCGCTGGGCGCGGGTGCTACGGTCCCGGGCACGGTCAAGCGCGAGAACGACAACGGCCGCTACTTCGTCTCGACGGATTTCTACAAAACGTTGCTGCTGATGCGAGCGGGCGCTATTCCGGCTTTTCGGGACGACGTCGTCGGTGTGCGGTTCGGCGGACGAGCCCCCCTCGACGGTGGTCCCCTCCTCCCCGCCGTTCCCAAGGTATTCGCCGCGCCGGTCGAGGCCGTTCGAATCGAGGATCGAAGTGCGAGACAGCCGCAGCCCGCCGACGTGTCGGAGGACGTGCCACCCCAAACCCGCGCTCCTGAGGTCTCGGCTCCGCGCCGCGCGCCGTCGTCGGCGAGTGTTCCCCTCATTTCACCGGCCACACGGCAGTCGCCGGCACCACCGCTGCCGAGCCAGCATTCCTATTCGCCACTATCCGATCAACCCGCACCGCCTCCGCGCAACCCACCGCGCTCGGAGGCGGTGCGGGTCGCCATTTCGGCAGTCGATGAAGCCGGGCCCATACCAGACCCGAGCCTCAGCGAGGCGATACGCTCGGACGTCATCCAGCTTGGTGGGCTGCACAACTGGAATGAACGCGAGATCAGGATCTGCCGCGCGATCGGCAGCGAATCGGAGCCGGAGCTGGCGCTTCGCCGGCTGACATCTCGGGCGCCTCGTCTGGCCCAACTCGTGCGCGAGACGATCGATCAAAACCGTGCCAGCTTGCGTGACGCCTACGAGAACCTGCTCGCTCACCACGGCCAAGATTCGATGTACACGCAGGTTTTGGAAACAGTCGTCGTCGAGATGGACGATCTGATGCCACTGCTTATGCTGACACCCGGTGGTCCTTATCAGCAATTACTCGAGCATGTGCTGATCGGCCAGTTGGAGCGGCAAGCGGGAGAGGGCGTGCTTGGCGAGACGGACCAGCTGCTGCTTGCGCGCGCTCGAGCACAGGTCGACGCTTTCCGCAGGCTGGCCGACAATCTGCCCGACAGATACAGCCGCATCGTTCGCATCATCGATCACTACGACGAGCGTGAAATTGGCCACCCCGGCGTTGTCGATGCGCGAGGCGCCGACACGCCCAATCGCCCTCTTACCTGACCGGCGATGATCCGTTGACGTTACCCCGGGAGAGGCCCGCGCGCGTCACGGCGGGCCTTTCGCTCAACTGCCAAGTTTCGTGCTGCGTCAGGCGGCGACTGCCGCCGCCTACCTATCTTCCCTTCCAGTTGGGTTTGCGCTTCTCAGCGAACGCCTTCGGGCCCTCGACGGTGTCTTCGCTCTGCGTCATGGCGACGAAGGCCGGATACGTCATGTTGCGCATTGAGATCTCGGTCGACGGCACGTCGAGCGAGCGCATCACGACCTGCTTGGTTGCCCGGATCGACATTGGCGAGCACTCGAGGATGAGACCGGCCCAGCGTCGCGCTTCTTCCATCAACTTCTCGTGCGGCACCATCGCTGTCACGAAGCCCAGTTCCACCCCTTCGGCGGCTGGGACGTGCCGCGCTGTCAGCATCATACCCATCGCCTTTTTGAGCGGGATCTGACGCGCCAGACGTTGCATGCCACCAGCACCCGCTGCGAGCCCTACCCTCGGCTCAGGCAGCGCAAAGCGGGCCTTCTCCGAAGCAATGATGATGTCGCAAGCCAGCGCGATTTCGAAACCGCCGCCCATGGCTACTCCGTTAACAGCTGCGATTACGGGCTTGTCGAGGTCGAAGCGGTTACAGAGGCCTGCAAAGCCCTTCGTCGTGGCGGGAGGCCGCGTGCCGTGTGTGGCGCGGTACTCGGCGTGATACTTGAGGTCGTTGCCGGCCGAGAAGGCACGGTCGCCAGCACCCGTGACGATGGCCACCCAGAGATCCGGGCTCTCCTGAAACGCGTCCCAAAGCTCGCTCAGCTCCTCGTGTGCGAGGTGGTGCAACGCATTCATCACCTCAGGCCGATTGAGCGTCAGGATCATCAGAATGCAGGCATGGTGTGTCCTCCGGTTCGCGGTTCTGGCGGTTCGCGGTTCTGGGTGCCGAAAGCCTAGAGTATGCGCTCGTATCGCCAATTGGCCACGGCTTTCCGCATGCGGGCATCGCTGTGGGCCCAGTCCTTCGGTGAGCCATAAAACCGGGTCTGTTCCACCCAGCTCTCGGATCATTCAGATCTTGTTAACTCAATCCACATACCGTCGACCTCGTCTCGTGCGTCCCATGTGAGGAGTACCGTTGATGTCGCCGCAAACAGCTTTGCGAGCATCGGCTCGATTTCTGGTTGGATTGTCACTCGTCGTTGCGGCTCTGCCGATGGCGTCGGTCGATGCAAAGGCGGGTCGTTTGAAGGGCGCCGCAATGAGCGGTGGAGGCGCCACCGTCCGTCACCACAACCGCAGCTCCGAGGAGAAGCACTCCACGTCGGAGCCTGCCATCGAGGATGCGACGGCCCCAGCCGAAGGTGCCGAGGCCGGTGGTCCGGTTCGGGCGCAGGCCGTGGTCAAGGCAAAGCCGATCCAGTCCAAGCCGAAGGAAATCGACGTGCCGGGCTGCTCAACGGGGATGATCTGTACCGTGTGCCTGGCCGGCTGCAATGGCGCGGTCAATGTAATCGTCCACGCCGTTCCGAAGCAAAAATAGTCGGGACGCCGGCAGCTGGTCGTGGATCGCTGCCGGCGATCCAAATGTCGTTACTGTGCCGCCGACATCCGCGTCGGGACGATGCGCTGCACGTTGATGGCGGCTCGGTCGATCAGTTCGCCCACCTGCGGCGCGATCTTCGATTTCCAGAAATCCGACTCGTAGATGTCCTTGTAGATGCGTTCGCGATCGGCCTCGCTCTCGAAACGACGGATCCACACATAGACGCTCTCGTCGGTCTCGCCGCGGAAGCTCGCCGTGATAACGGCTCCCTTCGCGACCTGGAAGGGAATGATCTCGCCTTCCATCAGCTTGAGCCAAGCCTCCATCTTGCCCGGCCTGATCTTGTACTGGCGCAACTCGTAAAACGCAGCCATCGTTGAACTCCCATAGGGCTTGTTGAGCTACTCTGCCGCCTCGGCGCCCTGATAGCCGAGGGCAATATTTAGCTTGATGATCAGGTCGGTCGCTGCGGCGGCGATGTTGGTGCCGGGACCGAAGACAGCCTTAGCACCGGCCTCGAACAGCGCCGGGTAGTCGGCCGGCGGGATGACCCCGCCGACGACGATCATGATATCGCCGCGACCCTCCCTTTCGAGCGCAGCCCTGAGCTCGGGGACGAGCGTCAAGTGTCCTGCCGCGAGGGACGAGACGCCGACGATGTGCGCATCGTTTTCCACCGCTTGGCGTGCCACCTCCTCAGGTGTCGAGAATAGTGGCCCGATGTCGACGTCAAAGCCGAGGTCGGCGAATGCCGTGGCGATCACCTTCTGGCCGCGGTCGTGGCCGTCCTGGCCGATCTTGGCCAGCAGGATGCGGGGGCGCCGCCCGTCGCTAGCCTCGAACCTTTCGACGAGCCTAAGGACGCCGTTGATGTCGCCGTTCATCGACCCAGCCTCCGCTCTGTATACCCCTGAGACCGAGCGGATCTCGGCGCGGTGCCTCCCGAACACGGCTTCCATCGCATCCGAGATTTCACCCACGGTTGCTTTTGCACGAGCCGCCTGAACTGAGAGGTCGAGCAGGTTTCCACCGGCGCTGGCGCCGTTTGTCAGAGCCGCCAGCGCGGCACGGACACCAGCCTCGTCACGCTCGCCGCGCAGCCGCTTCAGCTTGGCGAGTTGCTGCTCGCGGACGCGCTGGTTGTCGACCTTGAGGTACTCGAGCTGGGCCTCGTTCTCGACGCGGAACTTGTTCACACCGACGATCGTCTGCCGGCCGCTGTCGATGCGGGCTTGCGTGCGCGCAGCTGCCTCCTCGATGCGCATCTTGGGGATTCCGGCCGCGATCGCCTTGGCCATTCCGCCCAGGCGCTCCACCTCGGTGATGTGCTCCAAGGCTTTCTGTGCGAGCTCGTACGTCAGCCGCTCCACATAATGGCTGCCGCCCCAGGGGTCGGCGACACGCGTCGTGCCGCTCTCCTGCTGCAGAACCAACTGAGTGTTGCGTGCGATCCTGGCCGAGAAGTCTGTCGGCAGCGCGATCGCCTCGTCGAGAGCGTTGGTGTGCAGCGATTGCGTATGGCCCTGCGTGGCGGCCATGGCCTCGAGGCACGTCCGCGTGACATTGTTGAATACGTCCTGCGCGGTGAGCGACCAGCCTGAGGTTTGGCAGTGCGTGCGCAGCGACAGGGAGCGTTCGTCCTTCGGCTTGAACTCGTCCTGGATCAGCTTCGCCCAGAGCAGACGCGCGGCCCGCATCTTGGCGATTTCCATGAACGTGTTCATGCCGATTGCCCAGAAGAACGACAGGCGCGGCGCGAACTTGTCGACGGCGAGACCTGCCTGGGTTCCGGCACGCACGTACTCCACCCCGTCAGCAAGCGTATAGGCGAGCTCCAGGTCCGCCGTCGCACCCGCCTCCTGCATGTGGTAGCCTGAGATCGAGATCGAGTTGAATTTCGGCATGTTCGCACTCGTGTAGGCGAAAATGTCCGAGATGATCCGCATCGATGGGTCGGGCGGGTAGATGTATGTGTTGCGGACCATGAACTCCTTCAGAATGTCGTTCTGAATGGTCCCCGAGAGCTTGGCCGCCGGAACGCCCTGCTCCTCACCCGCCACGATAAAAAGGGCGAGCACCGGCAGCACGGCACCATTCATGGTCATTGAGACCGACATTTGCGAAAGATCGATGCCGTCGAACAGCGTTCGCATGTCGTAGATGGAATCGATTGCGACGCCTGCCATGCCGACGTCACCCCTGACGCGCGGGTGGTCGCTGTCATAACCACGGTGCGTCGCGAGGTCGAATGCAACCGACAGGCCCTTCTGCCCGGCCGCAATATTGCGCCGGTAGAACGCGTTGGAGTCTTCCGCCGTCGAAAAGCCCGCGTACTGCCGTATGGTCCAAGGCTGCGTGACGTACATGGTTGGATATGGCCCGCGCACGAATGGAGCGATGCCGGGATAGCCGTCGAGGAAGTCGAGACCAGCTGTGTCTGCGCCGGTGTAGTAGGGCTTGATTGCGATCCCTTCGGGTGTGGTGAAACGGGGCGTGGGAGGTGCGGTGCCCCCAGCACGGGCGACCGGCGAGTCGAGGGCGATCTTCGTGAAATCAGGGATCTGTGTCATTTTCCGGCGTCCGCTGCGATCTGAGCGGTCATTTTTTGCATCTATTGCCTCGGGGGACAACCGAGCTGAGGCGACCGAGGTGAGCCGGTCGTAGCGTGAGGTCAAACCAAGATCGTGGCCCTCAAGCCCAAATTGTCTGTGCCTGGACCGTCGCTGCGTTGGCGCCTGCGACGGCCACGTAGTGGGTGCCGCCGCTGAGATTTGTGGCGATCCAGGCATACCCGCTGGAGTCGAAAAAGCTGGTCGCACCCTGATACGCGGCTGGGATGACGATCCAGTCCGCGGTACCCGATGCCGCTACCTCGAAGCCGTCAATGTAGTCCTGCTCGCCGGCCGTGGGTCCAGCATGCATGACGTAGAGGAAGTCGGCGCCGGTGCCGCCGACGAAATAATCATTGCCGTTGCCGCCGAAGAGCGCGTCGCTGCCGTCTTCGCCATAGAGGGCATCGCCATCCGAGCCGCCGACCAGGGCGTCGTCGCCGGTCCCGCCGAACATTGTATCGATACCGCCTTCGCCCAATAGATAGTCGTTTCCTTCCTGCCCCCAGGCATAGTCGTTCCCGCTGCCTCCTGCTATGAAGTCGGCACCTGCGCCGCCCTGCAACGCGTCGTTGCCGGCCTCTCCGTAAAGCGCATCGTCGCCGGCTTCGCCAAAGGCCGTATCGTCTCCGTCCCCCAGCAGCGCGATGTCGCTTCCGTCACCGCCCCAGACGAAGTCGGCGCCGTCCTCGCCGAACACCAGATCGGCACCGCTTCCCGCAAGCAGGGCATCGTCTCCCATCCCGCCGGCCATATAGTCATCGCCTCCGTCGGCGCTTAAAATGTCGTTTCCGGCGCGACCGAGCAATATATCGCGGGCTCCAGTCCCATTGAAATTGTCAGCGCTGTTCTCCAACGGTGTGGGGCTGGCGACACCGTTGAAAAGGACGCCGCCAGCGAAAAGCAGCTCGTGCATGCCGACCGAGTCCTGAGCGAGGTAGGCGGCCATGAACTGCGCCGCGTCTATCGCCAA
The DNA here is from genome assembly GCA_001464755.1 of Rhizobiales bacterium Ga0077524. Taxonomy (GTDB): domain Bacteria; phylum Pseudomonadota; class Alphaproteobacteria; order Rhizobiales; family Hyphomicrobiaceae. The sequence goes on from LNDR01000404.1 coordinate 15,012, forward strand.
GCCATCGTAGGCCTGGGATCCCCCATTGTAGGTCGATCCGCTGACATTCGAGGAGCCGCTTTCACGCGTATAGCCGACGCGGGTGATGATGCCGCCTGTCAGTACGTCGCCGGAATAGGTGAAGCCCGCCCCCTCGAGGTTCAGAGAGTGGACAGCGAAGAACGAGCCTCCGCCTCCGGCGCCCCCAAACTGGTGCACAAGGTGGAATTGAGTGGGTGTCATGGTTGTCTGGGGCAACGGCACGATCGAAATATCTTGATACGATCCCTTAAGCATTTGAATATTTATCATTTTTATCTCCAGCATTGAGCATAGAGCCGAGGCTTGGGCGATAGTCCTTCTTCCGATGGGCCGCCTCGCCAGCTTCGTATTTGTGGGAAGCGACGTGGTCGACGCAACAACGATCGTCGAGCTTCGAAGGGACTTGATCCACCTCTGCACGTCGGCCGCAACGCAAACAATCGGCTCAGCCGCTCGACAAGGCTGTGGATGAAATGTGCATTGAGCGTGAATCGCCAACCCCGAGACGGCTCCAGCGCGATTCGGCACATCGTTCGGTGTCTACAAGCTTATGATAATTATTGTTTTATACCGCTTTTTTGAGCTTTTTTTCCGCTTGACCGATCAACATCGTCGCCGTTGTCGGGGGCGTTGGCGGCGGCCAGAGCCAATGAATTTTAAGGCTCTTCGCTGGTGCAGCATCCTCCTTTTTGGACACCGCCCACGAAAAGTGCGACTATTCGACGAGGACAGCGGCCTTGGCGCTCTGCTAAAGCCATCACCCTCGGATTTGCCCGAGGGCTGAGGGAATTGCTGGCCGCATCCGTTCATCCGGGCAGCGCCCGGAAGCTTCAGAGGACCTCGGCCGCTCTCCGCACCGAGGTTTTGAGACGCCAGCAGCAGCGCGGTCCAATGCAAAACGTACCCTTCGCACTTAGCGTACCTGCCAAGATTCAGCACAATCTTGGCCATGTGGAGCTCCTAGAGCTTTCTGTCCGAAGGGGCGAGGGTCGATTGGCCTCGAGCGGGGCGTTTATTGTCGAGACCGGAGCCCACACCGGTCGCTCTGTGCAAGACAAGTTCACCGTCCGCGATGCTACAACCGAGCCGCAGATCTGGTGGGACAACAACAAGCCGATCAGTGCTGCCAACTTTGATGCGATCTACAACGATTTCATCGCGCACGCCGCCAAGCTCGAGCTGTTCGTCGAGGATCTTTACGCCGGGGCCGATCCGAGCCACCGCCTGAATGCGCGCATCTTCACCGAGTACGCGTGGCATGCTGCGTTCATCCGCCATCTGCTCCGCCGACCCGCCGCATCGGAGCTCGTCGGCTTTGCCCCTCAGTTCACGGTCGTAAACCTGCCCAGCTTCCGCGCCGACCCAGCGCGGCACGGTTGTCGGTCGGAGACCGTCATTGCCTGCGATTTCTCGCGCAAGCTCGTGTTAATCGGCGGTACGTCCTATGCTGGCGAGACCAAGAAATCGGTCTTCACTTACCTCAACTACATGATGCCCGAGATGGGGGTCATGCCGATGCACTGCTCTGCGAACGTCAGCCATGGCGGCGATTCAGCGATCTTTTTCGGACTGTCGGGTACCGGCAAGACGACTCTTTCAGCCGATCCCAAGCGCATTCTTCTCGGCGACGACGAGCACGGCTGGTCGAAGCACGGTATCTTCAACTTCGAGGGCGGCTGCTACGCCAAAACGATCCGCCTCTCCAAGGAGGCCGAGCCCGAAATCTTCGCGGCCTCGAGCCGGTTCGGATCAGTGCTCGAGAATGTCATCGTCAAGGGGCCAGATCGCGACGTCGACTTCGACGACGGTAAGCTCACAGAGAATACCCGCTCGGCCTACCCGCTCGAGTTCATCGCCAATGCCAGTCCGACGGGCATGGCCGGACACCCCAAGAATGTGGTGATGCTCTGTGCTGATGCCTTCGGTGTGCTACCTCCGATCGCCAAGTTGACGCCGAGCCAGGCCATGTACCACTTCCTCTCGGGATACACGGCAAAAGTCGCCGGGACCGAGAAGGGCCTGGGTGCCGAGCCACAGGCGACGTTCTCCACGTGCTTCGGCGCGCCGTTCATGCCGCGCCACCCCAGTGTCTATGGCAACATGCTCCGCAAGCTCATCGCAGAGCACAAGGTCGACTGCTGGCTCGTCAACACGGGATGGACTGGTGGAAAGTTCGGTGTCGGCCACCGCATGCCGATCAAGGCAACGCGGGCCCTCCTGGATGCAGCGCTCTCGGGAACGCTGAAGGGCCAGCCCATGCGCAAAGACCCCATGTTCGGCTTCGAAGTCCCGACCTCGCTCGAAGGTGTCGATCCGAAGATCCTGAACCCGCGCGAGACCTGGGCCGACAAGGTCGCGTACGACGCCACCGCCCGTTCTTTGGTTGATATGTTCAACAAGAACTTTGCCAAGTTCGAAGCTCACGTCGACGCCGACGTCAAGGCGGCCGCTCCGGCGCTGAAGCTGGCTGCCGAGTAAGCGAACCCGCTTGTGCTACTACAACGAAGGGCGGTTCGCCGATGCGGACCGCCCTTCGTCGTGGAGGTGGCGTCCGTGCTCTGTCATGACATGGCGCTACGGGGGGGCGTCGTATGGGCTTGCTGCCTGAGTTGCGGCGTCGTTTGCAAGTCCGGCATCCGTGAGGTAGCCCAATGCGTCGAGCTGCGATGTCGGATCCGTTGACCGCCGAGCGGATCGTGCCATGGCCGCTCGCCGCACCGGTCGCGCTCTATCTCGTCGCGTTTGCCGCGATGACCTCGCCGTGGCTGCTGGGGCGTGTTTCCATTCCTTGGGACTCCAAGGCTCACTTCCTGCCTCAGATCCAATTCCTTGCTCAGAGCCTGTGGGCCGGTGAGTTGCCGTGGTGGAATCCCTACGTCTTTTCCGGGCAACCTCAGATCGCCGATCCGCAGGCGATGATCTTCTCTCCGCCCTATATGGCACTTGCTCTGATCGATCCTGCGCCCGGGCCCTGGGCGCAGGATGTGACTTTGCTCGCGGCGATGGGGGCTGGCGGGGTCGGGCTGATCCTCTGGTTTCGTGACAAGCATTGGCATTGGGCGGGGGCGATGATCGCCGCGCTTGCTTTCACGTTCGGGGCTGCCATGGCCTGGCGCATCCAACATACCGGTCAAGTCCTGAGCCTCGCGTATCTGCCCTGGGCACTGCTGCTGTTGGATCGTGCAGTGGAGCGTTTCTCGATCGCCTCCGGTGCTGGTGCAGGCGTTGTGGCAGCCTGCATTGTGCTCGGCCGAGATCAGGTTGCGCTTCTGGTCGTCTATCTGCTTGTGGCCCGCGTGCTCTGGCTCTGGCTCACTCATGAGCGGCCCTTGGTGAGCCTGAAGCGGAGTCTCCTGCCGCTCGCTACGGGGGGGCTCGTCGGATCGGCGCTCGTGGCAATCCCGGTGCTCATGACCGTGCTTCTGGCTGCCGAGTCGAACCGGCCGGCCATCGATTTCGCCGGAGCTGGGGCCGGATCGCTTCATCCAGCCAACCTTGTCACGCTCGTCATTCCGCAAATCTTTGGCGCCGCGGGCGATATGGCGGACTACTGGGGCCCGCCGAGCTTCGCCTGGGTTGGCACGGGGCTCTTCACGGCGCAGAACGTCGGCCAGTCCTACATTGGTGCGATCCCATTTCTGCTCGTCGCGGCCTCTGCGACCACAGGACGGCTCTGGGATCGTGACGTTCGCTTTTTCACGCTCGCCTTTGTCGTGATGCTGCTCTACGGCCTCGGCTGGTACACACCGGCATTCCGCCTGATGTATGAGCTGCCGGGAATCAGCCTCTATCGCCGGCCCGCGGATGCTGTCTTCTTGATCGGCGGGCTGGGCGCCATTCTGGCGGGCTACGCGGTGCACGTCTGGTTCACCGAGCCTTGGAAGCGTCCGTCCTCGGCAGCGCTCGTTGCAGTCGGGCTTGTGTTGGCGCTGGCGATACTTGCTGCCGGCGCGATTGCCATTCACATCGATCGAGTGCCGCGGCTTGGTCAGCCTCTCGCGCTCGCGGTTCTGTCATTCGCTGCGGCGACCGTCGCCTTGGCGTGGTCGCGCGCGCGCTTGGCGCTTCAGCCGTGGCACGCGGCGCTTGGTCTCGTGGCGGTGACCGCGGTCGATCTCGGCTACAACAACGGCCCATCGAGCTCTTCGTCTCTGCCATTGGCGACGTTCGATATGTTCGAGCCCGATGGCCGCAACGCGGTCGTTCGCGCCTTGAAGTCGAGAGTGGTTGCCGACGCGAACCGGCGCGACCGTGTCGAGTTAGCCGGGCTCGGCTTTCATTGGCCGAACGCCAGCATGACGCAGCGTCTCGAGAATACGCTCGGCTACAATCCTGTGAGGCTCGGCCACTATTCCCGAGCGACCGGTGCCGACGATCATGTCGGCCTGCCCGACCAGCGGAAATTCTCGCCGCTCTTCCCGTCCTACGGGTCGCTTCTCGCCGATATGCTGGGCCTTCGCTGGATCGCGACCGGCGCTCCAGTCGAGACGATGGACAAGCGTTTGAGCCCGGGCGCACTCACACTCGTCGAGAAGGTGGATAATGCCTTCATTTATGAGAATCAGGATGCGCTGCCACGCGTCATGTTCGTCGGTGGTGGGCGCGCCGTTGATTTCGAGGAGATCTTGACCTCAGGCCGATGGCCGGACTTCGATCCTCGCGCCACGGTTCTTCTGGAGAAGTCGGACCTCCCATTCAGCTCCGGAGGCCCCGGTAATGCGCGACTTGCGAGCTATCGCCAGACGCGGATCGTGATCGAAGTGTCGAGCCCGGACGGCGGGTGGATTGTGCTCAATGACGTCTGGCACCCGTGGTGGAAGGCGAAGATCGGTTCCGATCAGGCACCTATCGAAAAGGCCAACGTGCTCTTTCGTGCGGTGGCTGTGCCGGCTGGAAGCCATACCGTCGTCATGGAGTTCCGTCCCTTGGCAAGCATCTGGACAGAGCTAATGTCCCGCCGTGCGCGGAGCACGAACTCCACCCAAACAAAACGGGCCGGTCATTGACCGGCCCGCTTGAGAATAACGATTGTACCGCCGCTCTACAGAAGGTGCGCCATGCGCTCCTTCTTGGTGGCCAGATATCGCTTGTTGTACGGCGAGGCATTAACAATCAGCGAGCGCTGCTCGACGACCGTGATGCCTTCCGCACGCAACGCGTTGACCTTCGCAGGATTGTTGGTCAGCAGCGCGATCCGATTGAAGCCGAGGTCGAACAGGATGTGGGCGGCGAGATCGTAGTCGCGGGCCTCGATCGGTGCACCGATCGCGACATTCGCATCAACGGTATCGTAGCCCTGGTCCTGCAGTGCATACGTGCGGATCTTGTTGACCAACCCGATGCCGCGGCCCTCGTGGTAGGGCAAATAGACCATCACGCCGAGCGGGCTGGTCGTGATGACCTCCATCGATGCCTGCAGCTGCGGGTAGCAATCGCAGCGCAGTGAATGGAAGATGTCACCCGTGACACAGCCGCTGTGGACGCGCACGACCGGGAGCTCACCCTGCGCCGGGTTGTCCCGGTGAATGAGCACCATCGCTTGGCAGTGCGGATCGACGCCTTGATAAGCGCGAGCTTCGAGATGAAGCTCCCGCCCCTGGAACTCGACGGGCATCACAGTTTGTACGGCCCAATCGATATCGAGCTCGACGGATTTGACGGCACTCGACTTCATGCGCGCCTCCCGGAGCTGATCCACGTGCATATGGAACCCCTTGTATGGTCTGGTGAACACATGACCATCAAAACCCTCATGTTGGTCTCCGGTTCCTTTGCGGACCGGATTTCTAGCAGCGCTCTCGCACCTTGTAGACGACTTGCCAGCCCCAATTCGCTCATGTCGGCAAGTCCCTATCGCGGCGGTTGATAAACGCCAGTGATGCTGAACCGAGGATGAATAGTCGTCAGGCTGAATTCGGGTTGAGCTTTTTTGGTGCGCGTCCTGGCGATCGGCTTCCGCGCCGTCACTATTCATCCCGGTAGCGGCGAAACACCCCGTAACGCATTGACAGGTAGGCGAAGATTGTGGCGAGACAAGAGGCGACGACGAGCGCCGCCAAACGCGGCATATCTGGCCACCCGACAATGAGAGCGGCGAAAACTCCATAGTTGATCAGTGCCGTCGTGGAGGCTGCCGCAACGTAGCGTGCAAGCTCAGCGAGACTTGGCTTCGTGGTTAATGCGAAGGTCAGCGTTCGGTGACACATCCAAGCTACGAGCATGGCGCATGTCACGCCGGCAAGCCGAGCGACGAGCGTC
>LNDR01000405.1 GCA_001464755.1 Rhizobiales bacterium Ga0077524
ACGAGGAAGCCACCCCAGTGGCGAGCCGGGGGTAGCCCCGAAGCGGGATCGTGGTCGGCTGCCGGCCGGTCGTCAGCCATCTCGATACCCCTCTCTCGCCACCGGTTCCAGCGCTTGCAGCTTATGGATGGGGTGCCTTCGAGGCGTCCGTTGCCTTCGGCTTGTCGTCAGCCTTCAATCCGATCTCCTCCGCCACGATGTAGAGTGGACGGCCCTTGACCTCTTCATAGACGCGTCCGAGGTACTCCCCGATCACCCCGAGAGAGATCAGCTGGATGCCACCAAGCAGCAGCACCGAGATCAGCAGGGATGGAAAGCCCGGTACGTCGACACCCCATATCAGCGTCTTCAAGAGGAAGAAGGCTGCATAGAGCAGCGCAACCAGAGACACCAAGACCCCGATATAGGACCAGACCTTCAGTGGCACCGTCGTGAACGAAGCGATGCCGTCGATGGCTAACTTCAACAACCGCCGGAAGTGCCAACGTGACCCTCCGTGAGTCCGAGCGGCGACCTCATAGGGAATGCCAACCGACCGAAAACCGACCCAAGCGAACAGGCCCTTGTTGAAACGTGCTCGCTCGCCGAGGCCATTGAATACATTCACCACGCGCCGGTCGAGAAGTCGGAAATCGCCGGCACCATCCGGCAACTCGGTGCCGCTAAGGAATCGGAACAGACGATAGAAGGCTTGCGCCGACCACTTCTCCAAAGGCGTATTGTTGCTGCGATCCGTGCGCTGCGCGTAGACGACGTCGTAGCCCTGATCCCATAGCTCGATAAACCGTGCGATCGTTTCCGGCGGGTGCTGTAAATCGCCGTCCATGATCACGACGCCTGCGCCAGTCGCATGCTCAAGGCCCGCCGCAACGGCAATCTCCTTGCCGAAATTTCGGCTCAGTGAAACGGCGCGAAAGCGGGAATCCCGCGCGTTCAGCCGGCGGACCGCCTCGAGTGTCCCGTCGGTCGAACCGTCATCGACTACGATCACCTCGAAGGGGTTCCCCAGCGCCTCGAGGATCCGGGTCAGCTGGAATGCCAAAGCCTCAACCGAGCGTTCCTCGTTGAGAACGGGCACCACGACCGAGATCGGCCGCAGGCGCGGCGCCGCGCGCGGGGTCTGAGGACTGGTGATGAAATCTTCTGGCGCGAGCGGGCGGGCCGACGGTTTACTTGGTAAGGTCATGGCCGCGTTAAATACCCGAACGTGTGCCAAGTCTGCCAGCATATTCCCCAAGCTAGACCAACGTGCATTGGCTGCGGCATCCGGTGCCACTGTCATGAGTTAGGCAGACACCCCCATTGCACGAGGCTGGCCTGCATCGCCTGCATCACGGTTCGGCCGTCACGAATCTTGGCCTCTGCCGCGTAGAAATGCGTTCCGTTGGGCACTTGCGCCCACTCTACGGGGCGCCTCGCCTCGCGGAATTGGCGCTCCAAGTCGGGCACGAAGGTACAGACGTAGTCGAGATCGCGCTCGCCGGAAAGCATCAGAAGCGGTGGTAGACCGCCAGGATGCTTCAGGAATTCCGCGGCATCGACCGGCACGAGGGGCCCCGAGATCGAGATCACGCCTCTGACGCCGACCCGTTTGCCGTAGGCTACGTACATGGCGCACCGCCCTCCGGCAGAGAAGCCGCCGAGAACAATGCGCTGCGGATCAATCCCGAAGTCGCTCGCCCCGTCCTGGATGAACCGAACCGCATTCGCAACGTCGTCAAACGCCGCCTCCATGATGCCCGCCATGATCTTCGGAGCGATCCGAGGCAACCCGAGTTCGACCCGCACCGGATTGACGCGTGACATCGGCACGCGATCGGGCTCCGTCAGAAGTGGGGTGCCCGGCTCGGGATCGGCCTGTGCGAGGCGGTAGGATACTGAAAAAGCTGCCATACCGAGCTCGGCAAAGCGGCGACAGTACTCGGCGACGGATGTGCTCGTTCCGACGCCGTCACTGAAAGCGTCGTTCTCCTTGGATCCCCGATGGAAGGCGCCACCGAATGCCATGATCACTGCGGGCAGCGCGTTGTTGCTTGTCGTCTCAGGCAGATAAGCGTCCAGGCTGAGGGCGACCTCACGCATCGGCCGTTGCGGCTCGTGGTAACCGACGCGGGCATGGGCAAACACGATGTCCCGCTCGATGCGAACGCTCATTGCACGCCTCTTTCATTTAGTGGCGAAAGTGGCGCATGCCCGTGAGGACCATGGCAAGCCCTTTTTCATCGGCCGCCTTGATCACCTCGGCGTCCCGCATCGATCCGCCGGGCTGAATAACGGCAGTCGCCCCTGCGCCCGCTGCAGACAACAACCCGTCCGCGAATGGGAAAAACGCATCCGATGCCACAACCGAGCCCTTCACATCAAGGCCGGCCATCTCGGCTTTGATGACCGCGATCCGCGAAGCATTGACCCGACTCATCTGCCCGGCCCCGACGCCGACCGTTGCCTGGGCGCGGGCGTAGACGATGGCATTCGATTTGACGAATTTTGCGACCTTCCAAGCGAACCGGAGGTCTGCCATTTCAGCTTCCGTCGGCTGCCTCTTCGTGACGACCCGCAATTCGGCCTCAAGAGCGAGGTCGGCGTCCTGAACGAGTAGTCCGCCCGTCACCTTCTTCCAGTCCTGGTATGGACGCTCGGTTTGGCCCCATTCACCGACGACGAGCAGGCGTACGTTCTTCTTGGCTGCCACGGCAGCTTCCGCCGCAGGAGAAACGCTAGGCGCCACGATCACCTCAACGAACTGCCGGTCGACAATTGCCTTCGCCGTTGCCTCGTCGAGCGGGCGGTTGAGCGCGATGATCCCACCGAATGCAGACTCGGGATCGGTCTTGAATGCGCGGTCGTAGGCGCCGACCAGTGTATCGGCCTCCGCCACGCCGCACGGGTTCGCGTGCTTGACGATGACGCAGGCAGGGTGGGCGAAGAACGCTTTCACGCATTGCAGCGCCGCGTCGGTATCCGCGATGTTGTTGTAGGACAGCTCCTTGCCTTGGATCTGCCGTGCCGCTGCTATCGAACCGATGGGCGCTCCGCGCTCGATGTAGAACGCCGCCTTCTGGTGTGGATTTTCGCCGTAGCGCATGGACTGTGCCTTGACGAGTTGGACGGTCAGCGTCGGCGGAAATCCCGCACCATCGTCGTCGCCATCCGCTTTGGCGATCTCGCCGCCGAGCCAATTGGAGATGGCACCGTCGTAGGCAGCGGTCAGTGCATAGGCCTTTCGGGCGAGTTCTCGCCGTAGCGCTTCAGTCGTCGACCCGCTGTTCGCTCGCATAGCATCCAGAACGCGTCCATAATCGGCAGGATCCACCACCACCGTCACTGCGGCATGGTTCTTCGCCGCTGCTCGCAGCATTGCCGGTCCACCGATGTCGATGTTCTCGATGCAGTCGTCGAAGGGCGCGCCCTTCGCGACCGTCGCTTCGAACGGATAGAGATTGACCACCAGCAGGTCGATCGGGGCGATGCCGTGCTCTGCCGCAGAGGCCTCGTGATTAGCGTCACCGCGAACTTGAAGGAGGCCGCCGTGCACTTTCGGATGCAGCGTCTTCAAGCGGCCGTCCATCATCTCGGGAAAGCCTGTGTGCTCCGCCACGTCCTTGACGGGAAGGCCCGCGGCCTTGAGGGCGGCCGCCGTACCGCCAGTCGATAAAAGTTCGACCCCGTCCGCCGCGAGTGCCCGCGCCAGGGCGATCACACCAGACTTGTCGGAAACGGATATCAGGGCGCGACAGATGCGCGGATTTTCGGCGGTCATCGGATCGGGCTTTCTTTGTCGCTCGGATTGAGACGGCGTTAGCATACCCGGCCGCGCCGCGGAACCCGCTGGCGGACGAAGTCCGGCGGAGCGAACTTCCAGGCCTCGCGCCCGCTAAATGCGCTCAAGGCGCCAGGTGATCGTCGTCTCACCCGGCGTGGAGGATCGCGCAACGATCTGTCGGGACGCCGTGGGCCCCTGGCTCTGGGCGTAGTCCGTAGACGTCTCAACCGAGCATCGCGCACCCGATACCGTCATGCGCCAATGGGGTCCTTCGGCAGGCATGATCGTGATACTGCCGGAAGTCTCGGTCCGCCAGCGCGCTTCGACTGGCAGATGGAAATGCACCGCGATTGGTAAATCGCGGGGTAGCCGAAGGGTCCCGTGCGGAGGCCGAAGTCTATCGACGCCCTCGAGCAGATAGCCATCCTCGCGCAAGTTAAGCTGGCGCTCGTGGAGGAGACCGAACCGGGTCAAATACCCATCGTGCTGGGTGACAAGGCGCGCATCTCCTTCGACCTCGAGAAAGCTGGCTGTCACGGAGTCCGGCCCCGCGAGCGCTAGTCCACCCAGCAGACGCTCAAGTCTAGTCGAGCGGACCAAGCGTGCCGAGGATTGCTCATCGACGACAAGCGTCGAGTGACTGGCGGTGGCGCGCGCATCAGCTATCGCCCGGCGATGGTCTGGTCCGGGCGCCCCTGAGTTCACGACGACTCCCGCGCCACCGTGGGCCATCTCGAAGGACAGCGCGCCCGCATGCGCGAGTCCCGATTGCAGCAGCCCGGGCGGGCGGCCGCAATCAACGATGACAACGGTCTCGCCGCGCTGCAGCCGCGCATAGCCGGATGACCCCGGTGCTTGCGTCGCGGGCTGGCTCGGCACCGCCTCCACCGCGAGCGCTGTTGCCACTGCTTCGACGCGCGCCGCGCCGACCCCGTTGAAGCGAGCCAGCGTTCCGGGTCCTATCGTCATCACTCTAAGATGCCTCAGCATCCGATCGATTGCCGTGACCAGCTCGATCGGAGCGCCCAATCCGCGCGCGGCATAGCATTGCCGGATAGGAAGAAGATCGAGCAATAGCTCCAGCACGATTTCGGGATTGCGCGTCGCATGGCCACCATCGGCCAGGATTTGCTGCCGAAGCTGTGTCAGCAAACGGGCCTCTGCCGCGGGCAGATCGCGCTCGTTCCCATTCGTGGCGAGGCACACCAGCGTCACTGCCATAGCGCAAATGAGGCTCGGATAGCCGGGCGCGGCGCGGCGGCTTGCAGCATCCAGAGCGCGCAACTCGCCAGCAAGTGCTCGGGTATACATCCGGTAGAACTCGGCATCGGCGTCCTCGAGGAGAAAGCCGGCATTGACGACAAATGAGGTGACGCGACGGGCGATCACCTCCGGCTCAGCGGCGATCCCGTGTCCCCCAGACCTTCTCTTATTGCGGCGGCACCAGTCGGCGACGAGCCGTCGTGCGGTGTCGACCGCAGTTGGATCGGCGGACGCCCGAAAGCTTCCTAGCCAGCTGAATCCGTTGAGCACGCGTGCCCAGCCACGGTCAGGTCCCGTCAACGCGAAGGGCGATCCGCCGGCGAGTTCCATGACCACGCCACCGAGACCCATTTGCCCAGCAGCGATCTCTTCGACCAGGCTGGGGTCGACAGGTCGCATGTCGGAAGGTATGAACAGCAACTGATCCGCGCGGGCTTTCAGGAGTCGCCAGCCGAGCCCGGGAGCCGCCACAAGCCGGCTCGATGCATTCGCCATCGACCATCGCGCCGTCTGTTGCGCGATGACGAGTCGCTCGCGAAAAGTCGGAGCGCTCATCGTGTGTCCCCCGACACTTGTGGTTGGCTGCCGCCCATCCCTTCAGGCGGGCGCCCGCCTCCATCCCCAAAGATCTATCGCATAGTCAAGCCGATCGCTCGATGCAACGTGGCCGACTGGCACTTCCGCGGGCGATACGCCGCGCGTTCGATCGTGCGTGTTGACGATAGAGGATGTGGGTGCACTTCTGCCCAGCATATCGCAGGGTCAAGCACGGGAGAAAGATCATGGTCGAGCTGCCCAGAACGCCGTCGTTCCGCCTCGACGGGCGGCGGGCGCTGGTAACCGGAGCGGGCCGCGGGATTGGACTGGCCGCCGCTGCTGCTTTGGCGGACGCTGGAGCGCACGTTGTGCTCGCGGCGCGCACCCGCTCTGACCTCGAAGAGGTGCATGAGGCCATCGCCAAGGCCGGCGGATCGTCAGAGGTGCTCGTCCTCGACGTTCTGGATGACGCCGCCGTCCGCCAAGAGGTGGCCTCTCGTCCGCCGTTCAACGTCCTCGTCAACAATGCCGGGATCAACCGCCCCCAGCCGTTCATTGAATTCAAGACCGAGGACCTCGACCTTCTGCTCGACTTGAACATCCGCGCCGCGTTCGTCGTCGCTCAGGCCGTCGCCAGGCGCATGGTCGAGACCGAGACGCGCGGAGCCCTGATCCATATCTCGTCGCAGATGGCTTTCACAACGGGGCCTGGCCGAACCGTCTATTGCGCGACGAAAGCAGCGTTGGAAGGGCTTTCGCGGGCGATCGCAGCCGAGTTGGCTCCGAAAGGCATCCGCTCGGTCACGCTCTGCCCGACCTTCGTCGAGACCCCGCTCGCGGCCCAGATGCTCGCCAAGCCGGAGTTCCGGGCGTTTGTACTCGAGAAAATCAAGCTCGGCCGTATCGGACAGGTCGAGGACCTCATGGGTGCCATCGTCTACCTTGCCTCGGATGCGTCTGGGCTGGTGACGGGTACGCACCTGCTGATCGACGGCGGCTGGACACTCGGGTGAGGTTCCCAGCATCGTGCCTGGTGGGTGTGTGTGGATCACGGGGAAGTCCGTGTCGGCTGCGCTCGCCTACGCGTCGAGACCAAGCTAAGTCATAGGCATAGCGGGCGCGACAAGCCGACGGCCGACAATGGTGCGCGCACGGCCATGTATCCTGCGTTAACGGATTGTGCGTGATGCCGTTGCGCCGTCGGATCGGTAGTTTGGTTCAAGGGGAAACCGATGGGTCCTGAAAGGCAGGCCGTGTTCTGGACGGCGGCGGCCGTAACAGCCCTCGTGCTGGTCTCGTATCTCAGCGCAGCCCTTCTGCCGTTCGCGCTGGGTGCGGTCATCGCCTACTTTCTGGATCCTGTCGTCGGCAAGCTGCAGCGTTTCGGCCTAGGCCGGACCCTCTCCTCCGTGCTCGTCATCGGCGTCGCCGCAGTCCTGATCGCCGCTACTGTCGTCGTGCTATTGCCCCTGGCGGTTGGGCAACTGCGCCAACTGGCTCTGACCCTGCCCGCCGACCTGGAGCGGATACGCGTTTGGCTCGAGGCGTCTGGCGAGCAACACCTTGGAGCAAGCTTTCCAGGCTTCAAGGCGGGGCTCGAGCGGTCGATCGGCGAACTCGCGCAAAGCTCGTCTGGCCTCCTAGCCAACTTGGCCCAGGCCCTATGGACGCGTGGTCTGGCGCTCGTCAATCTTGTTTCGATCGTGCTGGTGACACCCGTCGTTGCCTTTTATCTCCTGCGCGACTGGCCTGTAATGCTGGCGAAGGTCGATGGCTGGTTACCGCTCGACCACGCCGTCACGATCCGGCGCCTGGCAGCTGACATCGATGCATCCGTCGGTGCTTTCGTCCGGGGGCAGGGCACCATCTGCCTTATTCTCGGCACTCTCTACGCGATAGCTCTTACAACGATCGGTCTGCGATACGGCTTGATCATTGGCGTTGCGACGGGCCTCCTCGCGTTCGTGCCTATGGTTGGATGGGCGCTGGGACTCGTCGTGGCCTCGGTTGTGGCGTTGACCCAGGCTTGGCCCGACTCGGCGCTCGCGCTGCAGGTACTCGGGGTCTTTGGAGTCGCAATGGCCATCGACACAGGGTTGCTGACGCCACTCATCGTCGGACAGAAGGTTGGCTTGCACCCAGTGTGGTTGATGTTCGCTCTGTTTGTGTTCAGTGCTCTGTTTGGCCTACTCGGCACGCTGATCGCCGTGCCGGTGGCGGCGGCTCTGGCCGTGTTGGTGCGCTTCGCTCGCGACCGGTATTTGGCGAGCACCATTTACCTCGGCGCGGCGAGAATGGACACCTGACGCATGGCGGCATTCGAGCAACTCGTGCTCGACCTCGGGCACCGTACAGCACTTGGCTCTGAGGATTTTCTCGTCGGCGACTCGAACGCGGCCGCGGTCGCCCTTGTCGATTCCTGGCCGGATTGGCCAGCGCCCGCCGGGCTTGTCGTCGGCCCGTTGCGATCCGGAAAGACCCACCTCGCCCACGTCTGGCAGTTGCGCTCCGGCGCCGGCATCGTCTCGGCCGCAAATCTCTCTGAGGAGACCGTCGCGCGCCTTGAGACGATGCGAGCTCTGGTCGTCGAGGACTTGGATCGCGGTATCTCTTGCGAGCGCACGCTCTTTCACTTGCTCAACCTGTCGCGCGAGCACGGTGCGGGCATTTTCATGACGTCGACCGTGCCGCCGGGAGACCTCGCGATTTCCCTGCCGGATCTGCGGTCCCGGCTTCGTGCCGCGCTTACTGTCGAGATTTCGGCTCCTGACGACGGCCTGCTGCGCGCTGTCCTCGTCAAGCATTTCGCAGATCGGCAACTGTCGGTGGATCCGCAGGTTATCGCCTGGTTGCTGGTCAATATGGAGCGCACCATGGCCGACGCCGCCCGCGTCGTCGAAGCGATCGACCGGCTAGCGTTCGCATCTCGACGCAAGGTCAGCCGGGCGCTCGCTGCAGATGCGTTGGCGCGCCTGCACCAGGGTATTATCTGAGGCCCTGATCTCGATCCGGCAAGCCAACCGACACAGTCTCGAAGACACCCGTATCCTGATCGAGCCAGTGCAACTCGCCCTGGCTGATGGAGAACCAGGCGCCGTGGAGCCGCAATTTCCCTCGGTTGACCTGTTCATTTACGAAGGGAAACGAGTTCAGATTGCCAAGTGAATGCTGAATGGCAATTCTCTCAAGCGCCTTTTGCCGGAACTCGGGAAACATGCCGGGCGTACGCTCGATCAAATCATCGCGCACGCCGGCGATTTGCTCCATCCATGGACCGATGAATCGCCCAACCGGCCTGTGCTCGGCAGCCTGGAGAGCCGCCGTTATGCCACCGCACATGCCGTGACCCATCACCACGATTTCCTCAACCTTTAGTTGCGTTACCGCGAACTCGAGGGCGGCGGATGTCCCGTGGTAAGTGCCACTCGATTCGCATGTCTCGCATGGCGGAACGAGCGCCGCGACATTTCGGACTACAAACAACTCGCCTGGCGCAGCCGCGAAGATCGTGGCCGGATCAACCCGGCTGTCGGCACATGCGATGATCATCGTTTTGGGGGCCTGGCCCGCCGCCACGGCTCGATAGCGATCGGCCTCGACAACGTATCGGCCGTTGCGGAAATAGGTATATCCCGAATGGAGTTCCGCTGGAATTCGCATGTCTGTTCTGTCCCGTGAGTGCTGACCAGTCAGAGCGTCGGAGTCGCGTGCCGGGCGTGCCAAGCGAGACGGGCGAGTTCGACTTCTTTTGGGGTTTCGACACGGATCACGACGGCGGCCTGCGCATGTCCGTTGACAGAGCTGGAGACGGCGAAGTCACAGATCTTCGCCATCAACTCTTTTGTGCCTAGAACAAGAGCGTCAGCACGCGTCTGTCTTGCAAGTCCGGTCATGATGTTCATCCTAGGTTGAAGCGGCCGACACTTGTCGGCTCTGTCTGCCACCCTCTTCAATTGGGCGCGCCACTCCGGTCCATCCAATTGGTAGATGCCGTCGTCACCATCGGAGTTTCCGATCGTGATGTGTTGCGCGTGCGGCGTGCTTATATGGAAAGTCACTACCTTTCCGCGCGCTTCAAGAGGCCAATGTGCCAAACCTACGCCAACTCGAATATCTGGTCGCTCTTTCCGAAACGCTCAATTTCAAGCGGGCAGCCGAACGGACGAACGCAACGCAACCGACGCTAAGCGAGCAGCTGCGGGCGCTCGAGGAAAGGCTGCGCGTGCAACTCGTGGAGCGCTCTCCGAGGCGAGTGGTGCTGACTCCGATTGGACTCCAGATCGTGGAGGTTGCGCGCCGCATGTTGCGCGACGCCGACGAGATCCGGATGCTGGCGTCGAGCGGTGGCCGGGAGCTGTCCGGCCTATTACGCCTTGGTTTGCCTCCTACCATTGGACCCTTCTTGCTGCCCCGCGCCCTCCCGCCGCTCCACCAGGCTTATCCAAGTCTCAAACTCTACGTTCGCGAGAGCCTGCCCGATGATCTGCCGAGGATGCTGGAGGACGGGCGCCTGGATCTCGTGATCACTTTGCTGCCAGTGGCCGGAAGCGAATTTTGCAGCGTGCAGTTGTTCCGTGAGCCGCTCGTGCTGACGGTCGCGGGCGACCACCCGCTGGCTGCCCGGACTAGCGTTCGCCGCGACGAGCTGAGAGGCCTGGACGTCCTGACGCTGGGCCCGGGACATCAGCTCCACAATGCGGTCGTGGCCCTATGCAACGAGTTCGGAGCAAACTTGCGCTCCGATTTCGAAGGAACCAGCCTTCACACGCTCCGCGAGATGGTTGTCATGGGCCTGGGCGTGACGTTCTTGCCCGGACTCTATGTTCAGCGCGAGATCGACAGCGACCCGAACCTCAGGACGATCCCTATCGAAGGTCGCTCGATTTATCGCACTGTCGGACTGGTCTGGCGCAAGACCAGTGGTCTCAAGGCTGACTACGAGCGCCTCGCCGACTTCTTTCGTCAAGCGGTCAGTGAAGGATTTACGGGGATCACGACACTGACCTAGCTTTCGCCCGGCCTCGATTTGTAGCGAACGCGCTTGCGCCCTCATGGACGTGCCTCGCCTTTCGGGTAAGCTTGCCCTGAGATCGGCGGGAGGGACACGTGGGCGAAGAGCAAAGCCAGAGCTACGACTACATTGTCGTGGGAGCAGGGTCTGCAGGCGCAGCGGTCGCGAGTCGGCTGTCGGAGGATGCCCGCAATCGGGTGCTACTTCTCGAGGCCGGGCCTGCGTCTCATCCATGGGCGCGAATCCCCATAGGCTATGCGAAGCTGCTGACCAACCCGGCGGCCAATTGGCTCTATTCCTCAGAGCCCGAGCCCAACACCAACGGTCGCCGCCTGCCTGTGCCCCGCGGGCGCATTGTCGGTGGCTCGAGTTCGATCAACGGGCTCGCCTTCGTGCGCGGCCAGGCGCAGGACTTCGATACCTGGGCTCAAATGGGAAATCGCGGGTGGAGCTACCGCGACGTGCTGCCTTTTTTCAAGCGCATGGAGAGCTATCAGGGGGGAGGCGACGACACCTATCGCGGCCGCGATGGTCCCTTGCGCATCACCAATCCAACCCCCAGCGATCCTTTGCTCAAGGCCATTATCGAGGCAGCTGGTCAGGTCGGCATCCGGCACAACCCGGACTACAATGGCGACCGCCAGGACGGCATAGCGATGAGCCAGGCGTCGATCTACAAAGGTCGGCGCATGAGCACGGCCTATTGCTACCTGGAGGCGATCGGTAAACGGTCCAATCTCGTCATCGAGACCGGTGCGCTTACGCGGGGGGTCGTCCTCGACGGGAAGCGCTGCACGGGCGTTCGCTACGCGGTCGGTGAGCGCGAGCGTGTTGCCCAGGCACGCGAGGTGATCGTCAGCGCCGGCTCCATCAACTCGCCGCAACTGCTCGAACTTTCGGGCATCGGACAGGCGCAGCGCTTGAAGGATCTCGGCATCGAGGTGCGCCATGCGCTGCCGGGCGTCGGCGAGAATCTGCGCGACCACTATGCCCCCCGCACGCGCTGGTCAGTTGCTGCCAAGGGAATGACCTTCAACGATCGTGGTCGCGGCCTTGGTCTTGTCAATCAAGCATTCCGCTACATGATGGCCCAGGATAGCATGCTGGCGATGGTGGCAGCGCCACTCCGAGCCTTCGTCTTCTCGCGTGATGGGTTGGACTCGCCGGATCTGTTGCTGGGCTGGGTGCCGATGCTCACTGAGCCGGGCCCTAAGGGTCCCAAGCTTTCGCTCCAGTCGGGCATGACGTGCTACGCTCACCCCATGCGTCCCGAGAGCAAAGGGAGCATTCACATCACGTCAGCGGACCCGCGCCAGGCGCCGGCCATCAACTTCAATTTCCTCTCTGCCCCCTCCGACGCGGCGCTCACCGTCCGCGCGATCCGAATCGCGCAATCGATCATGTATTCGCCAGCGATGGTGCCTATGCAGGTCTCCGAGATCGCACCGGGCAAGGCTCGGGCGACGGATGATGAGATCATCGATTGGGTCAAACAGGCAGCCGAGACGACCTATCACCCTGTGGGCACCTGCAAGATGGGGTCGGATGCCATGGCCGTGGTCGATGAGCGTCTGAGGGTGCGCGGCATCGAAGGTCTGCGTGTGGCCGATGCCTCCATCATGCCGACGCTGACATCCGGCAACACCAACGCACCGTCGATCATGATTGGCGAGAAGGCCGCCGACATGGTGTTGAAGGACGCCATGGCGCTCGCCTGAAGGGCCCCAGTCGAGGCGGGCTGCGGAGGAACCGGCCCCTCGTGCAGCACAGCCGTCGCAGCGGCATGGACCTCCGCTATCCCGCCGGCTTGACGCCGGGCGTTGGCTTTACCGGTAGGTTCCAGCGCGCCAGCGCCGCTTCGTCGGTTTCGCGCGCGTCCACCCAGTTGCCCGTGCCGTCTGCCGCGGTCTCCTTCTTCCAGAAGGGTGCGCGGCTCTTCAGGTAGTCCATCAGATACTCGGCCGCTTCGAAGGCGGCTTGGCGATGCCGCGACGCGGTGACGACAAGCACGATGTTGGCCCCAGGCTTCAGCTCGCCGAACCGGTGGATGATGCGGGTCGCGTCGAGCGGCCACCGTGCGTGGGCCTCTGCCTCGACCCGCTCGAGTTCGGCCTCTGTCATGCCGGGATAATGCTCCAGCGTCATCGACGCGATGGATTTGCCCTTCGCTTCGCCGCGCACCGTGCCCGTAAATGTCACGATGGCACCGATGTCGGTCCGGTTGGCTGTCAAGGCCGCGATCTCGTGGCTCGCGTCGAAATCGTCGGCTTGAACGCGAACGCTCACCTCAGCCTCCCGTTACGGGTGGGAAGAATGCGATCTCCCGTGCTCCCGCGATGGGCGCATCGGGTTTCACATGCTCCTGGTTGATGGCCGCGCGCACGAGATCGGGGCGTGCGAACGCCTCCGCGTACTCGGGCCCGCGTGTCTTCAGCCATGCCACGAGATCGGCGACAGTCCGTATCTCGGCCGGCAGTTCCAACGTCTCGCCGGCGCGGCCAATGCGCTCGCGAACCCAGGCGAAATAGAGAAGCTTCATCGTTTTCGAGCCTCACTCGTGGCGGCTGTGGCGTAGCGCGGTGTGCGCAAATGCGCCGTCGGCCAACTACCGATGCAGGGCAGATCTGATGGCGGCTGTCAGATAACCCCCGCCCGTCCAGATCGTCAGAAGCGCTGCCACCCAAAGTAGAGCCGTCCCGGCGGCCATCACGCCCGTCAACGTCCGTTCCCCGGCGGGCCCCGCCAATAGAACGCCCAGCGATATCATCTGAAGCGTCGTTTTCCACTTGGCCAAGCGAGACACGTGCACCCGCACGTTGAGTTCGGCCAGGAACTCGCGGAGGCCTGAAACCAGAATCTCCCTCGAGAGTATGATCAAGGCGGCCCAGACGCTGGTCGTCGAGATCGTGCCATCGTGGACCAGCAGAATCAGTGCCGAGCCGACCAAAAGCTTATCGGCGATCGGATCGAGCATCCGACCGAGCAGCGATTGCTGCTGCCAGACACGAGCGAGATAGCCATCGAGCCAATCCGTGACGCACGCCGCGACGAATATGGCAAGGGCGATCCACCGCCGCTGATCACCCTCGATCAACAAAAAGGCGGCAGCCATGGCTGGCACGGCCGCAATCCTGCCGTAGGTCAGCAGGTTCGGTACGCTGGTCGGGCTCGCTTTCGTAATTGTGCCATCCATGCGTGTTTGGACCATCTTCCCCTTGCAAGGTCAACCAGTTGGCAGTGCGGCCCAGCTTACCGTCCGCAGCCGAATTGCTCGTGGATCACATCGCGCCGGCCCGGTGCCGTCAGGCTGTTGCCCGAAGGAATCTATTCGAAAGGACGCCGATGCTGGTGATTTCTACGTCCACCGTATCGCCCGACTTGAGATCCGGAGAGAACAAGTCTGTGCCCATCCAGAGCACATCGCCGGGCTCGAGCGTGCAGTACTTGCTGATGGTCGAGATGTAGAGTGCAACTCCGTGGATCATGTCGTTGGTCTTGAAGCGAACCGATTCCGCGCCGTTCACCCGCACGATCGTCTCGAGCTTGTCGAGATTCACGTCCGTTTCGATCCACGGGCCCATTGGCTTGAAGGTGTCCGAATTTTTGGCGCGCCAAAGCGTTCTGTCGGCCCTTTGCCAGGTCCGCTCGGAAACGTCGTTGCCGATGGTGTACCCGAGCACATACGTCAACGCGTCAGCCTCGCTGACGTTCCGGCAGCGTTTGCCGATCACCGCGACCAGTTCGCCCTCGTACTGTACTTTGTCGGTGGCATCTGCCGGAATGATGACGTCCTCGCCATGGGCGATCAACGCATTGTTCGTGCGATAGCCGACGTCTGGTTTGTCCGGCAATTTGGCTTCTATGCCCAGCTTCTGCGCCGCCAGAACAACATGCTGGGCGTAGTTGAGACCAACGCAATAGAACGTCGTCGGCACTACCGGAAGTTCTACCTTTACGGAGGCCAGCGCATGGCGCGTTGCTGTCCGTTGATAGCCTTCGAACGGATCCCCGGACACCTCGGCGATCTGGTCGCCCTCGATGATGCCATAGGCCGTGCGACCACCGGCCGTGAACCTGATCCAGCGCATGAGTTGCGTCTCCTCGTGGCGTTTTGTCGGAAGCCTAGACGAGGCCGTGCACGGAGGCCACTCTTGCGAGGAGATTGGTCGCCGACAAAGTGTGGCCAAGGTGGTCGCCTCAGGCCGAATTCGAGCCACCGGCCTCGACTGGCGCGTCCACTTTCGCGGCCTGATAGGGCGCAACTGCCAGCCGACTCTGCTTGCCGTTGGCAGAGGACAACCGCGGCAAGTGGTTGAGGCTCGCTTTGATCGCGTCCTCGGCTTGACGTGCCAGAAGTCTGCGGTCTTTACCCTCGATCTGGATTGGCTCGAGGAAGGTCAGCTTCACGACCGACCTTCCGCCTCCCGCCAGTTGCCAGAGTGAGGCGACAAGCGTGTCATCGCCAGTGAAGGCTGCGCGCGTGCAGGCCTCTCCGTCGAGCCGCTGATAGGCAATCGAGACGGGTTGCACGGGAACGCGCTTGTCGATGGCTGCGCTTATCAGAACTGACGAGAAAGGCAGGACAACACGCCCGTCGGTTGTCGTACCTTCCGGAAAGAGGCAAACGGCTTGGCCGGCATCGAGCGCGCCGCGCACCTCGTGACCGACCCTCACGGCGTCTCTTGGGCGGTCGCGCTCGACGAAGATCGTGCCGAGGTTCGAGGCGAACCACCCGATCAGCGGCCAGGATCTCACCTCGGATTTGGCGACGAATTTTACCTCTGCCACGCTGAGATAGGCGTAAATGTCGACCCAAGAGATGTGGTTGCCGACCAGCATGATGGACTGGCCGTTTCGGCCCGCGAGCGGCGTTCCCTCCGTTTCAAGGGTCATCCCGAAGATTTTGAGCACGCCATCGGACCAGCGCTTGATGGTCTGACGCTTGCGCACATCATTGATGAAGGGAAAGATGATCGCCATCGTCGCTGCGCCGCGGGCGAGATGCACCACCACACGGGCCATTCCGACGGAACGGCGGATCACCGTGCGCATGAGGCCCTCAGCTGCCGTTGAAATGACGGGCGTAACGCGGCGCGAGGCGATCCAGAGTCAAAACGATCGGCACGTCGGCCGTGCCGAAAGCCATGTCGACTGCTGGTGCTCCAGCGATCTCTGCACCGGCGCGAAGGTAGCCCTTGATCAGTGGCGGAGGCTTGACCGAGAGGTCGACCTCGACGGCGTCGAGCGCCAGTGGATTGCGCGGAAGCATCTGGTAGGCGGGCTCGCACATGTGCTCGAGCGCCAGCTTCTGGTAGACGCTTGCCGCTTCAAATCCACCGTCGCTCATCGAGATGGAAGCGCAGCCGATGACGAATCTCGCATCTGACCCGCGAATCAGACCGGCAAGCCCCGCCCACAGCATCGCAATGACGACGCCACTTCGATAGTCGGGATGCACACACGAGCGCCCGATCTCGACGATATACCGCCGGTGCGCCGAAAGCCCGCAAAGATCGAATTCCTGCTCGGTGTAGAAGCCGCCCAGCCGGCGTGCCTGCAAGGCTGAAAGCACACGATATGTACCGACCGCCAATCCCAACTCGAGATCGCGCACAACGAGATGATGGCAGAAAGGATCGAAGCGATCCGCCTCAATACCGGGCTCGCCGGGCTCAGGGTGCGCACCTTGCTCTTCGACGAAAACATGCCACCGGAGGCGCTGGGCCTCTTGGACGTCAGCGGGGCTCTCCGCAATGCTGACCGCGAACCGCGGTTGCTCCACCACTCGGCGCGACCGGTCTAGCTGGAGCATGAGATCCCCCTAACGATTCCGCCCCACCTTATCGATAGCGTGTGACGGTTCGCCAACAATCCCGTTCCGACCTAATCACCTTACATCGGAATAACCTGTGCTACAACGTCACGGCTGCTTCAACAGCCGCGACGTCGAACTCACACCGCAGAGATCAGTGGATCAAATCGTTTCAGAACAACCCTTCGATCTGCCCGGCCTGATTGAACCGGATCACCTCGGCCGAGGGAATTTTAGGTAGGCCCGGCATCGTCATGATCTCGCCGCAGATCGCTACGACGAAGCCGGCCCCAGCTGAAAGCCGCACCTCACGCACGGGGATGGTGAAGCCGGTGGGGGCGCCTCTCTGATTGGGATCGGTCGAGAAGCTGTATTGCGTCTTCGCGATGCACACCGGCAACTTGCCGTAGCCCATTTCCTCCCAAGCCTTCAGTTGATCGCGGATCGACTTGTCGGCGACTATCCCGTCCGCCCGATAGATCTTCTTGGCGATCGTCTCGATCTTCTCGAGCAGGCCCATCTCGTCTGGATAGATCGGCGCGAATTTCGCGGTCCCTGCGTCGGCGATCTCGGCGACGCGCTTGGCCATGGCTGCGATGCCCTTGCCGCCCTCGGCCCAATGCTTGTTGAGGAAGCACTCGCAGCCAAGGCCTTTCACATACTCCATGACGGCCGCAACCTCGGCGTCCGTGTCCGATATGAAGTGGTTGATGCCGACAACTGCCGGCACGCCAAACGAGCGTACGTTCTCGATGTGGCGGCCAAGATTGGCGAGCCCCTTTTTCACGGCCTCGACATTCTCCTTGCCGAGATCCTCCTTTTTCACGCCGCCATTCATCTTCATGGCCCGGACGGTGGCAACTATGACCGCGGCATCCGGCTTGAGACCCGCTTTACGGCACTTGATGTCAAAGAACTTCTCGGCACCCAGGTCGGCGCCGAATCCGGCTTCGGTCACGACGTAATCCGCAAGTTTCAGCGCGGCTTTGGTGGCGATGACCGAGTTGCAGCCATGCGCGATGTTGGCGAACGGCCCCCCGTGGATGAAGGCGGGATTGTTCTCAAGCGTCTGCACCAGGTTGGGCTGCACGGCTTGCGCGAGGAGCACGGTCATGGCGCCGTCGGCTTTGATATCGCGGGCGTAGACCGGAGAACGATCACGGCGATAGGCAACGATGATATCGCCGAGGCGCTTCTCGAGATCCTTGATGTCGGTGGCGAGGCACAGGATGGCCATCACCTCCGACGCCACTGTGATGTCGAAGCCAGACTCTCTGGGGAAACCGTTGGCAACGCCACCGAGCGAAATCACGTTCTCACGCAACGCGCGGTCGTTCATATCCATCACGCGGCGCCAAGCCACGCGGCGCTGGTCGATCCCGAGCGTGTTCCCCCAATAGATGTGGTTGTCGATCATCGCCGACAGCAGGTTATGCGCCGATGTGATGGCATGGAAGTCGCCCGTGAAATGGAGATTGATGTCCTCCATCGGGACCACCTGCGAATACCCGCCGCCGGCTGCCCCACCCTTGACACCGAAGCAGGGGCCGAGCGACGGCTCGCGCAGGCAGATCGCAGCTTTTTTGCCGATGTAGTTGAGACCGTCGCCGAGGCCGACCGTGGTGGTGGTCTTGCCCTCACCGGCCGGAGTAGGGTTGATCGCTGTAACCAGAATCAGCTTGCCGTCCTTCTTGCTCTCGAGGCTTTTGAGGAACTCGGCAGAGACCTTTGCCTTGTCGTGGCCGAATGGCAGCAGATGCTCGGTCGGGATGCCGAGGCGCCCGCCGATCTCCTGGATTGGCTTCTTCTTTGCTTCGCGTGCGATCTCGATGTCGGACTTGACGGCCATCGGAGGCTCCCTCGGGACAACAGTTAACGGCGTCATCCCCGCAAAGGCGAAGACCCACGACGCGTTTGGATGAGACAATCTGGTCGTTGCAGGGCAACGGTAGCGGCAACAGCGTAATCGGATGAGCCGCCACTTGCCAAGATCAGGAAGGTTTGGTCGCTCCGGTCTCGAAGCGCGCGCCCTCCGCGATCCCGGCCGCTTTCGCCCATTCAGCCGCGGTGACCTTCTTTCCTCCTGCCGCCCGCACCCGTTTGATGCGAACGCCGCCGTCCATTGCCGCGACTACCATGCCCGCATCGTCGATCGACAGGATGGTGCCCGGCTCGCCCGAAGCGCCGGCCATACGTTGCGGCTCGAATAGATCGACTTTCGTGCCCCCGACTGTGCCCCAGGCACCCGGCGCCGGATCGGCGGCGCGAATGGTGTTGTGCACGTCGGCCAACGGCTTCGACCAGTCGATGAGCGCGAGATCCTTCTTGAACCAGCTCTCGTAGGAGCCATCGGCGAGGCGCTGGTCATGCTTGAGCATGACACCAGCCTTCACGAGGTCGAGGCTCTCCATCATGGCATCGACGCCCATCGGGAAGAGCTTCTTGAAGTAGACGTCGCCGAGCGTCTCGTCCGCCCCGATCTCGACGGACTTCTGGAGGAGGATCGGCCCCTCGTCGAGGCCCTCGTTCGGCCAGAAGATCGTCAGGCCAGTGCGTGTCTTGCCCATCGCAATCGGCCAATTGATGGAGGATGGCCCGCGGTGCGCAGGGAGCAGAGATGGGTGATACTGGAACGTGCCGAGACGAGGCGCGTCGAGCACGGGCTGAGGCACGAACAGCAGTACGTATGCCATCAGGCAGACGTCGGCGTCGAAGCTCCTCATCAACGTCAACGCTTCGGGTGTCTTCCAACTGGTCGGCTGATGGACCGGTAAACCTTTCTCACGCGCGAACGTCTTGAGCGGGTCCTCGGGTCGGCCCGCCTTGTCCGGCGCGCAGCAGACCGCAATGATGTTTTCCCCGCGCTCGAGCAACTTCTCGAGCACTGCTTTCCCGAATGCATCCTGGCCGTGAACGACGATACGCATGTCATTTCTCCCTCTCCCCGTCGCGCCTGTGAAGCGGTGGGGAACGTCAATGGATGGTGAGCGCGACGGGGAGAGGGTCAGGGTGATGGCGGCCTGCCCGCTCGGGGCTGTCGCCGACCTTCACCCGCATCCTCTCCCCGTATGAGTGAAGTGCATGGGGAGAGGGGACGCAATCCCCTTCCAGCGTGTTGGCTATTCCGCCGCCTTCTTCTTCGGCGGCTCGGTGGCGCCAGAAGCCTTGATCGCCGTCACGTCGTCTGCCGTATAGCCGAGCGAGCCCAGGATCTCGTCCGTATGCTCGCCGAGCAGCGGCGAGCGCTCGACCTTCGCCGGGCTGGCCGACAGCTTGATCGGGTTGCCGACCGAGAGGTACGTGCCGCGCTTCGGATGCGCCACCTCGACGATGGTGCCCGTCGCCTTCAGCGAGGAGTCCTCCGCCAACTCTTTCATCGAGAGGATCGGTCCGCAGGGGATGTCGTATTTGTTCAAGATCTCCATCGCCTCGAGCTTCGGCAGTGACATGGTCCAATGCTCAATGCGCGAGAAGATCTGATTCAGCCGAGGCAATCGCGCCTTCGGTGTCGCGTAGTCGGGATGCTCGGCCCACTCCGGCTCGCCGATCACCTCGCAGATCTCGGCCCAGACCGGTGCCTGCGTGATAAAATAGATGTAGGCGTTCGGGTCCGTCTCCCAGCCCCTGCATTTGAGGATCCGGCCCGGCTGCCCACCGCCCGAGTCGTTGCCGGCGCGTGGCACAGCATCACCGAACGGCACGCCCTCGCCGAACTGGCTGAATTCCGTGAGCGGCCCGTGCGCGAGTCGCTGCTGGTCGCGGAGCTTCACGCGAGCAAGGTTCAGCACGCCATCCTGCATGGCGCAGGTCACGCGCTGTCCCTTGCCGGAATGCGTGCGATGAAAAAGCGCTGTGACGATGCCGAGCGCCAAGTGCAGACCTGTGCCGCTGTCACCGATCTGTGCGCCCGTGACGAGCGGCGGTCCATCGCGAAAGCCCGTCGTCGAGGCCGAACCGCCGGTGCACTGCGCGATGTTCTCGTAAACTTTGCAGTCCTCGTAAGGCCCGGGCCCGAAACCCTTGATGGACGCATAGATCATGCGCGGATTGAGCTCCTGGATGCGTTCCCAGGTGAGCCCCATACGGTCCATCGCACCCGGCGCGAAATTCTCAACCAGCACGTCGCAGGTTTTCACCAGCCGCTCGAGGATCTCCATGCCCTTCTTGTTCTTGGTATCGATCGTGATCGAGCGCTTGTTGTGGTTCAGCATCGTGAAATAGAGGCTGTCCACGTTTGGAACGTCCTGCAACTGACCGCGCGTGATATCGCCTGTCCCCGGGCGCTCGACCTTGATCACATCGGCGCCGAACCAGGCCAGGAGCTGCGTACACGTGGGGCCGGACTGCACGTGCGTGAAATCGAGGATCTTCACGCCTTTCAGGGCTTCGGACATTGGCTGGATTTCCTGCCTTTGGAGGTCGAGATCAACCGCGAGTCATTCGCTAGCGGATGGTGTGCTGGCCGCGGTCCAGAATTACGCCTTCTTCTTCGCCAAGGCGCTTTGCGGATTGAGATTGCCGATGCGACCGCTTTCGGTGCCGGCCTTCTCGTCGATGATCGCGTTGACGAGGGTCGGCTTTCCGGACGTGAGCGCCTCCGTCACGGCCCGGGTCAGGTCGTCAGGTGACGTCGCGCAGACCGCCACGCCGCCAAAGGCTTCTGCGATCAACTCGTACCGCGAGCCCTTCACAAATGTGGTCCACGCCGGATCGTCGCCGCCAGCATTGGTATCCGTGCCCCGGTATATGCCGTTGTTGTTGAAGACGACCACGCAGACGGGCAGCTTGTAGCGGCAGACCGTCTCGATCTCCATGCCAGAGAAGCCGAAGGCACTGTCGCCGACGACGGCCAGTACAGGCTTGCCCGTTTCTACGGCCGCAGCCACCGAGTAGCCCATGCCAATGCCCATCACGCCCCACGTGCCAACGTCGAGGCGTTTCCTCGGCTGATAGATGTCGATGATCGAACGCGCGAAATCGAGCGTGTTGGCACCCTCGTTGACCAGGATCGTGTCGGGACGCGCCGCAATGATGCGGCGCAGAGCACCAAGTGCGCCTTGGTAGTCCATGGGCACATTGTTGTTCTGCAGGCGCGGCGCCATCTTCGCGATGTTGTCCTCGCACTTGGCGCGCACGGCGGTCGTCCACTCCCTGGGCGCCTTGGGCCAAGCCTCACCCATGGACTTCAGCAGGGCTGCCACCGTCGATGCGATGTCGCCTACCACCGGCGCCGCGATCTCCACGTTGGAGTCCATCTCCTTGGGATCAATGTCGACGTGAACGAATTTCTGCGTGCCGGGTGCTCCCCAGGTCTTGCCTTTGCCGTGCGAAAGCAACCAATTGAGACGGGCTCCGATAAGCATCACGACATCGGCGTCTTTGAGAACTAGAGAGCGTGCCGCGCCCGCGTACTGCGGATGATCGTCCGGCAGAAGGCCCTTGGCCATGCTCATCGCAATGTAGGGTGCGCCAGATCGCTCGACGAAGCTGCGCACGTCAGCATCAGCTTGCGCGTAGGCGGCACCCTTGCCGAGGATGATCAGAGGCTTCTTGGCGGCCTTGAGCACATCGAGTGCACGAGCGATCGCCTCTGGTGCCGGGATATGGCGAGGCGCGGGGTCGACGACCTTGATCAGCGACCGCTTGCCCGCTGCGGCATCCATCGTCTGTGCGAACAATTTCGCTGGCAGGTCCAGATAGACGCCGCCCGGGCGGCCCGAGCAGGCGGCCCGTATGGCGCGGGCAATACCGACGCCGATATCCTGGGCATGCAGCACCCGATAGGCGGCCTTCGCCACCGTCTTTGCGACGGCAAGCTGGTCCATCTCCTCGTAGTCGCCCTGCTGGAGGTCGACGACTTCTCTCTCCGATGAGCCCGAGATCAAGATCATCGGAAAGCAGTTCGTCGTCGCATGAGCCAGTGCATTAAGGCCATTGAGAAAACCTGGAGCCGATACGGTCAGGCAGACGCCGGGCTTCTGTGTCAGATAGCCGGCGATGCTCGCGGCATAGCCAGCATTCTGCTCGTGCCGGAATGCGAGCACACGCATGCCTGCGGCCTGCGCCAGTCGGCCCAGGTCGGTGATCGGAATGCCGGGCACGCCGTAGATGTTGGTGATGCCGTTCAACTTGAGCGCGTCGATGACGAGATGAAAACCGTCGGTCAGCGTTTGCTCTTGCGTGTCGGAGGACATGGTCGTTTCTCTCCCGTTCGCCCGAATGGGCTTCTGTTTTTACCCGCACGTCCATTCGAGATGGCCAGCAGGTTAGGTGTCAGTGTGTGTCGTCGTCTCAGTCGAGATTGACGTGCCGCTCGACATGGTTGCGGAGCTTCATGGTGTGCTCTCGAACCAGCCGCTCGGCCCGGTCGGCGTCTCGTGATAGGAGGGCCGCGACGATGTCGGTGTGATCTGCGATCGACCGACGCGCGCGGTCGGCTTCGAAAATCGTCCTCTGGCGGATGGCGCGCACATGCAGAAAGAGGCTGTCTGTGATCTCGCCGAGCAAACGGTTGTGGCCGAGCCCGATGATCGTCTGATGGAAGCGTATATTGGCGTCGGAATACTCTCCCGTCTTGGCCGCCACCTCGTCGCCTGAGAAGACGATCAAGCGTTTCAAGTCGGTAAGCTCCTCGTTCGTCGCCGCCGTCGCTGCCAGTCGCGCTGCCATGCTTTCGAGGGCGGCCCACACGGTAATCATGTCCAGGATCTCGGCCTTGGTCTTGCGAACGATGAAGATGCCCCGTCGCGGCGCGATCCGCACGAGACCTTCCTGCTCGAGTTGGGCGAGCGCTTCGCGCAATGGGGTTCGAGAGATGCCGAAGCGGAGCGACAGATCGCGCTCGTCGAGCCGTAGCTCGGCGTCGGCAGCATAGATGTTGAGATCCATAATCGCCGCCTTGAGCGCCCGATAGGCAAGCGCCTTCAGGCTCAAGCTCTCCGCGATGGGTTCTATACGAAGGACCATCTCGGCCATTGCTGCGCGCCACCTGTGCCGCTGCGGCATCCATCGCCGCGATCTGGTATTTGGTATCTGGCATGCCATACACCAGTGCGCGCTGCGTGCGCAAGAGGCTGCTCAGTGCGCAGCGAGCTTGATACCCAGGGCTCTGATCGTGTTCTCTGCCCGGAAGCGCGATCCTTGACGAGGCTGGACACGGTGGCGGCGGGTCAGGGACTGGAACGAGGAGCATCATGGATCTCAAACTTGCCGGGCGCACTGCGCTCGTGACTGGAGCAAGCGCCGGCATCGGTATCGGCATTGCGACTTGCCTCGCACGCGAGGGCGTGCGCCTCGCGCTGGCCGGCCGTAACCAGGGAGCCCTCCAGGCGGTCGCTGCAAACGCAAAGGCTCAAGGCGCGGCGTCCGTTTCCGTGGTGATCGGCGACGTCGCGACCGAGGCCGGTTGTCAGGCCGTTGTCACTGGTGCGATTGCCGCACTCGGCGGCCGTGTCGATATCCTCGTCAACAACGCCGGCGGATCGAGGCCGTTGGGCCAAGCGGAGGAGACCGAGGTGTTTTGGGAGGAGGCGCACGCCCTCAACTTTGCGTCTGCGCGTCGCATCACGAAGCCTCTCGTTGCCCCCATGCAAGCCGCTGGATTTGGCCGCATCATCAACGTCACGGGGGCACTCTACGGAAAGGCGGTCAACGGTGCTGGTCCCTCGAAGGCGGCACTCGTGGCATGGTCGAGGGCAAAGTCGTTCGAACTGGCGCCACATGGC